>CAIYYX010000132.1 GCA_903930535.1 uncultured Sterolibacterium sp. | reverse complement strand
TGGCCGGCATAGCCGGTGAGGATGTTCAGGCCCAGGGCGGCCAGGGAAAAAATCAGGAAGGGAGTGAGGATGGCGGTAAATGTATAGTTGGAAACAAACCCTATCGAGGCCAGGAGCGGCACCCCGAGAAAGGCGAAAACCAAGATGAAGGCGACGACCATCCTGTCCTGCCGGATGGTAAAAATCCGGCTGTCTTCCTCGTATGTCGCCTTGAACTGTCCTGCTTCCCTGTAGAACATGTGGGTCCTTTAAATGCGTCGAATGATACGTTCCCCAAATAGTCCTTCAGGCCTGACGAGAAGGAAAAGGAGCGCCAGGACATAAGGGAACCAGCCTTCTATGCCACCCAGGTTCATCTGGGTGTCGAAGAGTCTCTGCAGCAGCGAAGGCACGTAGACTTCGGCCAGTTTCTCCGAAGCGCCGATGATCAGGCCGCCGACGATCGCACCGGGGACGCTGGTGAAGCCGCCGAGGATAAGCACCGGCAGGGCCTTCAGGGCGACGAAGGTCAGCGCGAACTGCACACCGTTCCGCGCGCCCCAAAGCAGACCCGCGACCAGCGCCACGAATCCCGCCACCGCCCACACCACGCCCCAGATGTGGTGCAGCGGAATGCCGACGGACAATGCGGCCTGGTGGTCGTCGGCGACCGCGCGCAGCGCCCGGCCAATCTTGGTCTTGGAGAAGAAAATCGCCAGCGCCGCCACCAGTGCCGCCGCGATGCCCGCGGCGATCAGATCGAACTGCGAAATGGCCATGCCCACGACATCGAGCAGCCACTCAAGGGGCACATCCGCGATCCCCAGTTCCAGGCCGCGAACGCTGGCGCCCCAGATCGCCTGCGCCAGACCCTCGATGAAAAAGGTCAGGCCTATGGTCGCCATGAACAGGGTGATCTCGGCCTGCGCCACCAGGGGCCGCAGCACGATTCTCTCCGTCGCCAGTCCCAGGACGATCATCGCCACCATGGTGAGCGGCACCGAGAGCCACAGGGAAAGCCCGAGATCGTGCAGGCCCACCGCGGTCAGGGCGGCAAAAAACACCATCGCCCCCTGGGCAAAGTTGAACACCCCGGAGGCCTTGTAGATCAGCACATAGCCCAGCGCCACCAGCGAGTACATCACGCCCGAGAGCAAGCCTGCGATGAGGACTTCGAAGAAGAATTGCATCAGTGAGCTACCCCCAGATAGGCGTCGATGACATCCTGATTGGCGCGCACTTCGTCGGGCGTCCCGTCGGCGATCTTCTTGCCGTAATCGAGCACCACGACCCGGTCGGAAATATCCATCACCACGCCCATGTCGTGCTCGATCAGGACGATGGTGGTGCCCAACTGGTCATTGACATCGAGGATGAAGCGACACATGTCCTGCTTCTCCTCGACGTTCATGCCGGCCATGGGCTCGTCCAGGAGCAGGATGGAAGGTTCGGCGGCGAGCGCGCGGCCGAGCTCCACACGTTTTTGCAAACCGTAGGGCAATCGCCCGACCGGCGTCTTGCGAATATGCTGGATCTCGAGGAAGTCGATGACTTCCTCGACCTTCTTGCGGTGGGCGATCTCCTCGCGCTGCGCCGGCCCCCAATAGATGGCATCGAGCAGGAAGTTCGAGCGCATCTTGAGATTGCGTCCGGTCATGATGTTGTCCAGCACGCTCATGCCCTTGAACAGCGCGATGTTCTGGAAGGTGCGGGCGATGCCGCTCTTGGCCGACTCATAGGTGTTCATGTTGCGCCGGGTCTTGCCGCGGAAGACGATCTCCCCTTCCTGCGGGTGGTAGACGCCGTTGATGACGTTCAACATGGAACTCTTGCCCGCGCCATTGGGACCGATGATGGCCCGGATCTCGTGCTCACGGACGTCGAAACCGATGCTGGTGAGCGCCTTGACGCCGCCGAATGACAGCGAAATGTTCTGGAAACTCAGGATGACTTCGCCGATGCGCTTGTCCATGGTTTCAGGCTGCCTTTTTCTGCGCAGGAAAGATCCGCGCATCCATGATGAGAAGCTCCGCACTGACCATGCCGCTGCGCCCGTCCTCGAACTTGACCTGGGTCTCGATGAACTGGGAGGCCTTGCCCGAATAGAGCGCCGCAATCAACACGGCGTATTTTTCGGCGACAAAGCCGCGCCTGACCTTGCGCGTGCGCGTCAGTTCGTCGTCGTCAGGATCGAGCTCCTTGTGCAGAATCAGGAAGCGATGTACCTGGGAACCGCTGAGCACGGGGTCTTCCGCCAGTTCGGCATTGGCTTTCTCGATGCAACCCCGGATCAGTTCATACACCTCCGGCTTCTGCGCCAGGTCAGTGTAGCCCGAATAAGAGATGTTGCGCCGCTCGGCCCAGTTGCCCACCGCGCCCATGTCTATGTTGATGAAGGCGCAGACCATCGGCCGCCCTTGCCCGAAGGCCACCGCCTCCTTGATGAAGGAAAAGAACTTGAGCTTGTTCTCGATATAGTTCGGCGCGAACAGGGCGCCGCTCTCCGTCTTGCCGACATCCTTGGCTCGGTCGATGATTTTGAGATGGCCGTCCTCGTCGAAGAAGCCGGCGTCCCCGGTGTGGAAATAGCCCTCGCTGTCGATAGCCTCGGCGGTGTCGGCCGGCAGCTTGTAGTATTCCCTGAGCAGCATCTGTCCGCGCACCAGCACCTCGCCATTGCCGGCAATCTTGACTTCGACGCCCGGAGCGGGCTTGCCGACGCTGTCGAACTTGATCTCGCCGTCGGGCTGAAGACAGACGGCGGCGCAGGTTTCCGTCGAACCATAAAGCTGCTTCAGATTGATGCCGATCGAGCGGTAGAAGCGGAAGAGGTCGGGGCCGATCGCTGCCCCCGCCGTATAGGCGACGCGGATGCGGCTCATGCCCAGGACGTTTCTCAGCGGCCCATAGATGAGAATGTTGCCAAGACCGTAGAGCAACCTGTCGATGGCCGACACGCCCGGCTTGCCGTCGAGAATCTCCGCGCCGCAGCGCCGTGCCACCGCCATGAAGTATTCGAACATGCCGCGCTTTACGGCGCTTGCGTCTTCCATGCGTATCATCACCGTCGTCAGCAGATTCTCGAACACCCTGGGCGGAGCGAAATAATAGGTCGGACCGATCTCGCGCAAATCGGTGATCACCGTATCGCCTGACTCCGGACAATTGATGGTGAAACCGGCCACCGTGGCCTGGGCGTAGGAGAACAAATGGTCGCCGACCCAGGCCATCGGCAGGTAGGAGAGAATGGAGTCCTGTGGACCCAGGTGGTCGAATTCGCAGCCGCTCTTCGCCGCGGTGATGAAGGAGAAATGCGTCTGGCAGACGCCCTTGGGCCTGCCGGTCGTTCCGGAAGTGTAGAGCATGACGCTGATGTCGCCGGGTTCGCCCCGTGCAATCTCGCCGTCCAGGAATTCCGGCCGCTCCCTGTCGTGAATGCGGCCCATTTCCATGACCTCATCGAGGCTCTGGAGTTCGGTCTGGATATAGTGGCGCAGGCCGCGCGTATCGTCGTAGAGGATGTGGCTCAGGGCCGGGCACTGGCCCATGACCTCCAGCATCTTGTCCACCTGTTCCTGGTCTTCGACGATGGCGAACCTGATCTCGGCATCCTGAAGCACGAAAGCCATCTCTGCCGCAACGGCGTCCTGGTACAGGGGGACCGGCACGCCGCCAAGAGCCTGGGCCGCCGCCATCGCCCAGTAAAGCCTGGGGCGGTTATCGCCGATGATGGCCAGATGGTCGCCGCGCTTGAAGCCCAGTTCGGCCAGTCCGCAGGCCAGGGCGCGGACTTCCTCTGCCTGCTGCGACCAGGTCCAGGTCTGCCAAATGCCAAGATCCTTCTCGCGCGTGGCGGGCCGCTCGCCGCGCACCCGAGCGTGATGCAGCAGAAGACGTGGAAACGTATCGAGTCTGGGCTCTTCGAGCAGGGCATTCGCTACGGACATCTACGATACTCCTCGCACACAGCCTCCAAGTCTGGCCTGCCCTGATTCTAGCCCGATTCCCCCGGGGCGCAAGCCTGGCGGCAGGCATGATGCCTGAGAGCAGGGGCTAGGAACCGTCTCCGCCCAGAGCCTTGATCAGAAACACCGAGGTGAGCAGGCGCTGGCCCAGGATTTGGGCGGCAAGGCGCTCGCTGTTTAGCAGTCCCTGTTCGGCAATAATGACGTCCAGGGAAGTCGCCAGCCCTCCCTCATAGCGGTCGGTGGCGAGGTCGAGCACGCGCGTGGCGCTTCTCACCGCGGTCTGGGCCTGAATGTGTGCGCGCTCGAGGGCTGCCGCCCCCGAGATGCCGTCCTCGGCCTCCTGCATTGCCGTGAGCACGACCCTGCGGTAGCTGGCGACGGTTGCGTCGTAGTTCGCACGTGTGCTGTCGACGCCGGCGCTGATGCGGCCGCCGTCGAACAGGGTCTGGGCCACTGAAACGCCGAGCGACCAGATGTAGCTCGGGGTGGAAAACAGGCTGGAGAGCATGCGGCTCTCGTCGCCGAAGGATGCACCGAGGAAAATGCTGGGATAGAACGCTGCGCTGGCGACCCCGACCTGCGCATTGGCTACGGCCATCGCGCGCTCTGCGGAGGCGACATCCGGACGCCGTTCCAGGACATCGGAGGGCACGCCGATGGGCACCGCAGGCGGCGTCAGGGTCTTGACCTGCGCAGCCAAGGCGAATGAGGGCGCAGGGGTTCCGGTCAGGGTGGCGGTCGCGTGTTCGAACTGGGCGCGCTGCCTCTGCAAGAGGTCGACCTGCGTCAGGGTGCTGTCGAGCAGCGCCTGCTGCTGTGCGACATCCAGGCCGGAGGTAGCGCCCAGGTCATGGCGTGCAGCCGCCAGGGCAAGCGAGCGCCTTTGCAGGCCGAGGGAACGCGCGAGCACGTCAAGTTCGATATCGAGCGCGCGCAGATTGAAATAGGCGGTCGCAAGATCCGCGGTGAGCAGGAGGCGAATGTTTTCGAAATCCGCCCTGGACTGTTCGGCCGATGCCTTTGCGCCCTCTATCGTGCGCTGCACCCGGCCGGAGAGATCTGCCTCGTAGCTGGCCGTGAGCACCACGGTGTAGTCGCTCTGGGTGGTGGTAAATTGCGGGGTGGAGTTGTTGTTCAGCGGCCTATTGGCGGAGATCCGCGCCCGCGCATCGCGGACGCCGAGAGCCGCTTGCGGATAGAGACCGGCGCTGGCGCCTGCCAGAACCGCTTCCGCCTGTGCCCGCCGCGCACTGGCCAAAGCCAGCGTCGGGCTGTTTGCGAGCGCCTTTTCTTCCAGGGCGTCGAGTTGCGGATCGCCGAAGCGCTGCCACCACGGCCCTTTGGCCGCATCGTCTTTCGGTGCGCTCAGGCGCCAGGGTGAGTCTGTCTGCCAGGCGGCGGGCATGTCGAGGGCAGGTTTCTTATACTCCGGGCCTGCGGCGCAGCCAGCCAGCAGCATTGGCAACAGCGCCGGCAACAAACTCAAGAGGCTGCAGCGAGTCACTTGGGCTTGTCCTCTGCCGCAGCGACATTGACGAGGTCTCCTTCGGCGATCGAATCGGAAGGATTGAGCACCAGCCTGTCCTGGGTGCTGACGCCGTCTTGCACCTCGACGCTCTCGCCATAGTTGCGGCCGATGAGGATGGTGCGCAGCCCGACGCGGCCCTTTGCATCGACCACGGCGACTCTCATGCCTTCGCTGCGAAACATCAGGGTGTTGGTGGGAATCATCAAGGCCTGATTCGACTGCAGCGGCAAGGACACCTGCACATAGGCGCCGGGCAGCAGTGCCCCATCCTTGTTGGGAAGCGTCACCTCGATCTGCATGGTGCGCGTGGTGGCGTCGATGGAGGCGGCGGTGCGGGCGATTTCGCCGTGGAAGGTCCTGCCGCGCAGTTCCGTCTGGGTCACGCTGACTTTCTGTCCGGGCTTGATGAGTTGCGAGTAGGACTGCGGCACATTGACGTAGATGCGCAACGGGTCGGTCTGGGTCAGCAGGAAAAGGGTTCTGCCGCTGCCGCCTCCTGCGTCTATCAGATCGCCGATGTCCACGTTGCGGCGCGTGATCACCCCGGAGAAAGGTGCGAGCACGCGCTTGAAACTCTTCAGTTGACGCAGGCGCTCGACATTGGCATCAGCGGCAGCGAGATTGGCGCGCGCCTGCGCCTCGTTGCTGCGCCGCTCGTCGAGTTCCTGCTGGGAGACTGCGTCCTTCTTGCGCAGCGCTTCCCAGCGCTCCATGCTGCTCTTGGCCAGCGCCAGGCTCGATGCCGCCTGCTCGCGCGCGGCGATGCCTTGCGTGAGTTGCTGGTCGATTTCCGGCGTTTCAATCTCGGCCAAGAGCTCGCCCTGGTTCACGCGGCTGCCGATGTCCTTGTACCAGTGCGCGAGGTAGCCGCTTGCCCGCGCCGAGATAGGCGACTGGACGAAGCCTTGCAGGGTGCCAGGCAGCACCAGAGTCTGGCCGGGGCCTGAAGCCCTGGGCTGGGCGACCTTCACATACTGCTTGCCGCGCTCAGAGCTGCCCTCCTCGAGCACCTTGGCATTCGCCATTCGACTCCACACCGTGCGCCCCGCGCCGAGTGCAAGCAGCACCAGCACGGCGATGGTGGCGATACCAGCGCGGCGAACGATCTGGCGGCGTCTCAGGAGCTCTCCCACATCTTCGGGGTCAATGAGGTGGATGCCTATCTCGGAATGACGTTCTTCGGACATTGTTCAGGTCTCCTGCTGTGTACCGCTGATAACTGCTGCGGCTTGTCTCGCCGCTTGTTTGGCAGCTGCGCGTCTAGCCAATCTCTGATGGACTTCGGCGAATACCACGGGAACGAAGAACAGCGTCGAGACGGTCGCGAACAGCAGACCGCCGATGACGGCGCGCCCGAGCGGCGCGTTCTGTTCGGCGCCTTCACCCAGTCCCAGCGCCATCGGTATCATGCCTATGATCATGGCCAGCGCCGTCATCAAGACCGGCCGGATGCGCGTCGCACCCGCTTCCAGCGCCGCCGACAGGGCGGAAACGCCCTCCGCCTGGCGGTCGCGGGCGAAGGATATCAGGAGGATGCTGTTTGCCGTGGCCACGCCCATGGTCATGATCGCACCGGTGAGCGCCGGCACCGAGAGCGTGGTGCCGGTGATGAAAAGCATCCAGGCGATGCCCGCGAGCGCGGCCGGCAGTCCGGCGATGATCACCGCGGCATCGACCCAGGACTGGAAATTGACCACGACCAGGAGGTATACGAGGACGATGGCCATCACGAGGCCTACCGAGAGGCCGATGAAGGAGGCCTGCATGGTCTGCACCTGGCCGCGCATCGTGACCTGGCTGCCGCGCGGCAGACGGGAACGGATTGCTTCTATCTGTTCTTCAACCCGCCCGGCGACATTGGCCAGATCGGTCCCCTGGACGCTGACATAGACATCGATGGCCGGCGAGATGTTGTAGCGCGAAACCACTGCGAGGCTTTGCCCTGGCTTTGCCTCCACCAGATTGCCCAGGAGCTGGGTGGTGTTATTTGCCGAGACGCTTGCCGGCCCGCTCACGCCGATGGGTATGTTGAGCAGGGAATCGAGCGAATTGACGCGATACTGCGGTGCCTGTATCGCCACATTGTAGACCACGCCGTTTTGCGGATTGAGCCAGAAGGCGGGTGCGGTCTGCGAGCTGCCAGACAGGGCGACGAGTACATTCTGTCCGACGTTGAATGCCGTCAGGCCGACTTGCTGCAAGCGGGTGCGGTCCATTTGCAGATCCACCGCGGGATTGTCGCGGCGCTGGTGCACATGGACATCGACGGCGCCGGGAATCGTGCGCAGCGATTTTGCCAGTTCTCCTGCCAATGCGGCGTTCTGTGCCATGGCCGGGCCCGAGAACTGCACATCGATGGCGGCGGGCAGGCCGAAATTGAGGATCTGGGTGACGATGTCCGCCGGCTGGAAAAAGAACTCGACGCCGGGGAAACGTTGCGGCAGCTCACTGCGCAAGAGCGTCACGAATTCCTCGGTCGGTCGGTGCCCGGAGCGTAAAGACATCAGGATCTCTCCATCCAGGGTGCCAATGGTTCCGGCATTGCTGTAGGAGAGATTGATGCCGCTGTTGGGAACGCCTATGTTGTCGAGAATGGTTTCGAGCTGGTCGGGCGGCACCATTTCGCGAATGGCCGTCTCGACCTTGTCGGCGATGCGCACGGTCTCCTCGATGCGCGTGCCGGTAGCCACGCGCATGTGCAGGCGGATTTGCCCGGCATCGACGCTGGGGAAAAAATCCCTGCCCAGCACGGGATAGAGCAGGCAGGACAACAGGCAAAAGGCGAGGAAGAGTCCGGCGAAGACGCTGCGCTTGGCGAGCAGCACGGACAAAGTCAGCGCATAGGCGCGCCGCACATGCTCGAAGCGCTGGTCGAAGCTGCGATAGAGTCTTTGCAACAGGCTTTGCGAAGATGTCGTGCCGACCTGGGTACCCAACTGAGCGCTCCCCATCAAGAGCATCACCATCGTCGGCACGAAGGTGCGCGAGAGGATATACGAGGCGATCATGGCGAACACCACGGCCTCGGCCATGGGCACGAACAGGAAGCGGGCGACGCCGGAGAGGAAGAACATCGGCACGAATACGATGCAGATACACAGCGTCGAGACAAAGGCCGGCACGCCGATCTCGCCGGCGCCGACCATGATGGCCTGGTGCAGACCGGTACCCATGTGCAGATGCCTCTCGATGTTCTCTATGGTGACGATGGCCTGGTCGACCAGGATGCCGACTGAAAGCGCCATACCACCCAGAGTCATGAGATTCAGGGACTCGCCCAGCATATGCAGCACCAGGACGGAGGCCAGGATGGAAAGCGGTATAGTCAGGGCGATGATCAGGGTGCTGCGCCAGTTGCCCAGGAACAGGAGCACCATCGCCGCGGTCAGGCCGGCTGCGATCAGCGCTTCGACGATCACGCCCTCTACCGCCGCCTTGACGAACACGGACTGGTCGAACAGCGGCGCGATCTTGATTTCGCTGGGCAGGAGTTGCGAAGCGCGCGGCAGCAGCGCGCGCAGGTTGGCGACGATATCCAGCGTCGAGGCGCCGCCGCTTTTCAGTATGGACAGCAAGACGCCGCGCTCGCCGTCCTGACGCACCACATTGGTCTGCGGCGAGAATCCGTCGCGCACATAGGCAACATCGCGCAGATAAGTGGTCGCGCCGCCGCTCGTCCTCACCGGCAGGTCGTTCAGCCCCTTGATCTCGTCGGTCGAGCCGTTCATCTTGATGTTGTATTCGGTATTGCCGAACTTGGCTGTGCCCGAGGGCAGGATCAGGTTCTGTGTATTGACTGCATTAACCACGTCGGCGGGCGAGAGATTGCGCGCCTGCAGCGCCTGGATGTCGAGATCGACCGAGATCAGGCGGATCTTGCCGCCATAGGGGAAGGGAATGGCCACACCCGGTATGGTGATGAGTTGCGGCCGCAACTGATTGACCGCCGCATCGAACACGGCCTGCTCGGGCAGCGTCGGGCTGGACAAGGCGAGCTGCATCACCGGAATGCTGGAGGCAGAATACTTGATCACCAGGGGCGGCGTGATGCCCGGGGGCAGCTGGCGCACTTGCGGCTGCACCGAAGCCACCACCTGCGCAATGGCGGTCTGGATGTTTGCCGTGGGCTGGAAGAAGACCTTGATGACGGTGACGCCGGCGAGCGACTGCGATTCGATATGTTCGATGTCGCTGACCGTGGTGGTGAGCCCCCGCTCTGTCTGGCCGGCGATGCGCTGTCCCATCTCCTGCGCCGACAAACCGTTGTAGCTCCAGATGACGCTGATCACCGGAATGTTGATCTCCGGGAAGATATCGGTCGCCATGTTGCGCAGGGCGAAGGGCGTGGCGAGCACGATCAGCATCGCCATCACGATGAAGGTGTACGGGCGCGCGAGCGCGAGCGCGACCATGGAAAAAGAGGAGCGGCTGTCGGCGGATGGATGGGTCATGAAGGACGGATTCTATTGGGTCTTGCCGGAATAATCCATGGCGGGGCCTGCCGCAGGCGACCCCGCCCTGTGCGGTCGCGACGGCAGACGTCGCTTCGGCTTCCGATCAAGGGTAGTTGTAAAACCCGCGTCCCGTCTTTCGCCCCAGGAAGCCGGCGTCGACCATTTCCTTGAGCAGCGGCGCAGGGCGGTATTTGGAGTCGTTGAAACCTTCGTAAAACACCCCCATCACCGCCAGCAGGGTGTCCAGCCCTATCATGTCGGCCAGTGCCAACGGCCCTATCGGGTGGTTGCAGCCGAGCTTCATGCCGGTATCGATTTCCTCAGCCGTCGCCAGCCCCTCGGCCAGGGCGAAGATCGCCTCGTTAATCATCGGACAGAGAATGCGGTTGACCACGAAGCCGGGGTTGTTCTTGACGGTGATGGGCGTCTTGCCGAGCTTCCTGGCCAGGGCCTCGACCTTGCCGTGGGTTTCGTCCGAGGTCTGCAGGCCGCGAATCAGCTCGACCAAGGCCATCAGGGGCACAGGATTGAAGAAGTGCATGCCGATGAACTTGTCGGCGCGCCCGGTCTCAACTGCCAGCCTGGTGATGGAAATGGAAGAAGTGTTGCTGGCAAGAATCACCTCCGGCCCGACCAGGGCGGCGACCGCCTTGAGCAGTTTGATCTTGAGCTCGAGATTCTCGGTTGCCGCCTCGATGACGATTTCGCATGCCTTGAGATCGGCCTGCTGGGTGCTTCCCCTGATGCGCGCCAGTACCGCATCCCGGTCGGCGGCACTCATCTTCTCCTTCTTGATGAGGCGCTCCAGGCTGGCGCTGATCGTCGCCATCCCGCGCCCGACTGCGGCATCACTGACATCCACCATCACCACGGCAAAGCCCGCCACGGCACAGGCCTGGGCAATGCCATTGCCCATGGTGCCGGCACCGATGATTCCAACTGTTTTGATCGTCATCTCACTGCTCCCAATAAATCATTGTCCGCTCTGCCCTGCCGACTGATTCCGATATGTTAAAGCAAGGCGGAGAAAGATGGGCGAATCAGTCGCTCCGACAACTACGGCCACTAGGGAAACGCTGATCAGGTACAACTTCGTCAGACGGACTTGATCAGCGTTTCCCTAACCGCATTTGAGGGCCACCATTTCGCGCAAGCTGGCTTCCTCGGCGAGAAAAGCCTCCACGGCAAGAGGATCGAACTGCTTGCCTGCCATGCTCACGATTTCCTCCCTGGCGGCGGCGAAGGACCTGGCCTTGCGACAGGAGCGGTCGGAAGTGATCGCGTCCAGGGTATCGATGACCGCGAACAGCCGCGCGCCCAGCGGTATTTCCTCGCCGCACAAGCCACGGGGATAGCCGGAGCCGTCGAAACGCTCCTCGTGGGCAAAAACGAGTTCGGCCGCTTCGTGCAGGCCGGCAAGCGATCTGACCAGATGATGACCGTCTTCGGGATGGCGGCGCATGACATCCCACTCATCGCCGTCGAGGGCATCCTGCTTCAACAAGATGGCATCCGGAACACCGACCTTGCCAATGTCGTGGAGCAGTGCCCCCCAATAGATCTGGTGCAGCCACGCCGGATCGGCCGTCATGCGGCGCGCCAGGATCTGGGTATGGCAGGCAACGCGTTTCGAATGCAGGCCCGTCTCGTGCTCGCGCAAATCGAGCGCCTGCGTCAGAACCTCGGCGAAGCGCGCGTAGAGCGCGCTATCCTCGGCCGTCGGCGCCGCCAGCGGCGGCAGCTCGAGCAGGCAGGATTCGCAGAAATAAGTCTTGCCGCGCAGGACGCAGAGCTTGCCGGAAATTTCTGCGCCACAGTAGCCGCAGTGTATATCCTCATGCGGAGAAATTTTCTGCGCCATGAAGCGACTCCCTGATAACCCATCAATGCCAAGCCCGATCCCTGCTACTGTCTAATTCCAAGCGATCTTTCCTTGACAAATGCATAAATCGCCGGGATCACTATCAGGGTCAGAAGGGTCGATGAGATCATGCCGCCTATCATCGGCGCGGCGATGCGGCTCATCACTTCCGAACCAGCGCCGCGACTCCACATGATGGGCAGGAGGCCGGCCATGATCGCCACCACCGTCATCATCTTCGGCCGCACCCGCTCCACCGCGCCTG
>CAIYYX010000131.1 GCA_903930535.1 uncultured Sterolibacterium sp. | reverse complement strand
ACACCGGCAATCCCTCAAGGGGATAACCTTCCTACTTTAGTTTTAGATCATTCCGTCAGACCGTCAATCCCCCTGCACAAGTGATACCGAGATTCTAGTTTCGCAGCATCGATGTTGGCTCCTTTCGACAAGCTGTAGGTCGCCGTGGTCGGATCCTGCTCAGGTGCGTATTCCAGGCAAACTGGACAGCCATTCCACGGCAAGCTGGACACGCATTCCACGCGAACCTGGACAGTCGGAGTGACAGTCGGAGCGTAGCGACGCGGGGTTAAGGGGTTTTACTCTGAGCGATGTCCTCTGGTCAAGTTTTTGTCGCGTCGGGATGGATGCTTTTGGTTTTCTGGCGACCGGCTTTGGGCACGGCGCAGAGTTATCCACGGCCGCCTGGCAGACTGCGCTCCCTCAATAGCAGGCTGGCTGGCGGGCGGCGGTGGGTAACTCGTTTGGCAGTGCGCGGCGATCATTCTGGTTTCCTTTTCTTGCGCAAAGATTCGCCATCGAGATCCAGGGTGTGTGCCTGATGTACCAGGCGATCGAGGATCGCGTCTGCCAAGGTCGGATCGCCAATCGAAGCATGCCAATGCTTGACCTGAAGTTGACTGGTAATGATGCAGGAACGTGTTCCATGGCGGTCATCGAAGATCTCCAGTAAATCCCGGCGGCTTTCATCGGTGAGGGGCGCCAGCCCCCAGTCGTCAATCACGAGGACGTCGGTATTTGCGATCTTGACCAGTGACTTCGCGTAGCTGCCATCGCCGCGCCCGATCGCCAATGCTGGCAATAGCCGGGTTAGACGTACATAGAGCGCCGAATGGTTCTGCCGGCACGCCTGATTGGCCAGAGCACAAGCAAGGAAGGTTTTGCCGACGCCGGTCGGACCGCAGATCAGGATGTTTTGGTGTTCATCTACCCAGCGGCCAGTCATCAAGCGGGCGAACAACGATCGGTCGAGCCCGCGGGGATGCCGGTAATCGACATCCTCTGGCGTTGCGGCCTGCTTTAGCTTGGCCCGTTTTAGACGGGCCGTATTCTGCCGAGACTCGCGTTCGGCGGCCTCGCTGTCGACGATCAGCCCGAAGCGCTCGTCGAACGACAGTTGGCCAATCTCGGAACTTTGGATCTGGCTGGCCAAGGCGCGGGCCATGCCGGATAGGCGGAGTTGGTGAAGTTTATCGACGGTCGGATGGTTCAACATAGCAAAGCTCCTTCAGTGGTAGTAACGGGGACCACGCAAATTTGCGTGCTCCAGGGGCAAACAGGTCTGGGCTGTGGCGCTCGCGCGCTTTTTGTCGAGTCCATTCTTCAAGATCGATTTGATACTGCTATAGGACGTTGCCCCGATCGCGATAGCCCGCTCGCAGGCGGCTTCCAGGCGGTCGTCACCGAGGGTCTTTCCGAAGCGCAGGATGCCCAGGCAAGACCGGTAGCCCTGTTGCGGATGTCGGCGCTGATGCAAGATGGAGTCGACGACAGCTTTCGCATGCGGCCCGATGCGCCCGGCCCATTCGAGCAGTCGAGGGGCATTCCAGCCCTGGACGGCCTGATGGGCCGGCGGCATGTGGGCATCCACGGTGGTGTGCCGGCCACGGGCGTCGTTGCGAACATGGCTGGCAATGCGTGCGCCGCGGTGAAACACTT
>CAIYYX010000130.1 GCA_903930535.1 uncultured Sterolibacterium sp. | reverse complement strand
CGGCGCGGTATTCAATAATCCCTTCGTGTTTCACGACCGCTTCAGCGGCGCCGACGACTTCTTCAAGCCGAAGGACGAGATCGAAGCCGACCCGGTCCGCGGCCTGGCGATGCGCCGCACCAATCTGATTCCGGATGCGATGAATTGCGACCTGCCGCTGGATAACAGGCGCTCGCCCGGCTTCCGCCGCGTCGAGCCGTTCATGACCAATAACTGCTTTTACTTCTGGATCGGCCAGCACGAGAACGGCCGCTATTCCAAGGGCCACGCCCACACCTCGGCGGCTGTCCTGATCTGCCTGAAGGGCGCTGGCTATACCTACACCTGGCCGGAAAAGCTCGGCGTCAATCCCTGGAAGGACGGGCACGGCGAAGAGGTGCGGCGCGTCGATTACGAGCCGGTTGGCCTCGTGACGGCTGCGCCCGGCGGCGCACGCTGGTATCACCAGCACTTCAGCGTCTCGGCTGAGCCGCTTCGCCTCACTGCCTGGTTCGGTCCGCACAATCCCGGGCGCGATCCCGGACCGCCTGGGGAAAAGCATATCGACTACACCGGCATGGACATCACAGAAGGCGGCACCTCGATTCCCTACTGGATGGAAGACCCCTACATCCGCAATGAGTATGAGACGACCCTGAAACAGAACGGCGTGCCCAGCCGAATGGATCCTGCCTGGTATCTTCCGCCTGTCGCCAAATAATCGGCTGGTCTGTCTATGAGCGATGAAGTGACCGACAACGCGGGCGGCAGGGTTTTTTTCAGCAACGTCAGGCGTAGCCTCGAGGAAGAGGACGAGATCCGCCTCACCAGCGTCGGGGTCGACATCGGCTCGTCCACTTCCCATCTGGTCTTTTCACGCATCGTCCTGGAACGCCTGGACAGTCGCTACATCGTCTCCGAGCGCGAGGTGCTGCACGAATCCGAGGTGCTACTGACCCCTTACGCAGCCGACATGAGCATCGATGCCGCGGCTCTGGGCAGTTTCATCGACCGGCAATACGCGCTGGCTGCGATCGATCCCTTGAATATCGATACTGGTGCGCTGATCCTCACCGGCGTCGCGGTCCGGCGCAGCAATGCGCGGGCGATCGGCGATTTGTTCGCGGCACAGGCCGGCAAGTTCGTTGCGGTGAGCGCCGGCGATGCCCTGGAAACCTCGCTGGCGGCCTTCGGTTCCGGCGCCGCGGCACGCTCCATCCGCGAGACGGCGCGGATCATGAATATCGATATCGGCGGCGGCACCTCGAAGATTGCGGTATGCGAAGCCGGGGAAGTGGTGGATGTCACCGCCGCAGATATCGGCGCGCGCATCGTTTCCTTCGATGCCGGCGGGCGGGTGGCGCGCATAGAGACGGCTGGTTATTCCTTCGCGGCGGATGTCGGCCTCATCCTCGAACTGGGCGTCGTGCCGGATCCGGAAGGCCTCGACAGAATGGTCGGGCTCATGGCCGATCAGTTGTTCGCCATCGTGCAACAGAACGAACTGGCCCCGGCGGCGGCGGCGCTGCTCAGGCTCGATCCCCTGAAGAATGAAAGGGCTCCGGATGTCATCACCTTCTCGGGAGGCGTCTCGGAATACATCTATGATTTGCAGACCGAAGCCTTTGGCGATCTCGGACCGCAACTGGCCCGAGCCGTGCTGGCCCGCATCCGTAGCTGGGGACCGCGCATCGAGCAGCCTGAGCAAGGCATACGCGCCACCGTGGTCGGCGCCTCGCAATACACAATACAGGTTTCCGGCAGCACGATTTATGTCTCGCCCCAGGACATCCTGCCGCTGAAGAACATCGCGGTGATCACGCCCGATCTGCCCCTCGCGGCGGACACGCTGGATTCCGCTCAGATCGCGGCCGCGGTGCGAATAGGCCTGCGGCACTTCGATCTGGAGGAGGGGGTTCAGGCAGTCGCGGTCTGCTACCGCTGGCAGGGCTCGGCCACCTTCGCACGCCTGGACGCCTTTTGTCGCGGCGTCAGTGCCGGGCTTGAGAACTTGCTGGCCCAGGGCCTGCCGCTGATTCTCGTCGGAGACGGCGACATCGGCGGCCTGATCGGCATCCACTGCGGGCAGGAATTGCGGCTGGCCAATGCCATCGTCTCGATCGACGGCATCGCCCTGAAGGCTTTCGACTTCATCGACATCGGCGCAATTCTCGACACTTCTGGCGCGGTCCCCGTGGTGATCAAGTCGCTGGTGTTTCCGACATCGACGGCATTAGGCAGGGCGGCGGCGTGAACGCGGCCTTGCAGCGCTTGGACGCGGCACGCAGCCGGCAGCGTGCACCGACCCTGTACCCGGCGATCGAGCCTTATGCCAGCGGCACACTGAGGGTTGGTGATGGCGACGACTGCGGCCATCAGATCTACTGGGAGAGATGCGGCAATCCACAAGGCACGCCCGCCTTGTTTCTCCACGGCGGACCGGGCGGTGCTTGCGCTGCGAGGGACAGGCGCTGGTTCGATCCCGAGCGCTATTCGATCGTGCTCTTCGATCAGCGCGGTTGCGGCCGCTCGCGGCCACATGCCAGCCTTCAAGCCAATACCACCGCGCACCTCATCAAGGACATGGAGAGCTTGCGCAGCCATTGCGGCATCGAGCGCTGGGTCTTGCTGGGTGGCTCCTGGGGGGCGGCGCTGGCACTCGCCTATGCCCAGAGTCATCCGGAGCGCGTCGCGGCGATGGTCTTGCGCGGGGTGTTCACCTCGCGCAAGAGCGAACTGCGCTGGCTGTATCAGGAGGGGGCTTCCCTGCTTTTTCCGCAAGCCTGGGAGAGATTTCTGGCGCCGATCCCCGCTGCCGAAAGGCAGGACCTGATCGCCGCCTACCACGCGCTTCTCACCTCTGCCGACGTTACGCTGCAGATGCGCGCAGCCAATGCCTGGTGCGCCTGGGAAGACAGACTCGCGACGCGCTATCCAGAACCGCCCGGCTACGTTGAGGATGATCCGGCGACGCTGGCGCTGGCCCGCATCGAGGCCCATTATTTCAAGCACGACAGCTTTCTTGAAGAGGGCCAGTTGATCGCCAATGCCTCATTGCTGCACGGGATTCCCTGCGTCATGGTGCAGGGCCGCGACGATGCCATCACGCCGCCGGTCACCGCCAGGGATCTGGCCCGCGCCTGGCCGCAAGCCCTGCTGCAGATCGTGCCCGATGCCGGCCATGCTTCGTCGGCAGCGGGCATTGTGCAAGGCCTGATCGCGGCGACGGATGGCTTTGCCTTTGCGCAGTGAAGCCTATTCTCGTATACGGAACGGCGTTTCATTTATTGCGGCAAAATGCAATCCGCCCTAGAATGAGTTTCGCAAAATGAAACCACTCGATGTGAAGCAGACCCTCCTGATGCTGCTGGGCGCCTTTGCCCTCACCCTGTGTTCGCAGCCGCTTGTCGCACAGCCGGCCGGCGGCAGTGATGCCATGTACCTTTACCGCGGCGCCGACCGCGATTTGCGCCTGCTCGAAGCAGCACGCCGGGAAGGCACGGTCGTCGTTTATACCTCGCTTGCGACCAAGGAGTCTTCGCCCTGGGCCCGCGCCTTCGAAACCAAGTACCGCATCAAGGTCGAACTGTGGCGCGCCACCAGCGACAAGGTAGTGCAGCGTGTGGTCACCGAAGGGCAGGCCAGGCGCTATGTCGTCGATGTCATCGAGACCAACGGCCCCGAAGTCGAGATGATTGCGCGGGAAAAGCTGCTGTCGGAATTCTATAGCCCCTATTTTGCCGATCTGCCGCCGGCGGCAATCGCGCCCAATCGCCTGTGGGTGATCGACAGACTGAATTATTTCATCGTGGCTTACAACACCGGCAAGGTCAAACGCGAGGATCTGCCGAAACATTACGAAGGTTTTCTCGACCCGAAGTGGAAGGGAAAGATCGGCATCGAAGCGACAGATTCCGAGTGGATGGCCACCATCATCAAGAAACTGGGCAGCGAGCGGGGCATGAAGTTGTTCGAGGGCTTGTCACAGATGCGCCCCGATGTCAGGAAGAGCCACATCCTGCTGGCCGAGATGGTGGCCGCGGGCGAAGTGCCGGTGGCGCTCACGGCCTACGACTCGAACGCGGAATCTCTGAAACGGCGGGGCGGACCGATAGATTGGCTGCCGGTCGAACCGGTCGTTGGCCGGCCCCAGGGGCTGGGCGTGGCCAAGCATGCGCCGCATCCGCACGCGGCGCTGTTGTTCGCAGACTTCGTCCTGTCGCCCGAGGGTCAGGGCCTGTTCAACGCCATGGGTCGCGTGCCCTCGAGCCTGAAGGTCAAAAGCAGCCTGAATAATTTTCCCTACGTCATGGTCGACTCGGTCACGGTGCTCGATGAGTCCGAGAAATGGGAAAAGCTGTGGAGCAGGCTGTTTCTCAATAAATAGCGCACTAGAATCTCAGGAGTTAGATGATGCCGCACGACAAAGACCGCAGCCACTGGCATGAACCGGC
Organism: uncultured Sterolibacterium sp.; assembly: GCA_903930535.1. GTDB lineage: Bacteria > Pseudomonadota > Gammaproteobacteria > Burkholderiales > Rhodocyclaceae > CAIYYX01. Next base: position 223 of record CAIYYX010000130.1, on the reverse strand, counting down.
GGGCAACAAGAAGGCCGGCTTCGGCAAGTTCAGCAAGCAGCCCACGCCCTACGACGCCTTCATGGAGGAAGAGGGCATACCGGTGTTTCGCGGCATCGGCATCAGGAAGGTGCAGGATCTGCCGCTCTTCCCCTGGAAGCGCATGGGCGGTCGCGGCCACTTCATTCAATTGTACGGAACCGAGGGCAAGTGGGGCTGCTATGTCGTGGAAGTGCCGCCGGCG
>CAIYYX010000129.1 GCA_903930535.1 uncultured Sterolibacterium sp. | reverse complement strand
GCCCTATGACTAGTCCCTAATGGCTTTGTTGCCTTGCAAATCAAGGCTGCGGGAATTTATCACATGACGGCGCGATCATCAACTGCTTTAAAGCCTGGTAATTTGAATTCATATATTTGTTGTGTTTATTATTCGGCCAGGGATTTGGCCAACTCGGCCAGCAACAGCTCATGGACTCCCCCGAAACTGCCGTTGCTCATCACCAGGATGCGGTCTTCCGGCCTCGCCTGCCCGGCAACCGCCGCGACCAGCGCCGTCAGACTCTCGAACACCCTGGCCTTGCCGCCCATCGGCGCCAGCGCTGCCGCCGCATCCCAGCCAAGATTGTTCGCATAACAGAAAACAATATCGGCTCCATCGAGGCTGGCCGGCAACTGCGCCTTCATGATGCCCAGTTTCATGGTGTTCGAGCGAGGCTCAAGCACGGCAAGAATTCGCCCGACTCCCGATGCCCCACGCAGGCCGGCGATGGTCGCCGCAATCGCCGTCGGATGGTGGGCAAAGTCGTCATAGACGGAAATCCCGCCAACTTCCCCGCGCAACTCCAGCCGCCTCTTGATGCCCTTGAAAGTCTCCAGCGCCTTGAGCGCCAGATCCGGGGGAACGCCGGCATGACGCGCCGCAGCCACTGCCGCCAGGGCATTGGCGCGGTTGTGGACTCCCGGCAGGGCCAGTGAGGTTCTGCCTATTTCCCGCCCGGCCAGACTCACCGCAAAGCGGCCGTCGGCAGAAAGCGGCCCTGCCTGCCAGCCCTCGGGTGAGTTGAACCATTCCACCGGCGTCCAGCAAGCGCGACTGATGACGCGCCGCAAAGACGCCTCGGCGCCGTTGGCGACGATCAGGCCGTTATTCGGCAGGGTTCGCACCAAGTGATGGAATTGCGTCTCGATCGCTGCAAGATCGCTGAAGATGTCGGCATGATCGAACTCAAGATTGTTTAGAATCGTCGTCCGCGGCCGGTAATGCAGAAATTTGGAGCGCTTGTCACAGAAGGCGGTGTCGTATTCGTCTGCCTCGATGACGAAAAAGGGCGAATCGGTCAGCCGCGCTGAGACACCGAAGTTCTGCGGCACGCCGCCGACCAGAAATCCCGGATTAAGCCCGGCTTCTTCCAGGATCCAGGTCAGCAGGGCGGTCGTCGTCGTCTTGCCGTGGGTGCCGGCTACCCCCAGCACCCATCGGCCAGCCAGGATATGCTCGGAAAGCCACTGCGGCCCGGAAACATAAGCCAGATTCCTAGCCAGTATTTCCTCGAGCAAGGGATTGCCGCGCGAGATGGCGTTGCCCACGACAAACAGATCAGGGTCCAATTCAATCTGTGAGGCAGCGTAACCCTCGGTCAGCGCTATCCCCTGCTCACCCAGTTGAAGGCTCATCGGCGGATAGACGTTGGCATCGCAGCCGCTGACCCGATGGCCGGCCGCGCGCGCCAGGAGCGCTATCCCGCCCATGAAGGTACCGCAGATGCCGAGGATGTGAATGTGCATGGCGGGCCCTCAAGATTGCCATGTAGAATGGCTCCGAATTGTAACCGATAGCGCCGCCATGCCTCGTCACTCAAAGCATTCGTCGCACGTTCAGCACGTTGGCGCCATGCGCCGTGACATCGCCAGCCTCGCCGCCCGTCTGATGGCCGAGGACGGTATTGGCGACTTTGGTCTTGCCAAACGCAAGGCCGCCAAGAATCTGGGCGCGCCCGACAGCGAAGCCTTGCCCACCAACCAGGAAATCGAAGAAGCCTTGCGCGCCTATCAGGCTGTTTTCCAGGAGGACGAATTGCGCGAGCGGCTTGTCGTTCTGCGCCGCAATGCTCTGGAAATGATGCGTCTGCTCGATGAGTTCCATCCCTATCTGACAGGCCCCGCCCTGGATGGCACGGCAGGCCGATATGCCGAAGCAGAGATAGAGCTTTTCGCCGATAGCGCAAAAGATGTGGAGATCTTCCTGTTAAATACGGGAATAAGATTCGAACATGCAGACATCCAACGAATTGGCCCTGACTCTCCGGAAGCTCGGCTGCGGCTCGACAGCGGAGAAGCCATGCTGCTCTTAACCATCTACCCGCTCACCCTGGAGCGAAACCGCAGGCGCAATCCGCGTACCGGCCACGTGGCCTCCAGGGCCCGAGCTGAAACCGTCGCCGCCTTGCTGGAGCAGTCATGACCCGCCTCGCCCGCACCGCCCTTATCATCGCCGTGGCTCTGGCCGCCGCCGCCGCCGGCTATCTCGTCAGTCACTTGTCCCATTCAGACCCATCCGCCGCCAGGCAATTGCTGGCGCTGACCCTGCCGGACTCTGACGGCAAAGCGCAAGCCCTGCAGCAGTGGCAAGGCAAGATTCTGGTGGTCAATTTCTGGGCGACCTGGTGCCCGCCTTGCCGCGAGGAAATGCCCGGATTTTCCAGATTGCAAAGCCAACTTGAGGGGAATGGCGTTCAATTTGTAGGTATCGGTATCGATTCTGCTTCTAAAATCAATGAATTTTCAAAAACGACACCGGTTAGTTATCCGCTTCTGGTTGGCAGCCCGGGCCTGATGGAAATCATGAGTCTGCTCGGCAACGAAGCCGGTGGCCTGCCTTTCACCGTGGTTTTCGGCAGGGATGGCCATCAGGAGCAAAGTCGCCTGGGCATATGGAAAGAGGCTGAATTGCAGGCCCTCCTCGGAAAATTGTCCCAGTAAGGAAACTGGCGAAATAACAGCCACTGGACAAAGTGCGTCCAATTACGGCAAACTTGCAGACATGGTGAAGCAAACGCGCAGTAAAAAGGAAATGGGGGGCGAGGCCGTCGAGCCGCGCATCCTGGTTTTGCACGGCCCCAACCTGAACCTCCTGGGCACCAGGGAACCGGCTGTCTATGGCCGCACCACACTGGCCGACATCCATAGGGCGATGGAAGCGCGCGCCCGGGCCGAAGGTGTCCGGATAGAGAGCTTCCAGAGCAATAGCGAAGGCGGACTGATCGATCGCGTCCAATCCGCGGCCAGCGAAGGCATTTCCTTCATCATCATCAACCCGGCCGGTTACACCCATACCAGCGTGGCCTTGCGCGATGCCCTGGCGGCGGTCGCCATCCCTTTCATCGAGGTTCATCTATCGAACATCCACGCCCGGGAGTCTTTCCGCCACCATTCTTACTTTTCCGATATCGCCGTCGGCGTGATCTGCGGGCTCGGTGCCCAAGGTTACCAGTTGGCCCTTGAGGCTGCCCTGGCAGCGCTGGCGCGCATTCACCAATCCTGATCCACGGGCGCAGGCTTTTCAGCGCGCCGAATTGCAGGGAGAAAACATGGATCTGAGAAAACTCAAGAAACTGATCGATCTCGTTCAGGAATCAGGCATTTCCGAACTTGAAGTGACTGAAGGCGAGGAGAAGGTGCGCATCGTCAAGCATGTCCATGGACCTGCGAACCCCACCTATATGGTTGGCAGCCATCCGCATTCCTATCCCGCACCGGTAGCGGCAAGCCCTGCCCCGGCCGTCCTCCCGGCGGCGCCTGAAGTACCGGAAGGCCATATCGTCAAGGCGCCCATGGTCGGCACCTATTACCGCGCAGGCTCTCCCGGCGCTCCGCCATTCGCCGAAGTGGGCCAGTCGGTGAAAGAGGGGGAAGCGCTGTGCATCATCGAGGCGATGAAACTGATGAACGAAATCGAATCCGACGCCACTGGCATCATCAAGGCTATTTATGTCGAAAATGGGCAGCCCGTCGAATATGGGCAACCTCTTTTCCTGATTGGATAAGCATCACCTCCATGCTTACTGTGGAGGAAGAAAAATAAACCATGTTTGAGAAAATATTAATCGCGAATCGAGGGGAGATTGCCCTCCGTATCCAGCGTGCCTGCAGGGAACTGGGCATCAAAAACGTCGTGGTGCACTCGACCGCGGATACCGAAGCAAAGTATGTCAAGCTCGCCGACGAATCGGTATGCATCGGCCCCGAGGCATCCTCTGCCAGTTATCTCAACATCCCTGCGATCATCTCGGCGGCCGAGGTCACCGATGCTGAGGCGATCCATCCCGGCTACGGTTTTCTCTCGGAGAACGCCGATTTCGCGGAGCGCGTCGAGAAATCCGGCTTCGTTTTCATAGGCCCGCGACCGGAAACCATCAGCCTGATGGGGGACAAGGTCAATGCCAAGAACGCCATGAAGGAAGCGGGCGTGCCCTGCGTTCCCGGATCTGAGGGGGCGCTGCCGGAAGACCCCAAGGAAATCGTCAAGATCGCCAGATCCATCGGCTATCCCGTCATCATCAAGGCAGCCGGAGGTGGGGGCGGCCGCGGCATGCGCGTCGTGCATACCGAGGCGGCACTCTTGAATGGCGTCAATACCACGCGCGCGGAGGCTGGCGCAGCCTTCGGCAATCCCACCGTGTATCTGGAGAAATACCTGGAGAATCCGCGCCACGTCGAGATCCAGGTGCTCGCGGACAGTCTCAGGAACGCCGTTTATCTGGGCGAGCGCGACTGCTCCATGCAGCGGCGCCACCAGAAAGTGATCGAGGAGGCGCCAGCGCCGGAGATCAACCGCCGCCTGCTCGCCAAGGTCGGCGAGCGCTGCGCCGAAGCCTGCCGCAAGATCAACTACCGCGGCGCCGGCACCTTCGAGTTCCTCTACGAAAACGGCGAGTTCTACTTCATCGAGATGAACACCCGGGTGCAGGTCGAGCATCCTGTCACCGAGCAGGTCACCGGCATCGACATCATTCAGGCCCAGATTCGCATCGCTGCCGGCGAAAAGCTTTGGCTCAAACAGCGCGATGTGGAACTCAAGGGCCACGCCATCGAATGCCGCATCAATGCCGAGGACCCTTTCAAGTTCACGCCGTCGCCGGGCCGCATCACCACCTATCATGCACCGGGAGGCCCGGGAATCCGCGTCGACTCGCACATTTACCAGGGCTACATGGTTCCGCCGCATTACGATTCGATGATAGGCAAGCTGATCGCCACTGGCGACACCCGCGAGCAGGCGATCCGCCGCATGCGCATCGCCCTGTCCGAAATGGTCGTGGAAGGAATCAAGACCAACATCCCGCTGCATCTGGAGCTGATGCATGACGCCCGGTTCATCAAGGGCGGCACCAACATTCACTACCTCGAAGAAAGACTCGCCGCGAAGGATGAGGCGACCAAGGGTAAGAAATGATTCCCTTCCCCAGTCTCCGCAAATAGAGCCCATGTGGCTCTCCGCCGCTCTTCTCGCCGACGCCGCACACGCCGATGCACTCTCAGACGCGCTGATGGAACAAGGCGCGATTTCGGTCAGCGTCGAGGACGCCCTTGCCGGAACGCCGGCCGAGACGCCACAGTTCGGCGAACCCGGCAGCCCCGAGACGCCCTTGTGGCTCCATAGCCGCGTCGTCGCCCTGTTCGCCCCGATGGACGACCTTTCCGGACGCATCTTAGCAGCCTGCCATGCCTGCGGCATGGCCGACTTGCCCGACATAGCCATCGAGGAGATCGCCGAACAGAACTGGGTGCAACTCACCCAGGCTCAGTTCGAACCTATCCGCATCAACGACCGCCTCTGGATTGTGCCCACCTGGCATGATGCGCCCGACCCGGCGGCGATCAACCTGATTCTCGACCCCGGCATGGCCTTCGGCACCGGCTCTCATCCGACGACCAGGCTTTGCCTGGAATGGCTTGTCGAATCCATTCGTGGCGGCGAGAGGCTGCTCGACTACGGATGCGGCTCGGGCATACTGGCCATTGCCGCGGCCAAACTCGGCGCAGGCAGCGTGCTCGGCATCGACATCGACGACAACGCCCTGGCGGCAGCGCGCGACAATGCCGAAAAAAACCAGGTCACGCTGGAACTGCGTCATTCGCGGGAGGCGCTCGGAGAGACCTTCAACCTCGTCGTCGCCAATATACTCACCAATCCCCTGTGCGTGCTGGCGCCGCTGCTTGCCGCGCGGGTCGCTGCGGGCGGGCGCATCGCACTCTCAGGGGTACTGGAGAGCCAGACCGAACTTGTGCTCGCCGCCTACGCACCCTTTCTCTCCCTATGTGTCGGCGCAACTCTCGATGGCTGGGTGCGGCTTGAGGGGGACAGACCATGAACTGCGAGCTTAGCGAGCCGCAGTCACCCCCTTCCTCGGGGCGAGACAGGGAATTCGGCGAGCGACGAAGCAAGGCGGAGGCTCCGGGGATGGGGGGCAGGCCATGTTGACTCAGTGTCCTTCCTGCTCGACGGTCTTCCGCGTCACGGCCGATCAACTCAAGGCGAAGCAAGCCATGGTTCGCTGCGGCAAGTGCCGGAATATCTTCAACGCGCTCGACTCCCTGCTCGAGACTGCACCGCCGGTCCAAGCTGGCATGGCGGAAGCGGAACTTCCGCTCGTTGAGAAAGGAAAAGAAACCCGGAATCAGGAACTGCCATTTTCAGAACCCGTTAGCATCGAAGAAGACGCTGAAGACGAATGGGATCTTGCCAGCAGACCCCAGCCCTTGCCCCTGCTCCACGAGCAAGATGCCGCGAAACCCATCGTCTGGCCATGGGCGCTCGCCGCCGTGCCGCTATTTCTGCTCCTGCTGTTCCAGGCTTTATTGCAGTTCCGCAACGAATTGGTCGTGCTTTTCCCGGATGTCAAACCGGCACTGCAGGAAACATGCGCCCTCTTCGGCTGCGAACTGTCGCTGCCGCGCAAGGTGGATCTGCTCAGCATCGAATCTTCCGACCTGCATCCCGATCCGGCCAGCAAGAGCCGTCTGCTGCTCTCGGCCACCCTGAAGAACCGCGCGCTGTTTACCCAAACCTATCCCCATCTCGAACTGACCCTCACAGATACCGCTGACAAACCGCTGCTGCGCAAGGTCATCCGGCCTGATGACTACATTCCCAAGGGCGCGGTTGTCTCATCGGGCTTTGCCGCCGACGGTGAAATCGCGGTGAATCTCGCGCTCGAACTCGCCGGAATCAGTGCTGCGGGTTATCGGCTTTACCTCTTCTACCCGTGAATGTATCCTGTGTAACCTCCCCCATTCCAAGGAAAGACCATGACCACAGTGACCCTCGGCGGCAAAACTATCAATCTTGCCGGCCAGTTCCCTAAAACCGGACAGACGGCGGCTGCGTTATCCCTTGTCGCGGCAGACCTCTCCGACAAGACATTGAAGGACTTCGCCGGCAAGCGCAAGGTATTGAACATCGTCCCCAGCCTCGATACGCCGACCTGCGCCACCTCCACACGCAAGTTCAACGAACGCGCCAGCAGCATGAAGAATACGGTGGTGCTGGTCATCTCGGCCGACCTGCCCTTCGCCATGAAGCGCTTCTGCGCCGCAGAAGGCCTGGAAAACGTGGTGACGCTATCGACGATGCGCGGCCGCGAGTTCATGGCCAAATACGGCGTCGAAATGGTCGACGGACCGCTTGCCGGTGTGACGGCGCGTGCCGTGGTCGTCCTCGACGAGAACGACAAGGTGATCCACGCCGAACTGGTGCCGGAAATCAAGCAGGAGCCGAACTACGACGCAGCGATTGCGGCGCTGGGCTGAATCGCTGTCGATGAAAACATTGATTTGCGGCTCCATAGCCTACGACACGATCATGGTCTTCCATGATCGTTTCAAGAACCACATCCTGCCCGAGCAAATCCATATCCTCAATGTGGCTTTTCTCGTGCCCGACATGCGGCGCGAGTTCGGCGGCTGCGCCGGCAACATCGCCTACAATTTGCAACTGCTAGGCGGCGAACCGCTGATCATGGCCACCGTCGGAGAGGACAGCGGGCCTTATCAGACGCGGCTCCAGAACCTTGGCCTCAACGCCCGCCACGTGCAGAAAATCCCCGACTGCTTCACGGCACAGGCCTTCATCACCACCGACCTCGACGACAACCAGATCACCGCCTTCCACCCGGGGGCGATGAACCATTCGCATCTCAATCATGTCGCCGATGCGCAGGACATCGTGCTCGGCATAGTCTCCCCCGACGGTCGTGACGGCATGAAGCTCCATGCCCAGGAGTTTTTCGCGGCCGGCATTCCCTTCATATTCGATCCGGGCCAGGGGTTGCCGATGTTTGACGGCGAGGAGTTGCTGCATTTCCTGAAACTTGCCGACTACTGCACAGTCAATGACTATGAAGCCAAGTTGCTCTGCGAGCGCACCGGCAAATCGATCGAGGAACTGGCCCGCGAAGTGAAAGCCTTGATCGTTACGCTGGGCGGAAGCGGTTCGGAAATCCATACCGACGGCCAGCGCATAGTCATTCCCAGCGTGACGCCGGACGCACTGGTCGATCCAACCGGCTGC
>CAIYYX010000128.1 GCA_903930535.1 uncultured Sterolibacterium sp. | reverse complement strand
GCGCCGGCATCGGCGGCATGATGATCGGCAATAGTCCGGTCATCATCAAGGGCGCATTGGCTGGAATCGGCAAGACATTTTCAGGTTCCAAATACCACAAGCAGGACTATCTGAACACGATTTTCTGTGTTTCCAAGCTGTTGAAAGTCCTCAAAGGGGAGGGCGCCGTCGCTCTTGAGCAGCATATCGAGAACCCGGACGCAAGCGCGATATTTTCCGAGTATCCCAAGTTGCTCAAGGACCATGCCATTTTGCATCTGATCTGCGACACGATACGGCTGCAGGTCGTTTCGCAGGGCACCTTGAGCCCGACGGCGATGGAGGACGTGATGGACCTTGCGATCAAGACCCACCATCACGACGAACTCAAGAACGCGGACGCGCTGGCCACTCTGGCGGGAGCCTTGCCGGCGCTGGGAATCGTGGCCTGCGTGCTGGGCGTAGTGAAAACCATGGCGGCCATCGACCAGCCGCCGGCGATTCTGGGCGGGCTGGTGGGTGCGGCGCTGGTCGGCACCTTCCTGGGCGTTTTCATGGCCTATGGCCTGGTGGAGCCCTGGGCCAAGCGGCTAGCGCAGATCATCGACGAAGAGGGCGCCATGCCGATCGTCGTCAAGCAGATCATCATCGGGAACATGAACGGCCATCCGATGCCGCTGATTCTCGAGGCGGCTCGGGTGGGCATCAGCCACCATTGCCAGCCGAGTTTTGCCGAGGTATTTGACGGAATGCGGGGCAAATAGCCATGGCGACGGAGGAGCCCAAGCCGGACCCGGCGGCGGCTGACGCGGCGGCTGCGGCGCCGGCGGATGATGCCGCACCGGCGCCGGCCGAGGCGCTTGCACCGATCATCGTCAAGAAGATTCAGGATGGCCATGGCGGTGCCCACGGTGGTGCCTGGAAGATCGCGCTGGCGGACATGATGACCGCCATGATGGCTTTTTTCTTGTTGATGTGGATTCTGGGTGCGACCAACGACTCGCAGCGCAAGAGCATCGCCGATTATTTCAAGCCCACATCGGCAACCCAGATCACCATGAGCAAGATGGCCGGCTCCAACAGCATCATGGGCGGCGCATCGTTCATCGACCCCGATGGATTGCCATTGGCGGCCAAGCAAACCTCGCTGTTCGACATCGTGCGGCCCAACTCCCAGGGAGGTACGTCCGAGGGCGACGCGTCGCCCAAAGAGGACGGCAAGGGGGCCGGCAAGGAAGACGCCAAGGGCAAGGCCAAGGACGGAGACGAACTGAGCGAGGAAGAAAAGAAGAAGGTGGCGGCGGAAACCGACAAGGCCAATTTCGACAAGCTGGAGAAGGAAACCCGCGAGCACCTGGCGGAAAACCCGAGCTTCCAGAAAATTCAGGAGCAGGTCTCTTTCGTGCGTGAAAAGGAGGGATTGCGGATCGAAATCATCGATAAGGCCGACTTCTCCATGTTCGCATCGGGTACGACCCAGATGCCGGCGCAGGCCAAGGCCCTGATTGCCGAGGTCACCAAGTCGCTGTCTGCCATGCCCAACAAGCTTAGCGTTCGCGGCCATACCGACAGTGTCGCTTTTGCGAACAGCGACGGCCGCAACAACTGGTCGCTGTCGGCCGAGCGCGCCGAAACGACCCGCGCGATGCTCGAAAAGGGCGGCATCAAGAAGGAGCGTTTTCACCAGATTGAAGGCGTTGCCGACACGGCACCCTACAACCCGAATGACCCCAAGGATGCGCGTAACCGGCGCATCAGCATCACGGTTCGCTTTCGAGACTGAAAAGGGGGCCTGCGGCCTCCATCGGCACTGGCCCTAGGGCGGATGGGCCTGGAAAATCTTGTGGGTAGTCCATGTGACTTTCAGCACTTTTTGTGGTTTACTCGCAAATATGTTGACGCATACGGTTGACATTTCCATTTTGAGCGCGGCTTACCTTCCTATGCTTCCTATGAACAGGTCTACACCATGAACACTAGCGTGACGAGTGATGCGCCCAAAGGCGATGCGCCCGAAGGCGAGGTGCCCAAGACGGGAGGCTCCACGGTGTGGGACGCGCTCTTTATGGTGTTCCTGGTCTTGATGCTGGCCTTTGTGGCCTGGGTCGGAATGCTGTCTTTTGCGGAGGGCATGAAAAACGAGGTGACCAAGCGCAATGGCGAAGCCTGGGCCAAATGGCTTGGTGACGCCAGCGCCGAGCGTTTCAAGCCCGGGTTTGCTGTGGCCGAGTGCGCCGCGGGCGCGTCGGCGGAGGCGGTTGCGGCGGCCTCGCCGGCCGCTGCGAAGGAGGCAGCTAAGCCCGAGGACGCGGCGGCTCCCCCTGCGTCTGAAAACAGCAACGCCGCAGGTCCCAAGCTCTGGGGCGAATGCCTCAAAGCGCTCATCAAACCCGGCGCCCCTTTGGCGGAGCTGGTCAATCCTTTTTCAGAACAGGCCTTGGACAAGGTGGTCGTTAAATGCGACCCGGCGGACCACGCGATGGCGGGAGCGCTTGTGCTGGAGAAGATCACCACCACCCCATTGGGTTCGGCCGTGCCGACCATCTACTCGCCGCTGGCCGATTCGGATCCGATCGGACAGAAACTGCAGTTACGGGTGACGGTCTGCGACAAGGGTTCCTACCCGGTTCGCATCGCAGAATTTGATTTCTGAGGTAAAAAGCATGCAATCTGCAGAAGAAATAAGGGCATTGATTCACCAGGCCCACGCCTCCGAGGAGCATGAAGCTCCGCCGGCAGAAATCGCCCAAGGCCTTCCGTTTCGCAAGTGGCTGTACAGCTGGTTGCTGGATCCGACCATTGAGGGAAACTATCTCAAGACGGTGGACAAGTGGACCGGCATGCTCATCGTCGCCAACCTGTTCGTTCTTCTTTTCGAGCATGTTCCGGCGATTTTCGAGCCCAACAAACACCTGTTTCACGCCTTCGACGTTTTTTCGGTGATCGTCTTCACCATCGAATATCTGCTTCGTTTTTACCTTGCACCGGAGGACCAGGAGTTCAAGGGCGGGAAACATCCCTATTTGCGCTATGTGTCGAGTCCGTTTGCGGTCATCGACTTTCTGGCGGTCGCGCCTTTTTACCTGCAGGCCTTTATTCCGGTCGACCTGCGCATGTTGCGGGCGCTGCGGCTGCTGCGGATACTGAAGCTTTTCCGTGTACTGATACCGGCTTACAAGGAATTCGTGATGGCCAACCGAGGCCGCACATTCCGCCAGAAGATGCACGCTATCGTGTTCCCGAGTGCGTATGGCGGCGCCCTGCACAGTCTCTTCGACACCTTTATCGTGTTGTGGGTGGTCGTATCGGTGATCGCCGTGGTGCTCGAGTCGGTAATGTCGGTGCACTACCTGCTCAACATCGAGTTCATCGTTATGGACGCCATCGCGGTCGGCATCTTCTCGCTCGAATACTGCATGCGCCTGTACTGCTGTGTCGAGGAGCCCGGCTACAAGCATGCCGTTCTGGGGCGGCTCAAGCAGGCGAAGTCCACGTCAATGGTCATCGACTTCCTGGCGATCCTGCCCTTCTTTCTGGAGGTTTTTCTCCACCACCTGTTCGACCTGCG
>CAIYYX010000127.1 GCA_903930535.1 uncultured Sterolibacterium sp. | reverse complement strand
TATCGCCGTAATTAGCACGGCTGCTTGACTGAGGTCGGATACCCGGCTGGAAAGCATGACCTTAACGGGGAGGTTCCAATAGCCGATCCCATCCTTATCAGGATCATCGTCGAGCACGGCAGACAGTTGGGTCAAGTCATTGCCAATATGATAGGCGAGAACTGGCAGCATCTGGGCTGCGCCATATCCGTATACCTTAATTCCGTTCAGTTGCGCCAAGATTGCATTGGTGACTGCCATTTGCTTTCGAAACAGGTCATAACGTCCGGTGATTCTCGCGAGAGTGGGCGGGTTCGCTACCGGTGCGAGGGCCTTGGTTGATGCCGATCCCTTAGATCGCCTAAAAGCCAAGGCCATGGCGCCCCAGTCATGAAAGTTTTCACGATAAAACAGGAACTCTGCTCCAATCTCTTTCAGCAGGCACAAGAATGAGGCAAACGAGAAATATTGAAGATGCTGATGAAATATCTGGTCGAAGCGGAATCGGCTGATTAGCCCGTCAAAACCAGGAACTTCGAAAACGAATAGGGCATCTGGGGTGGCTGCTTGCACCAGTAACTCAAGCACTGCCCGCGGATCCTGAATGTGTTCGAGCGTATGGCGGCAGATCACTAGGTCCGCTTTGGCCGGTAGTTCTGCCAAAGGGATGTTTTCTATATTATCGCCATAAACCCAAATATCTGAATCCTCGCGCTCTGATTCCCGGCTACGCCAGACTGGATCTATTCCAATCCTAATGCTGGCCTTATCCTTGAGTTGCGACAAGAGGTGCAAATCATTGCAGCCGAGATCCAGAACGCACTTAAACTGGCGCCCAGGCGCGACCTCGTCTATTACGGATAGAAAAAACTGCGTTCCTTTACGCGCTGTTGCGCTGGACGACGTGCGAAAACAATAGTTCGCGCCGTACAATATGTCGGGCGATATTTGCGTCTCAAGTTGACCATGCCCGCAGGCTGTGCAAAACATGAGTTTTTGGTCGATGCCTAGTCGTGGGTTTGGGACCGGTTGGCGACAATAGGTTTCCGTTAGTGGCAAGGTGGGTAGATTGATCGCCTCTGCCAAGGCTCCCTCACAAATGGAACAGTGTTGTCGCAGGACGTACTCGACGGCGGGCAGCACCCCATCGGCGCGATGCGATGAAGACATGAGTTTATTCACCGTCTTTGTTGGCAACGAATTAGATTGTACATATCGAGGTCGGTCAAAGGTTGAAAGTAGGGTGGTTTTGCCTAAAGAATCAAAATGGTCCCTTAAAGCTAGAGTCCGGAACATCAAGCCTCTGACCCAAGGGGTCTTCAAGCATATCGGCAACCAGTTCCTGCCCCATCATCTTTTTGACTTCGAAAACTATATGTCTTGCACGCGGATAGAAGTCGTTCGAGAGTGCCGGACTAGTTGGGCAGGGGTAATCGGGAAGTGCGATTCTGACCGGTGCCGCCTTCATTGAATCAAACTCGCGCTCAAGAACGGTGGCTGATATTTCCGCAGATACGCCAAATGCAGTAGTTGCGGTGTCTGTCACCACGAGGCGACCGGTTTTTCGAACCGAGGCCAGCACCGTTTCGACATCCCATGGGCGGATAGTGCGCAGGTCAATTACCTCCGCCGAAACTTCTGCATCGCGAAGATACTCGGCTGCGCGCAAAGACTCTAGGGCCATGTATGACGTGCCAATGATCGTAACATCGCTGCCCTCACACATTATTCGCGCCTTGCCCAACGGCACCGTGTAGTATTCCTCTGGCACATCATCGGAAATGTTGTGCAACCAGCGATGCTCGATAAAAATAACCGGGTTGTCGTCTTCGATAGCAGCCGCTAGCAGACCCTTGGCGTCATAGGCAGTGGTTGGCATCACCACCTTGAGGCCGGGAATATGGGCGAACCAGGCTTGCAGGCTCTGACTGTGCTGCGGCCCCTGGCCCCAACCACGACCGATGATCATGCGCACTACCATGGGCACCTTGGCCTTGCCGCCAAACATGTAATGCCACTTGGCCGCCTGATTGACCATTTGCTCCATTGCCACTAGGGCAAAGTCCACGCGCTGATGCGTGATTATGGGACGCATGCCGACCAGTGCCGAGCCAAGGGCCACTCCAGTCAATGCGTTCTCTGACAGAGGCATGTCCTGAACTCGCGTGGTCCCATACTTTTCCAGCAAGCCTAAGGTTGTTCCAAAGATGCCCTTCGGATCTGGAACACCCAATCCAACGATATAAACAGAAGGATCGCGTCCCATGGCTTGGTCTGTTGCTTCGCGAATGGCTTCAGAGAATTTGAGCTGGCGATTCATCGTATGCCAATATTTTAGCTTGCGTAAACTTGCGAGGGCAGAGTGTTTAGGTCCGGCCAGGGACTTTGTTTTGCGTAAACAATTGCGGCATCTACTTCCTGCTTGAGATCCCTGGCAATTAAGTCCATTTCGTGTTGGCCGACGACACCATTTGCGATGAGCTTTTTCTCGTAAGCCACTACTGGGTCGCGCTCCTTCCATGAAAAGAACTCATCTTCTGTCCGATAGCCAATATCATTATCGTAGCCAGGACCACAATGCTCACGCCAGCGATAGGTAATAAACTCAAGCAGACTTGGACCTCCACCAGTGCGGGCTTTGGTCACAGCCTGCCTGCTAAGTTGATAGACAATATCTAAATCATTCCCGTCGGCTTGGTGTGCTTCCATTCCGTGAGCGCGGGCGATATCGACAATTCGATTTACACCCTTCTGCCGCACGTTCATTGGAGAGTAAACTGAGTAGAAGTTATTCTCGACTAGGAAAACGATAGGCAAATGTTTTAATGCCGCAAAATTGACGCTTTCGTAAAATACCCCAGTTTCGGTAGCCCCATCGCCGAGGAACACCATCACGACGCGGTCCTCGTTGCGCATCTGTGTCGCAAAAGCTACGCCTGCTGCAATGGGGATAGTGCTGCCAACGATAGGTGCTGCGCCGAGAAAGCCGGCTTCGAGATCCACCAAGTGCATTGAGCCGCCTTTGCCGCCAGCGCAACCCGTTGCCTTGCCATAAATTTCAGCCATCATGGCCTTGAGGTTGCCGCCCTTTGCCAAATAATGCCCGTGTGACCTATGTCCCGAGAGGACATAGTCCCGCCTTTCAAGTGCGGCACATGCGCCAGCTTCTGCGGCTTCCTGCCCAATGCTGAGATGGACCGGGCATCGCATTTCCTGCTCGCCATAGCTTTCGGCAATAGCATTTTCAACGATCCGGATTCGGAGCATCTCTCTGTATAGCTTAAGTTGGTGCTGAGTATCTAATAGCCGAGTCATAATTTAACTTATCAATCTGTGCTGAATACAGGTCTTACGGGATAAACCAGAAATAGTCGCCGGTATAACCGACATCTTTGAAAAAGTTCACCCACTCGTCAACCGACATTATCGTCTTTGCCGTAAGGTTCCAGGCGTACATGCGCTCCTTCTCCTCTTCACTGCGGTAGGCATCTACCGTAATAAACGAGCTACCGCGGCTGACGCGCTGAATCTCCTGCAATGCCCGACCACATTCCTCTTGTTCCAAATTGTGAATCGTGTTGATGGAGATCACCACATCGAATGAGTTCTCCGGAAACGGCAAAGCTATCGCATTGGCTACTTGAACGTGAGGTGTCATGTCTTTAATGATATTGTCAATCGCATACTGCGATATATCGATCCCCTTTACGGTTATCCCGGAGATGAGCTCAGAGAGATCATGGAGCATGAATCCCTTGCCGCAGCCTACGTCAAGTACCGAACTGCCTGCGCCCAAATTCCAATATTCCTGGAAAGTGGGTATCACCGGTTGCCAAAATCGTGGAAAGTACTTGAATCCACCATAACCATAACGCCTGTCACCATCGAAGAAGTCCCGCCCAAACTGTCTGGCGATCGCACGATCAGCCTCTGTTTTCGAGGCGACCCGCTCCTCAAGATTGCGCTTGGTTTTTGGATAGTTTGCGAGCAGATCAATTTCTTTTCCCATTTCTCTCTTTCCTGTCGAACTAAGCTTCCCTCTCAGGGCTTATGCTGATAATCGTATGGTTGCGCGTTGAGGTCGTCAAAATTCGCGCGCACCCAGGCAACGCATTCGTCAAGACCCCGGTCAAGGGCGATGTGATCTTGCCAGCCAAACTCCTTGCGAAGCTTGGTACTGTCCAAATGGTAGGCGGAATCCTTGCCCATGCGCTCGCCGACAACTTCGACGTGGTCTTCGAAAGGTACCACTAGCTTGGTGCAAATCCTCTCCACAAGTTCGCGGATGGAAACAACCTCATTGGTGGATATGTGATAAGTGTCGCCATTCCGGCCGTTCTCCATGATTTTCCAGGTCGCATCGCAGACATCACGGATGTGGATGAAGGAGCGCGTCGAGACGCCGCCTCCGTGTAATTGCAGTTTTCGTCCGAGAAGGATGAACAATATGGTGCGCGAAATGATACGGAAGAGCTGCTGGCCCGGGCCATAGACGTTGGCAGCGCGCGTGGTGACGACCGGAAAGTCGTAGGCTGCATGAAAAGTGTGCAGGCTCATGTCTGCCGCCGCTCGGGACACGGCATAAGGCGTGCTCGGATTGAACGGGAAATCTTCCATTACGAAGCCGGAGCAACTGCCATAGACTTCAGGTGTCGAGACATGCACATAACGCTTGAGGAACTTGCACTTGCGCAACTCGTCATGAAACTTGATCGTCGATACGGTATTGGTCATGAACCAGTCGCCTGGGTTCTGCCAGCTCTCGCCCACCATGCTCTGGGCGGCAAAATTGATCACGTATTGTGGTTTGGCATCGTTGATCAGACTGGTAATTCCGGCCAAATCTTTGTTTAGGTCAAGATTGTGGAAACTGAAGTTGGCATGGTCGTGCCACTTGTAGGGCAGGAAAGCAACTATGGGTTCAGGCGAACGACTCGTGCCGATGACGCGCACGCCCTGCTGGAGAGCGAAGTCGACAAAGCTTGCACCGGAGAAAGAGTTGCTGCCTACGATGACGATGGTATCCATATGCGGTGTCAGTTAGTCTGCGGACGGTTGGCATACAACCATTGCATCAACATGTGGCCGACGACCAGTTGCAGATCTTCGGAGAGTTGCATGTCGTCCACCGGAAAATGGATGGCGGTATCGGCCATGGCCTTGCAGCGCCCGCCCGAGAACCCGAGTACGGCGTAGGATTTGACACCCATAGTTCTTGCCTGTTCCAGCACGCTAATGATGTTGGGCGAGTTGCCGCTGCCGGAGAGAACAATCAGCAAGTCTTCCGCCTGACCTTGCACAGCAAGCTGTTCAGAAAAGATGCGCTCATAACCGACGTCATTGGCCAGGCAGGTGATCACGGCCGCATTGGCGGTCAGGGCAAGCACTTTGAGGCCGCCACCGGTACGTTTGGCTATTCCGTAAAGGAAATCGTTGGCCAGATGAATGGCATTGCCTGCACTGCCACCGTTGCCGCAGATGAACACCTGACGGCCGGCAATCCAGCAATCGAGCATGTCCCGTCCAAGGGCTGCGACACCCGACCAATCCGAGGTGGCGAGGGTACTCTGCAGCCGCGTCGAGTAGTCAGAGAAGAATTCCACGGGCTCCATATGACGTACTTAACCGGCCAGCACGGTTTGTTGCATCCACTTCAGGTTGGAGAATCGATCTTCGTCCTTGAGCACGCCGGCGCGGTATTTCTCGATCACGTCCAGGATTGCATTTTCAACGGTCTTCTTCGGTTTGAAGCCGGTTGCCAGAAGCTTGTCAGAATTGACCCGATAGGATCTGGGATCATTGGATGGGGTCACGACAATCTCCACGGGCACATGCTTGGTCACCAGTTTGGCGATGTCCATGATCGAGATGTTTTCGAAGCCGGCGTTGTAGACTCCTGTGATTTCAGGATGGTCGATCAGGTGCAGATAGAGATCGGTGATGTCATCGATATGGATGTTGGGCCGGACCTGGTTGCCACCGAAGACAGTTATATTGCCCTTGGAGAGCGCCTGCATGGTCAGCATATTGACCGAGACGTCCAAGCGCATTCGCGGCGAATAGCCACACACAGTGGCAGGCCGCACGATCTGCACGACCATGTCGTCCCGGTAGCTGAGCAGCACGCGCTCGGCTACCATTTTCGTCTTGTTGTACTCGGAAATCGGCTTTAGCTCGAGGTCTTCAGTGACATCAGGCTCGTCCTTGACGCCGTAGACGCTGCCAGATGACGCATAGATGAAGTGCTTGATGCCGTGCCGCTTGGCCTTGTCCGCCAGTTGCATGGTCGCCAAGGCGCTCACTTCCCAGGTCAGTTTCGGATCCAGGTCCCCGCAGGGATCATTGGCGATGGAAGAAAGGTGGACGATACAATCGATCCCAACCAACGGAACCGACTCGATGTCCCTCACATCGCCCTTGGTGACGGTCAGGTTCCGATGCGGCGCCAGAAAATTGCCAAACCATTGCGTATCGAAAGCAACGACCTCATATCTCCGTGCCAGGAGCTTCGGCACAAGGACATGCCCTTTGTAGCCGCAACCGCCCGTTACCAATATCTTCATTCAATTGTTCTCCAGCTAGTTCAATAGCTTATAAGATTAACCGCGGTTAAAAGGCCTATATAATAATGAGCACGTCTAACACCCCGAAGACATCGTAGACATATTTGTTCAGCCCTATAGGTGAATTAACGGGGTAAAGCTGACGTAATTGATGGTTAAGAACAGTTTGGCGAGGCAGATGATGCAAGGCATGAGCGTGTTGCCTGATCTGGTGGGGATTCGCGACGCCGAAAACGACGAAGTGAGGACTGCGTTATTGGTCCAATTATATGAATAATAGTTCAAAGAAATATACGTTCGTTTTTTGCACGCCGATTGTCGATGTCGGCCAATCGAACGGCATCCTATCGATTCTCAGCTTGGCCAAAGGACTGGAGCGGCTGGGGTGCGATGTTTACTTCTTCAACATCCTGAGCGAGCACCCGGATGACGAAATTATATTGACCAAGGAACTTGAAAAGAGATCCACGAAGGTCGAGTGGAAAGAGTTGCTGGACAATGCCTTTTCGTCCGCTGCGACGTTGGGGATCAAGCTTTTAATAGACAAGAGCGATGACAGGCTGGTAGATGCCTTCGTGGTTTATCCGGAAAGGATCAAACACAACCCCTTGGGCGCGACCAATATCATCCGTTATTTCGGCAACAAGGACGGCGTGCTGAGTGCTGGGAAATTGGTCGATGTGCAACCCAGGGATTTCATCTTAGCTCACTCGAGAATCCTTCACCCCAACCCGCATTTCGTCTTGTTCTTCGCTCACGTTAACCCCTTATTCAACGATCTTGATGCAAGGCCCTTCGAGGACAGAAGCAAGAACATAACCTATGTGGGAAAAGGGATATTGTTCAGCAACGTCGGCCCAATAACGGGTTCTGAGCTCGTGACCAAGGATTATCCTGCGACAAAGGAAGCGTTGGCGGAGTTATTGAAAGATACTCAGTTCGCATTCACCTGGGATAGCTGGAGCAATATTGTGGTCGAGGCGATATTCTGCGGCGCCATTCCGGTGATTTTGAATTTCGCGCCTTTTTCCGAAAGGGAACTCGACGAGAGCGAACTCGGCCCGATCCCGCGATTGGCCATAGATAGATTGAGTCTGGACAATGAAACGAAGGAAATAAAACTATTCGACATCCAGGATCTGCATGAATTCCGGAAAAGCAGGCTGGCTTTCATTGATCGAGTCCACAAATATAATCTGGACTATGCGAAACGGGTCGGCTTGCTGCTGGATTCGGTTGTACAACATTTCTCGAATCCGCCGGCACCTGCGGATCGTCTGGCGTCTCTCAGCTTGCTCCATGCTACCGACGAGGCCTTTGTCCTTGCCAAGCAAGGTGTATTGTCGATTATCGACTTGTTCAACGTGGCGCAGCGCCTGACAGACGCCACCAAGCCGGTCATCACGGTGGACTTGTATCGGCTCTGGTTGGCTTCCACCGATTCACCTCTGGCCTACGCGGCCCAGTTCAATCTGGGTGTGTTGCTGGCTGCACTGGAAAACAACACTGGCGCCGAGGCGGCTTACCGCTCAGCGATTCTGCAGAAGCCTGACTTCATGGAAGGAAAGGTCGGTCTCGCCATCTTGCTGGAGGACACCGGGCGATCTGCGGAAGCGTTGACCTTATGGCGCAATGTTTTGACCCTCGTGAATCTGAAGCCTCCGGCTCATAAAACGTTTTATCTCCAAGCTCTGAACCATGTGGGGCAACTGTTGGAAAACCGCAATGAATTGGCTGAAGCGGAGCTGATGCTTTCCCGCAGTCTGAAGGAAGACTCAAAGCAGGAGGAAGTACTGGCGCGCTGGGTGGATCTGCGGCAGAAGCTGTGCATCTGGCCGGTCTTTGGCGAAGCCAACGGCGTCACGGTTGAGGATATGGTTGCGGCGGCTTCCGTTCTGACGCTTCTTGGGGAAACCGACGACCCGAAACGGCAATTGGATGACGCGCATCGTTATGTTGAGGATAGGGTACTGAAGGATGTTCACGCCATGTCGTCTAGGCAGTCCTATGGACACGAACGCTTGCGCATTGGCTATCTGTGCCCCGACTTTTCGGCACCGTTGCTGTCCAACCTGACCGCAGAGTTTTACGGCTTGCATGATCGTTCCAGGTTTGAGGTTTTCGGTTTCTCCTGGGGAGCCAGGGGCGATGCAACTCTTCATGCGAGACTGACCGAAAGCATGGACCAACATTTCGATGTCGGCCCTGTCAGTGACGATCAAGCCGCTTGCCTGATACGCTCGCATGAGATCGATATCCTGGTAGACCTGAATGGACTGTTTCCCGGCGCGCGCCCTGACATCATGTCCTACCGGCCCGCACCCGTGCAAATCGTTTGGCCTGGATTCCCAGGTACGACCGCGCTCCCCGAGGTCGATTACGTTTTGTCCGATTCTTTCGCGCTTCCAAAGGAGTTGGAAGCCTTCTTCTCCGAGACGCCGCTGCGCATGCCCCAGATCTTCCAGATCAATGGACGCCAGCGCGACCTAGGTCCTATTCCGACGAGGAAAAGCTGCGGCCTGCCTGACAAGGCCTTTGTGTTCTGCTGTTTCAATAGCAATCGCAAGTTCAACCCCGAGATGTTCGCTGTCTGGATGCGCATCCTGAAGCGTGTTCCGGGCAGCATCCTGTGGCTGGCGGCGGATAATGACTCGGTGCGTGACAACCTCTACAAGGTGGCCAAGAAGCTCGGTATTGCGCGCGCGCGGCTGCACTTTGCCAAGCGCGTTGATTCGCCCGACACGCTGGCACTCTTTCAATTGGCGAGTCTCTTCCTCGACACGTTCCCCTATGGTGCCGGCGCCACCGCCAGTGACGCCTTATGGTCTGGCCTGCCTGTGCTGACCTGTGCAGGGCGCAGCTTCGCTTCGCGCAGGGCCGGCAGCCTGCTCAATGCGCTCGGTTTGCCGGAGTTGATCACCTACAACCTGCAAGACTATGAAGACCAGGCCGTCGCACTGAGTGAAAATCGCACCAAGCTCGATGCATTGAAGCGCCAGCTAGAGGAAAGTCGCCTGAGCTGCGCCTTGTTCGACAACCAACGCTTTGTCAGTGACCTTGAAGCGCTTTACCGCAAGGTGATTGTTGAACTGCCGGCGGCACCAACGAAGCCGAACCATCAAGACGTCGATTTGACGTATATCGAGCCGCCGAACGCGGAACCTAACCTCAACGTGCAGCAGAACGTGACTGATCGCCGTTACGTCATTGTGACGCCACCCTTCCAGCACAACTCGGCCGGCATCCGCGTCTTGTTCGATTTGCAGAAATGGCTGGTACGAGCAGGTCTGGACGCCATCATCTGCACCTGGTTCGAAGGCTATCCGGTGGAGCAATTCGCCGACGACATCGTCATCTATCCGGAGGTGGCACCCGGCAATGTGCTGAAGGCCAAGCGGGTGATCCGCTACATCATGAATGTGCCGGGCAAGCTGGGCTATGGAGAAAAAACCTACGACCCCAGCGAAATTCTCTTGGCCTACAACAAGGAGCTGGCGCCCTACGCCAACGGCAGAGTCCTGCAAGTTCCATCCATTGAGCCTTTTTTCAACTCAAACAATTGCGCCAAGACGGTTGACGCAATGTTCGTCGGCAAGGGGCAGGACTTGGGGCTGCACCCGCCTGCTTGCATTGAGATCACCAAAACCTACCCGGCCACGCGAAGGGAAATGGCTGCGCTGTTGCGGTCGGCCAGGACGCTCTATACCTATGATGACTTCACCATGCTTTCCTATGAGGCGTGGCTGTGCGGCTGCGAGGTCAAGTTGATCCGGAAGGATGGATCTATCGTTGATTATCCGCTGGGCACTTTTCCGACGCTGGATGAGTTCAAGGTGCAACTGCATGAGTTCATCGAAATGACGAGACGTCTTTGAGCGCGCATTACGCTTGCATTTGACTCATTATTAGAGAGATTGAAATGGCTGAACTCACCGATTTTTCACCGCAATTTCGCAGGTTTCATTTGGGCTGCGGCACGATTTTCATTCCCGGCTATTTGAATGTGGGCTATTGGCATCATCTGTCGGAAGGCACCTTGTACGCCAACCCCAATGGAGTGGAAGGAACTTACCTTCTGAACCATGATCTGGTGAAGGGTATCCCCGCCGCGGACAACAGTCTCGAGGTCATCTACCATTCTCATCTGCTGGAGCATCTGTCCTACCAAGAGGGGATGGAGTTCATCGTCAATTGCTACAAGGCGCTGGCGCCTGGCGGTATGATGCGGGTTCTGGTGCCGGACCTGCAACTTTGGATCGAAAATTACTTCAATGATAATACGTTTTTCTTTGACGAATATCGCAAAGCACTGGGGCCGGACGAAGCTTTATATCCGACCAAGGGAGCCGTTTTCATGGGCATGCTTCATAATCACGGCCACAAGTGTGGCTACGATTTCGACACGCTGAAGTGGGTGCTGGAGAGGGCCGGATTCTCGCGCGTGCGTAGGACTCTGGTTCAGGTCAGTGATTTGGAAAATATTGCCGAGGTCGAGCCCTATTTCCCCACGAAGGCGATGGAAAGCCTTTGCGTAGAGTGTTACAAGCCAGAGTAGACGGTAATCTCTTGCTGCCGTCTTTGATTGAACTGAAAAGGTAAGCCGCGCCCATGCCCAAGCTGTCCATCATCAGTCATTACTACAACCACCCTCAGTGCGTGCAGGATCAGATTTCTTACTGGGAAACATTGCCCGACTTCTTTTTATCCCAGGTTGAGTTCATTCTGGTCGACGACTG
>CAIYYX010000126.1 GCA_903930535.1 uncultured Sterolibacterium sp. | reverse complement strand
CGATTGCCACGGCCCTGCGGGCCTCGTAATGACGAAGGAGTACTTGATCAGCGTTTCCTTGATATTAAGGAATTTCCGAAAAGTCCGTCATCGCGAGCCCCAAGGGGCGTGGCGATCTTAGATTGCTTCGCTTTGCTGGCAATGACAGTAGCGGGGCGATCTCGGCTTGCTTCGCTGCCGTCACTGCGATTGCCACGGCCCTGCAAGCCTCGTAATGACAAAGTAGACGAAGGAGTACTCGATCAGCCTTTCTCTAGTCGAGATCATAGTCATGCTCCATGCTATAGTTGCTCCATCAATTATGTATTCTTTCAGGGAGGCAAAAATGAAACAACGAATCATGGCCCTATTCGCAGCTCTCTGCGCCGCGAGTCTCGCCCAAGCCGCCTGGCCTGAACGACCGATCACCTTCGTCGTTCCCTATGCCGCGGGCGGCCTCAACGACAACGAGGCACGCATCACCGCTCGCTGGCTTGGCAAAGCACTCAAGCAGGCCGTCATCGTCGAGAACAAGACGGGCGCGAGCGGCGCCATAGCGGCGGACTTCGTCGCGCGTGCCAAACCCGACGGCTATACATTGTTTTTCACGGCCTTGCCGACCATGGTCATGGTGCCTCACACGCAGAAGGTGAATTACGACCCCTTCAAGAGCTTTGCCCCGATTGCGACCATGGATGCCAGTTACATCGCCTTCGCCGTGAACACCGACATCCTTCCCGTCAAGACCTTCGCGGAACTCGCCGCCTACGCCAAGACACGGCCCAACCAATTGTCCTACGCGACGGGAGGCGTGGGCGTTTCAGGCCACCTCTCCATGGCGCTCTTGCTCAAGGAGGCGGGAATCTCCATGACCCACATTCCCTACAAGGGCAGCGCCGAGGCCGTCGTGGCCGTACTCGCCGGGCATATGCCGCTCTATGTCGGCACGCTGTCGGACGTTATCGAGCATCACAAGAGGGGAAAGCTGAAAATCATCGGCCTCTCCAGCAGCAAGCGCTTAAGCGAACTCCCGGACGTTGCGACCATCGCCGAGCAGGGTTACCCAAGCTACAGAATCGTGACCTGGAACGGCCTGCTGGCACCGGCAGGGATAGCGAAGGAAGTGATCGCCGCGATCTCGGAACCGCTCAAGGCGGCGTGCCAGGATGCGGCGTTCACTGCAGCCTTCCAGGGACTCGGCGTCGAGGCATCCTGCTCGACCCCAGAGCAATTCTCGGAAAGACTGAAGGCCGACTGGGCGATGTGGGGCGAGGCGGTCAAGGCCTCAGGCGTGCTGCAGCAATAAGCCACGGGGCAAAGACTAGCGGTCGTTGAGAGCGATTGCTGCCTGAGGAATGTCTGAATAAGTCCGTCATCTTGCATGGCGCTCAGATTGCTTCGCTTTCGTCACTGCGATTGCCACGGCCCTGCGGGCCTCGCAATGACAGAAGCGCGGCAGTCGCATTGACGAAGTTGTACTTGATCAGCATTTCCCCAAACTAAGGAAGACTGTCGAGTAATCTCCGCCTGGCAATCGCCGAGATTGCTGCCGGCCCGGGCCAGACCCGTGGGTACATGCATTGAGTGACCCATATTGCATTTGACATAAGTCAACATGTCCGGTAGCCTGCGCCGCTATATTCCATCTGGATATCAGCGCGGGAAAACTAAAAATGAGCATCCGTAATCGCTTGTTGATCATCATCGGACTTGCACTGATCGCGCTGGCCTCCATCATCGCGATCAACGCCAGCCAGGTCAGTTCGGCCCTGCTCACCGAAAAGAAAATGAAGACCCGGCATCTTGTCGAGGCGGTCTACGGCACGCTTGACTATTGGTATGCAAAACAGAAATCCGGCGCAATCGACGAGGCGACCGCCAAAAAAGAGGCTGCCGCTGCCATCAAGGCAATGCGCTATGAGGGCCAGGAGTATTTCTGGCTCAATGATTTCACCGAGCCCTTTCCCAGGATGATCATGCACCCGACCTCCCCCGCGCTCGACGGCAAGGTGCTGGATGCGGAAAAGTTCAATTGCGCCACTTCAATCCAGGCGGGGGCGGACGGTCCGGTGCAGATGACCGGGGGCAAGAAGAATCTCTTCGTTGCCTTCAATGAGGTTGCCAAGAGCGCCGGTTCAGGCTTTGTCACCTACGACTGGCCCAAGCCGCTGGCGACCGGCGGAACGACGAAGGAACTCTTCCCCAAGATGTCTTACGTCAAGAAGTTCGAGGGATGGAACTGGCTCATCGGCTCCGGCATCTATATCGACGACGTGGCAGAGGCGGTTGCTGCCCGCCTGAAGCATGATGCGGCGATCGGTTTTGTGGTCGTCATCATTCTTCTCGCCGCATCCTTGTCGATGGCCAGGAAGATTGTGGTGCCGCTGCAGAATGTAGAGGGCGTCTCGCGCGATGCCGTGGCGAGCAACAACTTCTCCACCTCCACGCCCGTCGCCGGGCCCGAGGAAGTCAGACAGGTCTCGGGAGCTTTCAACGAGGTATTCGGGAAAATGCGCACCATCATCAGCGACACGCGCTCTTCATCGACAGCCATCATGGGGGCCACCGGCGAAATCCGTACAGCAGCAGCAGAAATCGCCAACTTCGCGGAACGTCAGTCGGATTCGGCTGGCACGACCGCCGCAGCTATCGAGGAGATTTCAGCCTCGCTCTCCGAGGCGACGCAAAACGCTTCCGAGTCCGAGACGTCCGCGCAAAATACCCTGACATCGGCAACCCATGCGCTGGAGGTGACGCGCATCAACGCTTCGGATATGGAACGCGTTGCCGCCGCTGTCCGCTCCTCGACTGAAGATGTGAAGCTTTTGTCCGAAAGCTCAGGACAGATAAACAATATTGTCGAAGTCATCAAGGGCATCGCCGACCAGACCAATCTCCTGGCGTTGAACGCCGCAATCGAGGCCGCCCGCGCTGGAGAACAGGGCCGCGGCTTCGCGGTTGTTGCCGACGAAGTCAGGAAACTCGCAGAAAGGACGACGAGTTCCACTCAGGAAATCAGTGCCTTGATCGAGCGAATACAGAATCAGATTCACCAGACCGTTATGTCTATGGAGGAACTGAACCACCAGTCCAATGAGGGTGCGGCATCAGCAAGAAAAACCGAAGAGACGCTCGGCGTGATCGTGGAAAACAGCCGCCAGACGCAAGGGCGCACCCGGGATATCGCGCATGCGATGCGCGAACAGGACAGCGCGGTTCAGGAAATCGCCCTGCAGATCGAGTCCATTGCGCGCCTGGCAGAGGACTCTGCCACAGCCGCCCAGCGCAACAACCGCAGCGCGGAGGAGATATCGAAACTTTCCGATACCTTGCAGGGGACCGTCGCTCAATACCGGATTTGACTACGGCGCGCAGTGCGCACCCGGCGTCGAACCGTGTCGTCCTTGTCGATCACATTGATCTTCGCCTCTCGACGTAAAACTGGCCGCTCTTGTGGCGGTTGGTGACCTTGCCAATCTTGATCTGGCTTGTCTTCCTAAATGGCTGAACGCGATCCTGCCGGACTTACTTCCCGAACAGCCCTTTCAGTTTTTCCCTGACATTTTCCTGCACCTTCTCCTGCACCTTCTGCTTCGTTTCCTCTACCTTCGCCTTCGCAGCCTCGCCGAGCAGTCCCGCGAACTCGATATTCCAGGAAGGATTGTCGAAGGGACCGGTCAGCCGCACCGGCACGGTCAGACCCTTGAGTTGCTCAAGGCCCTGTCCTCCCTGCCCACCTGCAGTCGCCACGACGCTGGCCTTCAACAGGTAATTCAGGCGGCTCTCGCCGACGTCGATGTCGCCGTTGCCTGCCAGGCGCAGAAAGGGCGACTTCGCCGAGAGATCATCGTTGCGGAGGATGCCACCGTTAATCTTGAACGAGGCCGACAGTTCGGAAAAGTCGGTCCTGTCGCCCGCCTTGCCCTGCACGACGGAATCCTGCTTATTTTCCTGCTTATTTTCCTGCTTTGCGCCCAACTTGCCCTTCAGGTCGCGGAAACTCTGCGCCAGATTGACGCCCTTGATCGCGCCATCCTTGAGTGACAGGTTGGCCGAGCCGGCCAGCGCCTTTTTCATTTCGCCAACGGTCCTGCCGTGCGCGCTCACGTCCAGCGAGACGCTGCCATGGCCCTCGAGCATATCCCGCCCGGCTGCATCCTTGAGCAGAGGTCCGACGCTGACGCCGGCGAGATTTTGTCTGAGCGTCACGGCATTGTCCTTGGCGTTGGCCGAGAGTGAGCCATTCAGCGTTCCTTCATAAAGTCTGGCCGACATCGGCGCGATATCCAGCTTGTCGCCGGCTGCGCGTAACTGCAGGCGCAGGTCTTCGAGCTTGATGTTCTGCGCCTGGAACTGCCCGACGCTCGCCGAACCGCTGATATTGAGGCCCTTCAGGGCAGAGAAGTCGAGCGCTGCCACCCCGGCTGGCGTAGCAGGTGCAGCAGTCTTTTCCGCAGCCTTCTTTTGCGGCAGATACTTGTCGAGATTGAACTTGTCCACGGCGAGATCAAAACTCAATGCCAGGGGTGAGAACTTCGCCACGCCGAACTTGAACACGATCTTGGACTCGTCCAGTTGTCCGGTCAGGCGCCCGTCTGCCGACTGCCTGGCAAGATCGGCGTGGAGTTCGCCAGTGAACTGGCCGTGGACGGCGAGATCAGACACCTTGGCATCGAGGTCTGCGGCGAGTTTGGCTATCTTCAGGACATCGCCCTTGCCCTCGAGGCCAGAGGCCGCAAGCTTGGCATTGATGTTGCGCTGCGGGCCGGAGAGGATGGCGGTGACAGTCACCGTATCGCCATCTGATCCCTCCGGCGTCATCGAGAGCCGAGGCGCTTCGATCTTCAGATCGAAAGTTTCGCTACCCGTCTTGCCCTCGCTCTTGCCTTTGATTGCCAGAGACAGTTTTGCGACGCTGTACATTTTCTTCGCGCCGTCGGCCTGGATACGTCCGGTGGAGAGGTCCAGCCCTGAAATCGTCATGGCCGATCCGTTCTGCTCGTCGTGCCAGCCGAGCGCGGCATTGGCGATGTTCACGGCGGCGATGTCCAGGATAAGCGGCGCGCCGCCTGCGGCCTTGGGTTTCTCATCTCCCGCGAGCAGATCAGCGATGTTGAGCCGGCCATCCTTGCGCTTGGTCACCGTCGCCTTCAGGCCGCTCAATTGAATCTCATTGACGACCACCTGTCCGGAGATAAGCGGCAACACCGCCACCGAAACGCGCGCCGCGTCGATGGCGGCGAACTCCTGACTGCCCTTGTGCTCGGAGAGAGAGACCTTGCCGACGCTGACACCGACATTCGGCCAGAAGGAGAGCTTGAGGTCGCCGTCTATTTTCAGCGTCCGCTGCTGCTTCTCGTATACGACCTTGGCCGCCTCGGCCTTGATGCGCGGCGCGTCAAACTGGCTGACGACGATAGCGATGCCGCTCAGGGCAAGAAGCAGGATGGCGGCAAGGGCGATGCCGGCGATTTTCAGAGCTTTCATTTTCGATTCTCCGCATGACGGGAACATTCGCAGCTTAGCAGAAATTGGCGACCACCCTTTTGGCATCGAGCATCAGGAAAGGGTTGATGCGAAGCTACAGGTCTTGCTTCAGCACGCGGTTGATTTTCACGCCGACGCCGCCCGCGACCCTCTGACCGGTGATCTTGCGCTCGACCGTGCACGGTTGGGAAACTGTTTCCGGCATCGCGAAACTCAAAGATCGCCGCTGCTGGCAGCGACCATCATTTCCTTCATGGCGCTCATGATTCTTTGCGCATTCTTGCGGGTGTCCGCGGGCAGGGCGCGGATCATGGCTTCGCTCATCATCATCGTGACCACCCAGCGCTTGCCCTTGCTGTCCTCCACCAGGGCGATGCGGCAGGGCATGAAGGAAATCATCAGGGGATCGGCGTCTATCATTTTCTGCGCCGTGAGCCCATCGCAGAAGCTGAATATCTCCATGCGCTTCGAAGGTTTTCCCGTCAGCGCCTCGATTTCCTTGTAGAGCGCGTTGTTGCCGACATACTTGAGATTGAGCTGATTGGCGCGCAGCTTCAGGGATTCCACCGCATCGTCGAAGGTGACGCCGTCCTTGATCTGGATGCGGGCGATCTGCACCTTTATATCCGTGTAGGAGAGTGCAGCGGCCGGGGCTGCTGCCACTGCGGCCTGGGCCGCAAATGACAAGACTGCAGAGAACAGCAGGCCGAGAGTTGGTTTGTTCATAGTCTTTCCTTCAGATCATGCCGGGATTGCCGGCCACACCCTTCAGACTTGGCAGATTGGGCTTTCCAACCTTGACGATTTTCTCTCGCCGCAGGTGGCGCGAGACCAGATCCCAGATCGGCTCTCCGCCTTTATCCCGGGACTCCTCCGAGACGGGCGCCCAACCGGCCACCTTGTAATTTTTCTCTGCCTCCAGAAGACGGCCTCCGAGGCGCAAGTCCTGGATACGGCTGCCCATGGCCGCACCGGGCTCGCAGGTATAAGCCAGGCCGCCCACACGAACCATGTCGCCGCCCTGCTGGTAGTAAGGATCGGGATTGAAAAGATTGTCGCCGACGTCTTCCAGCACCGCCTTGATCTGGCTGCCTGTCATATTCGTCACCGTCGTGCTTGGATAGGTGATGGCGGTCTGGTTCATCAGGTCTTCCATGGTGATGGCCGAACCGGGCAGGAGAGAAGTGCCCCAGCGGAACCCCGGAGAGAAGGCGATGGGCGCATCCTTCTCCTTCATCAAGGCCTCGAGTATCAACTGGTCGAAGCTGCCGTTGAAATTGCCGCGACGGTAGAGCAAGCCGTCCGTGGTCGCCAGCTTCTCGGAAAGCTTGGCTTGATAAGGCTGCCGCAGCTTCTTGATCAACGCCTCCATGTCCGGGTCTGCCGGCAACAGGTTGGCGAAGACGGGCAAGAGCTTGTAGCGGAAGCTCGCCAACTTTCCACCCTTGACCTCAAGATCCAGCACACCGAGGAACTTGCCGTTGGATCCGGCATTGGTGACGAGCGTTCTGCCTGCGGCGTTCTTCACGACGATGGGGGCTGGGATACCGTCATGGGTGTGGCCGCCAAGAATGGCGTCGAGCCCACGCATGCGGGTTGCCAGCTTGAGATCGACATCCATGCCGTTGTGCGAGAGCAAGACCACCACCTGCGCGCCCTTGCCCCTGGCCTCATTGATGGTGGCCTGGAGACTCTCTTCCTGGATGCCATAGGACCAGTCGGGAACGAAATAGCGCGGGTGAGCGATATTGCTGTAGGGAAAGGCCTGACCGATGATGGCCACGGGAATGGTGTTGATCTCGCGGATCACGTAGGGCTTGAACACCGGATCGCCGAAGTCCGTGGTCTTGACATTTTGCGCGACCACCTCGATCTTGCCCTTCAGCGGACCGGCCTCGGCCTCCTTGATCCTCTCGGCGCCGTAGGTGCATTCCCAGTGCAGGGTCATGATGTCCACCCCCAGCGCAAGGCTGGCTTCAATCATGTCCTGGCCGCGGCTCCACAGCGCCAAACCCGAGCCCTGCCAGGAGTCGCCGCCATCGAGCAGCAGCGCGCCCGGGCGGGCAGTGCGGAGTTGCTTGACCAGGGTGGCCATGTGGGCGAAGCCGCCGACCTTGCCGTAGGTCGCAGCAGCCTGGCTGAAGTTCAGACTGGTCAAGGCATGGGCCTCGGGGCTTGCCGGATCGATGGCGAAATGACTGAGGAGTGCCTGACCCACCAAGTGGGGCGGCTGGCCGCTCATGGCACCGACGCCGAGATTTATGTCGGGCTCGCGAAAGTAGCTGGGATTCAACTGCGCGTGGCAGTCGGTGAAGTGCAGCAGGCTGACATTGCCGTGGCGCGGCAGCTCGTACATGCGAGCTGCATCGTTCGCGGCGCGGGCGATGCCGTTGTGCAACACGAAGCCACCGGCGGAGGCTATCCCCAGCAACTGCAGGAATTCCCTTCTGCTCAGACTGCTCATTGGCTGCTCATGAAACTAGCATTTTGACGCGCAAATTTTGCCCACGCCAACTTGAAACCCTGTCGTCCTCGCGGATGCGGGGACCCAGAAAAGCACTGGATTCCCGCATTCGCGGGAATGACCATGTCGCTTACCGGATGTTTCAACCATAGTGGGTCGCTGCACTAGTCTTTGTTAACCAGGGACTCCGGGTCGAGCAGCAGGGCCACCAGGTCTTTGATCTGCGCTTCCGTCAGTATGCCCAGATGGCCGAAGCGCGGCATGTTGGCGCACATATGGGCAGCCTTGGCATTGTAGATGCGGCCATAGACGTAACGCTGGTTTTCCACGGAATTGCCGCGCAGCTTGCCGTAATGCAGCAGGCTGGGGCCTATGGTGCCGTAGGCAATTTCCTTGGCCGAGAGCTGATGGCAGTTGTAGCAATTGCCGCCTGCCGGGTCGCCGGCCTTGTCGCTCCAGGTCATGCCGGCACCGCTCTGGGCCAGCTTTTCACCGGCCTTCCAGTCGCCCATGTACTGACCGTCGGCAGGCCATTTGATGGCGCGGGTTTGCTCCTTCTCGATGCGCTCTAGATCCTTCTTCGGCGGGTTATCGCGAAATCGCGTGCATAGCACCTGCAACTCGTCCTGAATGACGCGGTCCGCCTTGGCGATGCCCTTGTCCTGAAAATCCCGCTTGATGATGGCCCTGGCCTTGGCGTCCAGCGAAGGCTCCGCAGCCTGTAGCGGAATTGCCAGGACAAACGTGAGGGCAAATATCCATTTCATATTCATATTGTTCCCTCTCAGCGCTTGAGGCCAGGGCCGTCATAGTTGGCGCCGTTGGAATTGACCGCAAGAAACATGGTCAGGTCCACGGTCGCTTCCGAGGCGTACTGGGGTTCGGGGAACCGCTGCTGCCTGAAGCAGTCGTTGATCCGCCACTGGAAGGAACGGAACAGACCCTGGGAAACCCGGTAGGCAGGCCAGGTGGTGTAAGCCAGCTGGGTCTCCTTCTTGAGGGTGAAGTTGGGCAGGTCCTGCATACGGATGCGGCGGTTGCTCTGGCCATGGCAGGTGGCGCAGGAGAAGTCGTAGGGCCCGGCGCGGTAAAAGAAAATGCGGCGGCCGATCTCATAGGCTTCCTTTTCCTTGGGATGTCTGGTCGACACCGCCATGGGCATGCCCTTGGACTGACCCACCACATAGGCCACCAGAGCCTCGATGGCCGGCTTGCGATTGACGTTGCCGATAGCCTTGTCCGCTATCTCCTTTTCCGTGAATCCCTGCAGGCTGCTCATGCAGGTCAGGAGACGCGACTCCAGGTCCTGCACCCGCTTGGTGTCCGGGAAATAGCGCGGCAACTCGGCATAAACGCCCTTGACGACGCCCGGCCCCTTGCCCAGATTGCATAGTTCCAGATTCGCCTGCTTCGGGCCGGCGGAAGTCTTCCAGATTTCCGCGCCGCGCATTTCATCGAATTCTGCCGGGTTGCCGTCGGCGATCATCTCACGATATTTCGCGATCTCATCCGCGGCCTTGCCCTCGGCAGACTTCTCCTCAGCCATGACCGAGAGGGAGAGGATTGCAAATGCGAGCGCCGCCATCTTCAGGTTGTTCATGTCTCCCCTCCGCAGAACTTCAGGCTGGATTCAGGAAATTTCGGCTTCGTCGGAACGGGTGTCGCCGCGGTTGTCCACCCAGATGACCGTGACCTTTTCCCCTTTGGCGGCGCCCTTGAAATGAAACACCAGATAGGGATTCTTGGAAACCGCCGTGCCGAACTGTCCCTCCAGTATCGTCCTGCCTTTATGCAGAGCCTTCACCTCGGTGATAATCCAGGCCGGCACGAGCTTGCCTGCATCGTCCTTGCGCAGGCCTGTTTCCATTTCGTGCTGCATCAGAACCTTGACTTCGGTCACGCCATCCTTGATGGAGGCGCGGATTTTCATTGGACCGCCCATGTTTCTTCCTTTCTGTCAGGATGACGATCAGCCGCCGCAGCCGCCGGCGGTGACTTTCACTTCCTTGGAAACGCGATAGAACTTGCCGTCGGCCTTCACCAGGGCAATCACCGTGGCGGTCTGGCTCATCTTGACGCGGGTGGTGACGAAGCCTTCAGTCCCCTCCGGAAAGACGAAGTGGGCGGCAAGCATGTTGGGGTTCTTGTCCACGAGAATGGAAATCTGCTCCATGCGCGCCAGCGAGCCGGTCACCGTGACCGGAACGACTGCGCCATTTTCGGCTATTTCCGGGACTGAGAGATGGATGGCTGCGCTGCTCTCCGCTGCGGCGACACCCAGGGTGGCGAGGGCCTCTTCCATGGTCTTGGCCTCGAAGGCGGCCTTTTTCCACTCGGCATGGGCCAGTCCCGGCCGGATCAATCCTATCGCCCCCAGGACGCCAAAAAGCGCCAGGCTGCTGCCGGTCTTGAGCGCCTTGCGGCGTATCAGGTCTGTATTCATCAGGCTATCTCCTGGTCTGTCGTTCTGTAGTCACTATTTTAACCATCAAACCACAATTTTGAATGTTGTGTGGCATGGGAGTCTTCTGATTTTATTTATCCGTGCTTAAACACGCCTAATCGCCATTTGTGTTCCAACTCCGCTAGACTATCATTTCGGGGATTGATTATTCATGTCTAAAGGAGAATGCCTTGGCAAGAAAAAACCTGGTACTCGTTGCCACCCTGGCTCTGGCCGTTTTCGCCGCGAACTTGTCCCTGGCGGCAGATGCCGGCGGCAAAGAGAAAGTCATCTTTCAAGTCAGCGACGGCGATGCCAGGAAATGGACTCTTGCCCTCAACAATGCCAGAAATGTTCAGGAAGAGTTAGGTCGGGACAAGGTGACTATAGAGATAGTCGCCTACGGCCCGGGCATCGGCATGTTGAAGACTGATTCCGAAGTGGGTAACAGGGTTGGCGATGCCGTAGCTGCGGGCATGCAGATCGTGGCCTGCGAGAACACCATGAAGAACCAGAAACTCACCAAGGACGATATGCTGCCTGCCATCTCCTACGTTCCCGCCGGCGTTGTCGAACTGATGAAGAGGCAGCGCGAAGGCTATGCCTACATCCGGCCATAAAAACATGCCGCGGTTCATCACAGGGAAACAGCCGGGAAATACCTCAGCTTCCTATCCACCCTGGAAGGGCAGGAGGCCTCCGCCAAGCACGGCTTTGTCAAGGCGACACCCCGGGAATTGGAACTTAAAGCCATTCCCTAGAACGCCTGCAAACCTGGGCGGCCACAAGGTAGTGCTGTGGGTAGTGCTGTGAACTTCCGATTATTGCCGTCCGTAAGAGTATCGGCAATCTGCTTGGCGCGCGTGCAAAAAACGCACTAGACTATATAATAAGCCATAGTTTTTTGAAGGCTCATTCTTCGACACTTGAAACTGCTTGCTGACTCCGCCGGTGGGGCCATCGCTTCATATCAGGAAATTAGGGGAAAAGTGATGGTTCGGATCCGATTATTCCTGGTTGTACTGGCTGCCAGCCTGCTCGAAGGCTGCGGCGGGGGTGGCGGCGGAGGTGGCAGCACAGCGAGTCAGCCCGTACCCAAGGGCACGGTTTCCGGCACAGTCGTGGATAAGAGCGGCACTCCGCTAGCGGGGGTGACGATCAGCGTCTTCTATCATAATGACCACACGACAGTCACAACGACAACCGATGCCGCCGGTGGATATTCTGTCACGGGTCTGGACACCACAAACACCTCGATTGATAAACCCAATTACCAAATCTACGCTGAAAAAAATGGCTTCGGCTTTTACCCTTCGATCAATGACGTAGCGGGTTCAATCACCAAGTTCGATTTCAATGGGCTCTACAGAACAGTCATTCAGTTTGTATCCCCGCCCGCGCGCAATGTGACCGGCAATTCTTTCACCGCCTACCGTCCTGGCGACAAGGTGGCGAGCCTGCCCAGAACAGGACAAGCTATCAGTTACGCGAACGGCGATGACGCTGCAGTGAGGAAGGGAGTGGCCTGGCCAAGCACGCGCTTCACGGATAATTCAAATGGAACTGTTTCTGATCAGCTGACAGGCCTGGTTTGGCTGAAGAATGCCGGCTGCTTCAGCCCGTCTGATTGGGCAACTGCACTCACGGCCGCCAACCAACTTGCCAGCGGCGCTTGTGGCTTGAGTGATGGATCAAGCGCAGGGCAGTGACGGATGCCCAACGCAAACGAATTGGAAAGTCTGGTGGATGTGTCGAGTTTTAATCCGGCTGTTTCCCCCGCACACCCCTTCACCAATATCAATCTTGCCAAGGCTTACTGGTCATCCACGACCTACATGGCGCTTACCTCCAATGCGATGGCAATTCGCTTTTCTGACGGGCGCTGGATAAATGGGGTAGATTCTGGAGACGGCAGCTTTAACAATAGCAAAACCACATCCGCCAATTCCTTGTGGGCAGTCAAGTCAGGCGGGGTCGGGACGACTCAGCCCTTGGCGACAGGGGTGTATAGCGGCATCGGTGGTGGATCTTTCGGCGCCAGGGATGATGCCAGCCTGCTAATCGGGGCGCCCCTGACGTCGCCTCGTTTCATTGACAACGGCGATGGAACACTCGCCGACACGGTCACTGGCTTGACCTGGCTAAAGAAGGCCAATTGCATAAGCAGTTCATGGGGCAGCGCCCTCACAATCATCAGCAGTCTGGCAAGCGGCCAATGCGGTCTCGCAGACGGCTCAAGCGCTGGTCAGTGGAGAATGCCCAACCGGAGCGAGATGTTGAGCTTGTCCGACCGGGCTCCGACATTCCCACAGGCGGACTATTTTAATGGGCAAGCCCAAGGCGGTACCGGCCCGATTACCGGGTCTGTGATATTCAACACTTTCATCGCCTTCAATTACTATTGGACTTCAACGACCAACGCTGCTGATACCACCCAGGCTTGGACGATCTGGAGTTGTGATTTCGGCGTGTATAACCTTGCAAAAACAGACATACGATATTCGCTGGCGGTACGAAATTAGCCCGGGGAACGCGCTAAGGAATGTCTTATAAGGAGTTGCATCATGAGCAGCGACGGAGAGGAAGGAAGAGCCACAAAGGAGTTCCTGACTTTTGTCCTCGGCCCTGAGGAGTATGCCATCGATATCCTCAAGGTTCAGGAAATGCGCGGGTATGAAAAATTGACGACCATCGCCAATGCGCCCGACTTCCTCAAGGGTGTTTTCAATCTGCGCGGCACTATCGTGCCCATCATCGATCTGCGCATCAAGTTCAATGTCGGCAAAGTCGAGTACAACGCATTTACGGTGGTCATCATTCTCAATTTGCGCAGTCGCGCGGTCGGCATCGTCGTCGATAGCGTTTCCGACGTCACCATGCTGAGGGCCGAGCAGATCTGCGCGACGCCGGAGTTCGCCGCCACGATGGATACCAAGTACATCATCGGGCTGAGCAAAATCGATGACCGCATGTTGATCGTAATCGATATCGAGAGGCTGATGCTGTCTTCAGAGATGGCGCTGCTTGATGCAACAAAAGCTAATGAAGGGAATAACTGATGCGTATCAATCTGCCGGTAAGCAATATCGAGATTCCCCTCAAGGAAGGCTTGATGATCGTCTCCAAGACCGACCTGAAGGGAATAATCACCTACGTCAACAATGATTTCCTCGAGGTCTCGGGCTTCACCGAGCAGGAATTGATCGGGGCTTCGCACAACATCGTGCGCCATCCCGATATGCCGGCCGAGGCCTTCGCAGACCTCTGGGTGACCCTGAAGGCAGGTCGGCCATGGATCGGCATGGTCAAGAACCGCGCCAAGAACGGCGACTATTACTGGGTCGAGGCCCACGCCGCGCCCCTGGTGGAAAACGGTCAGGTGATCGGCTACGTTTCCGTGCGCAAGAAGCCCGCGCGCAGCGCGATCGATGCGACCGAGCAGGTTTATCGCCTGTTCCGCGAGAAGAGGCAGGGCAATCTCAGAGTCGAAATCGGCAGCGCCGTCAAGAGGAGCTTTCTTGGCAAGCTGAACTTCTTCAAGAGCATGAGCATCAAGGGCCGCCTCACCCTGATCGTCTCCCTGATGTCGCTCTTGCTCCTCGCCATAGGCGGCATGGGCCTCTACGGCATGGCAAAGTCAAACGAGAGTCTGGAGGACGTCTACAAGGACAGAACCGTGGCGCTGGGGCAGCTCGCTGAAGTTAACCGGCTGGTGCTCAGGAACCGGATCGCCATCGAGGGGATGATCATCGAACCGGACGCAGCCAATGTCACCCGCCTGTCAACCGAGGTCGACAACAATATCTTGGCGGCAGGCAAGATCTGGGATGCGTATACCGCGACGAATCTGACGCCCAAGGAAAAGGCGTTGGCAGTCACGTTTGCATCCCTCCGGTTGAGGTTCACGACAGAGGGGTTGAAGCCCGCCTTGGCAGCGTTCAGGGCGAACAAGCCCGAAGAAGCCAAGAGGATCCACAACGAGATACTAAGGCCGCTGAATGGCCCCCTGATAGATACAGCCAAGGCTTTGATCAGTCTTGAAATCGAGGTGGCCAAGGAGGAGTTTGAGGCCGCCCAGAGCCGCTTTGCAAACCTGCGCAACCTGGCGATCACGCTCATCGCGCTGGGCCTGCTGCTGGCGCTCGCGATGGCGGTGAGCCTGATCAGAGCCATCGTGCGGCCGCTCGAAACAGCAGTAGCCGTATGCGCACAGGTCGCCCAGGGCAACTTCAACAACAGGATAGATATCGACAAGAACGACGAGACCGGCCGCGTGTTGCAGGGAATGGAGGTCATGCAAACCAAGTTGGGCTTCGACGTGGCGGAGGCAAACCGTGTGTCCGACGAGAACCTCCGTATCAAGATCGCCCTGGATAATGTCAGCACTGGCGTCATGATCGCCGACAACAGCCGCACCATCATCTACGCCAACAAGTCGGTGCAGAAAATCCTGAAGGGTGCGGAAAACGACATCAGGAAGCAACTGCCCAACTTCTCGGCAGACAAGATGATGGGTGTGAATATCGACACCTTCCACAAGAATCCGGCGCACCAGGCAAAACTACTTGCCGAATTCACCACCACCTATGTCGCCAATCTGGAGATCGGCGGGCGATTCCTGCGGGTGACCGCGGCTCCGGTGATCAACGTCCGCGGCGAGCGTCTCGGCGCCGTCGCCGAATGGCTGGATCGCACAGGAGAAGTGACGGTCGAGCAGGAAGTGGCGCGAGTGGTCGAGGGGGCCAAGAACGGCGACTTCGACCAACGCCTGAAGCTCGAAGGCAAGGAAGG
>CAIYYX010000125.1 GCA_903930535.1 uncultured Sterolibacterium sp. | reverse complement strand
AGGGGTAAGTGCCCTGGGTTGTCCTGCGGACAACTACCGCTGCGCTGGCACTAACCCCTTTCAGGGGTAAGTGCCCTGGGTTGTCCTGCGGACAACTACGGGCACTAAAGTTTGTTGTACTTGGTGGCGTTGCCGCGGGCTTTTTCCACCGGGTACTTCAGCGCATTCTTGGCTATCTTGTCGTGCGCGGCATGGATGAGGTCGATGTTCAGGACATCGGCCAACTCCACCAGATAGACCAGCACGTCGGCCATTTCCTCCTGTACTGCCATCGCCTTTTCCGGCGTCAGTGCACAGCTCTCTTCCGGTGTGGACCATTGGAATTGCTCGACCAGTTCGGCCGCCTCGACGATTAGCGCCATGGCGAGATTTTTTGGTGTGTGATAGCCGCGCCATTCGCGTTCCGCGACGAAGTCGCGCAGGGTGTCGCGTAGCGCCAGTAGTTCGTTGCCTGACGTCATGAGGTTTTATCCTTTCGCAAAAGCATCAGCCAGGGCAGGGCTAGGAAGGGCCAGAGCGCCGAAGTCAGGCGGGTCAGACCGTTGAAGTTGAGGAAGTGCCCCTGCTGCCATACCTGCAGCATGGCGGCGAGGTAGGGATTCTCCGGCGCCAGATTGACCAACGCCGTTGCCAGAAGCAGAGACAGCGCCGCCAATGCCTGTCGCGCCAGTCCCGGCAGGAGCGATGCGGCCAGCCAGAGCAAACCTCCTGCGGCCAGCCCGGCAGTGCAACCCGGCGTCGCCCAGGAGAGTCCCGAGGTCGCGTTCATGAGCAGCATCAGGGAAAAACTTTTCACCAGCAGCGCAAAAGCGAACAGGGCGGCGGCAAGAGCGCGTCTTGCCGAGCGCAGCAGGCAGTCGGCAAGAAGGCCGATCGCCAGGGTATTGCAGGCCACCACCCCCGCTTCCACCCAGGAGAAGCGTTCGGCCGTGTAGGGCAGAGGCGCCGGGACGCCGAGCAGGACCAGCAGGCTGCGCAGGTCGCCGTTGCCGAACAAGAGTATCTCGGGGTTCAACTGGGTCAGCAGCCAGAGCGCTATGAGTACCAGGCCGGCATCGGCCATCGCGCCGTCGCCGACGAGACGCGTGCGCAAATCATGCAGTCTGCCGCCGTCCAGGAGCGCCGTTCCCCAGCGCGCCCCGGCCAAGGCACCCAGCAATCCGCCGAGGCTGTTGGTGGCGAAATCGATGTTGGACGGGATCCGGCTGGGCAGAAAATTCTGCAAGGTCTCAAGAGACAGGCTGAGGCAGGCGCACAGCGTTGCCGCCATTAATGCAGCGGTAAATCGTCCGTGCCTTTGCTGCAATGCCGGCACCCAGATGAAGCCGAGCGGCAGATAGGCCAGGACATTGGTGACGAGATCGAATACCGTCCAGTAGCGCGGCCAGGAAGCAAACAGGAAGGCCGATATCGGTGCCCCTGAGTCGCGCCAGTCCGAGAAGGGATGCAGGCTGGCGTATATGGCCAGCAGCGTGTAGGCCGCGGCGAGATAAAGCGGCAGCGTTGGCCGTGGCGGCAAGTGGATTTACAGTTCAGGCAGAGAAGTGGCGAGACAGGAAAGCCGGGGCAAGCTGTCGCAAGCTCGGCCACTCGACGGCGTCGAGGGTGTTCTTGAGCAACAGACCGAGTTCGGTGTCGCCCTCCATCAGCAGGCGGCGACTGAAGAACAGGGTGTCTGCATCCTCCTCGCGCGAAGCCAAGGCCAGGAAGTCGCGGGCCCTGGCGCTGATGGAAAGATCCGCGGCAGCAGAGTTCAAGCTGGGGCGGAAGCCGCGCTCGCCAAGGGCGAAGCGCAAGACAAGGCCGACGTCGGTGACGCGGATGACGAAACTTTTCCCCACCAGGGGAGCGAGCGGCTCGCGTGGCAGAATCCTGCCCAGGGCGAGATTGAGTGCGGCGACCAGCGCCAATGTTGGCGGCAGTTGCGGCAGGCGGGCACCGATGCGAGCCAATATCGCCGGCAGGGTGAAGTCTGGAAACTCTCTAGGCACATTCATAAAATATTCTCCGGCATCACCTGTTCGAGCCCGACGCCATCATGCCAGAAACCGTTGCAGGACGCGGCCGGGATAAGTTGCTGCGCCTCCTCCCAGGCGGTCTTGGGTGGAATCCTGCCGTCCGCGCAGTTCTTGAACAACGCTATCATTGCGCTGCTGTGCTCGGCTTGTGGACTCAGGCGCAGGATATCGACACCGGTCTTTTCAAGCTCGGGCAATTCGAGCAGGAGATTATAGACTTTCGCCGACTGGGTCTGGGTGCCGTTCAGGTTCAGGAAGGCATCGCCTTCGCGGGTGGCAAGCGGCAGGCCGTCGGGAAAGTCGAGGCAACGGAATTCGCAGGCGTCCTTCTGCAGATTGAAGCGGCGCGCGGTGAAACAGCGTGCCGAATAAGCCAGAGGCAGGCGGCCGTAGCTGAAAACTTCGGTCTCCATTGCCGGTGGCTTCTCCATGGTTGCGAGCAGGGTTTTCCCCACCTCAGGCGGCATGACCCAGCGCGTCGCCCCGAGTTCGAAAAGGAGGCGCAGCGTCTCGCCGTTGAATACGTTCAACGTCGGCCCGGCGACGAAGGGAAGTTTTTTTTCGCCGAGCAGGCGCACGGCTCCCATGTCGTTGGCCTCGACGCGGAAGTGGCCGTTATCGACTTGGCGGCGCAGAATCTTCAGGTCGGATTCCGACTCGATCAGAGTCTGCGAAGACAGCAATGCCTCTTTGCCGGCATTGGCGAGCAGGGTGGCGATATCCAGCCAGTCGTCCAGGCGTAATTCATGACGGCGCGAGCATACCGTCTCGCCGAGATAAACGATGTCGACAGCCTGCTTGGCGATATCGGCATAGAAGTCGAACACCTGCTGGCGCGGCCAGTAATATTGCAGCGAACCTAAAGAAAGTTTCATCGCAGGAAACCGAGGGTTTGATCGAAGAGCCGCCCCCGCCGCCGGGCAGCCCCAAGGCGGGGGCAGTCACCCCCTTTCTTGCAAAGGGGGTTGGGGGGAAAGTCGTTCATTTCCAGGGGCGGTAGTAAGCGCCCAGGGTGTGCGACTGACCCTCGGAGACCTTGTTCAGTTGCGTCATCCAACTGGACCGCAGAGTGAAATGTGCAGGGTCGCGACGGCAGGCGTCTATCGCTTCGCGCCACACCTGGGTCACCTGCGCGACATAGGCCGGACTCCTCTGCCGCCCCTCGATCTTGATGGCGGCGACACCCATTGCCATCATCTGCGGCAGCATTTCCAGGGTGTTCAGGCTGGTCGGTTCCTCGATGGCGTAATAAGTCGCCCCGGATACCGCGAAACGTCCCTTGCACAGCGTCGGGTAGCCGGCCCGCTCGCCGTCGGCATAGCGGTCTATGAGTATGCCGTTCAGGCGCGTCTCCATGCCCTGTGTCGTCTGCTCCCAGCGCACGCTCTTGGCAGGCGAGCAGGCGCCGTTGCAGTTGGGCGAGGTGCCGGTGGCGTAGGCGGAGAGGGAACAGCGTCCCTCGACCATGACGCACAGGCCGCCGAAGCCGAACACCTCGATCTCGACTTCGCTGTGGGCGATCACCTGCTCCACCTGCGCCAGGGACAGCACCCGGGGCAGGACGGCGCGCTTGATGGCGAAACGTTCGCGGTAGAAGTTGATCGCCTCGTAGCTGGTGGCCGAGCCCTGGACAGACAGGTGGAGGCGCAACTCAGGATGGTTTTTCTGCGCATAGGCCATGAGGCCGGGATCGGCAAGAATGACGGCATCGACGCCGGCAGCGGCGGCACGATCGACGGCGCTTGTCCAGCGCGTCCAGTTGCCGGGCTGCGGATAGGTGTTGAGCGCCAGGAAAACCTTGCTGCCGCGGTCGCGGGCATAACGTATGCCTTCGCCCAGAGCGACATCGTCGAAGTTGAGACCGTTGAAATTGCGCGCATTGGTATCGTCGCGGAAACCGAGATAAACGCAATCGGCACCATGATCGACGGCGGCTTTCAGTGCCGGCAGGCTGCCGGCAGGGCAGACGAGTTCAAAGACGCTTTGGGCTGAAGGGGAAGAAACCATTTCTACCATTATAGGCAGCGCCAAAGTGACTACCCTTGACCCAGGTCAAGCGATCAGGCCCGCGATCAGTCGCAGCAGTTCCGCCTCGTCATAGGGTTTGCCGAGGTAGTGGTTGACGCCGATCTCGTGGGCATAGTTTCTGTGTTTTTCGGCGATGCGCGAGGTGATCATGATGATGGGTACATTCCTCAGTCGATCGTCGCCGCGCACCACCTTGGTCATCTCGAAGCCGCCCATGCGTGGCATCTCGATATCCACCAGAAGCACTGCGGGGACGAAACCCTGCATCAGTTCCAGCGCATCGACGCCGTCCTTGGCTGTGAGCACCTGATAGCCCTCGCGCGCGAGCAGCCGGCTGGTGATCTTGCGCACCGTGAGCGAGTCGTCGACCACCATGATGATGGGCACCGAGGCCACCGCTGGCGGCGCGGTGACTGGCGCCATTGCCGCCATGCGGCCTGCCAGGGCAAAGGGATTGATGATCAGGGCGACCTCGCCGTCGCCGAGAACCGTGGCGCCGGTGATGCCGATGACTCTTGCCAGTTGCGGACCGATATTCTTGATCACCACTTCATGCTTGCCGATGAGATTGTCCGCTTCGAGACAGATGCGCTCCGCCCCGCTTTTCATGAGCAGCAACCAGTAATGCCGGGAGGGCGCCGGATGGCTTGTCGCATCGCCCAGGAGTCGCGGCAGGTAACGCCAGGAATAGCGGCCACCCTGCCAGTCCAGCGCACCCTCGGCACGGATTTTCTCCATTGCGTCAGGCTTCATCTCCTGCACCTGCTCGACCAAGGCCGAGGGTATGGCATAGACGCTGCCGGCAGCTTCCAGCAGAACCGATTGGGTGATGGCCAGGGTGAGCGGCAGGGTGATGCAAAAGTGCGTACCGTGACCAGCCTGCGAACTGACTTCGATGCGACCGCCCAGGGCAGTGGTTTCGTTCTTGACGACATCGAGTCCGACGCCGCGACCGGAAAGCTCGGTGATATTGCTGGCGGTGGTGAAGCCCGGGAGGAATATGAGCTGGGTCAGTTGCGGCTCATCCGGACTCTCTGTTGCGCCGAGAAGGCCCAGGGCCCGGGCCTTGGCGCGAATACCGGTGAAGTCGAGGCCGACGCCGTCATCGGACAGGTCGATGACGATTTCGTTGCCTTCCTGCGCGAGCGCCAGAGTGATCTGACCGATTTCGCGCTTGCCGGCGGCAAGGCGATGTTCCCGCTCCTCCAGGCCGTGGGCGATGGCATTCCTCAACAGGTGTTCGATCGGGCCGATGATTTTTTCC
The DNA here is from genome assembly GCA_903930535.1 of uncultured Sterolibacterium sp. Taxonomy (GTDB): domain Bacteria; phylum Pseudomonadota; class Gammaproteobacteria; order Burkholderiales; family Rhodocyclaceae; genus CAIYYX01. The sequence goes on along the minus strand of CAIYYX010000125.1, from coordinate 17,477 downwards.
AGCACCGAACGATCGAGTTCGGTCTGGCCGCCGCGGATGTCGAGGTTGGTGCGCTTGTCCAGTTCCTTGGCGGTCTGACGAACGATGCGGTAAAGCCGGTCGGCGATCGAGTTGAAGGGAATCATGCGCGCGGTCATCAGCGCCTGAGAAAGTTCGCGGTTCAAGCGCGCCTGGGCGACGATGGCCGTGTTGGCGTGTTCCACATTCTTCAGCAGGGTATGCTGCACCGACGTGACGTCATTCACGCTTTCCGCCATCATCCGCGTCAGCTCCTGAAGGCGGGTGTAGCGGTCCATCTCGAGGGGGTCGAAATCGGCCTGGCTCTCCTGCGCATGGGCAAGCTGCGACTGCATTTGCGACTCGGCCTCGATCTCGATCTCGCGCAACTGGTTGCGCAGGCGCATGATGCTCTCTGTCATGTCCTGCAGGGAGGTTTTCAGCGTGCGCATCTCGCCTTCGATGCGCGAGCGCGCGACGGCCATTTCGCCGGCCTCATTCACCAGTTCATCGATGAGGTCGGCACGCACCCGCAACTGCGCGTGTCTGCCGCCGCGATGAGTCTCTGCAGTTTCGACGGCGAGGGCATTTTCGATCAAAGCCGCTTCTGCCGGGTCTACGCCGCCGCTTCGCCGCAGGCCGTCGAGCATGGACTGGGCGCGATCGAAGGAGACGTCCAACTCGTCAAGAAAGCCGGGTGGCAACGCGCCCGCGGCTTGACTCTGCTGGATGCTCGTTTCCAGGCTATGCAACAGTTCTCCCATGCTCATCGCGCCCGTCATGCGCGCGCTGCCCTTGAGGGTGTGGAGCAGGCGCTGCAATTGCTGCGGTGCTGAGCCATCCGCGGGAGATGCCCGCCAGGCGCGCAACGCGGTGCCAATTTCGCCGAGCAAATCCTGTCCTTCCTCGAGGAACACCGGCAGCAGTTGCAAGTCGAGTTCGTTCAACAGACGCAGTTTGCGGCGCTCCGCCTCCGCGTCGGGCAGCGCAGGGAATTCCGGGACGGGGGGGGTATGTATCGGCGGCTGGGTCAGGCGCTCCAGCCTTGCCGCGAGAGCGTTTGAACTGTCGGGCCAGTGCCGGCTGGCGATGGCTTCCATCATCTCTTGCAACGCGGCAACTGCCTGCGCCAGCAAGGTCCGGCTGCCTTCGTCAGGCGCCTGCCCGGCATTGGAAAAATGCATCAGGGCATGTTCCAGGGCATGAGCCAGCGCATTGATCGGAGCAATCCCCAGAGTCGCCGAGATGCCGCCAAGGGTGTGGGCGGCGCGGCTCATCGCCGCTGTCGGAGGCCCCAGCTTCAGCCTTTCCGACTCGCGCTCCAGGGCGGTGAGGTGGGACCGCGCTTCGTCGAGATACATGCCATAGAGCGCGTGCGTCAGGATGAGTTCGCCAAGGACGACCGGGCTGGTTTCCTCTGGCGCGGCTAGGGGGGTGACGCAGACCTCTGTCTCGCCCGTCAGGAGCGCGCACTGGTCGAGCAGTTCAGTGGCGGCGCGGACGGGCTTGCCGCCGGCCTCGAGTTCGGCTATCCAGGCCGAGAACAGCGCGTGCGCCTGGCGGAATAATTCATGCAGTTCTGCCGTCACGCCCTGCTCCTGCTGCAAGAATCCGCTTGCCACCCTTTCCACGGCCCAGGCGGCTGCGGCCAGTTCGTTCAGGCCAACCATGCGGCCGCTGCCCTTCAGGGTGTGGAAGGCGCGGCGGATAATCGTCAAGGCCTCCCGGTCATGCGGCGCTTCAAGCAAGCGTTGCAACTGGGCGGTGATGGTTGCCAGCACCTCCAACGCTTCCTCGACGAATATGGCCATCAGTTCGGCATCGAAAACTTCGCTGCTGGCATCGGCCAGGCGTGCCGTCTCCGGCGAAGGCATTGGCGGAGGCGGCAGAGTGGCGGGTTCGCCAGCATGCGGAATGAGTGCCGCCACCTCTTCCGGCGTAGCCGTTTCCAATCCGAACTCCGATATCTCTTCAAACGCTTCCTGCAAGTTGGGCAGGGCAGGGCTGAGGATGGCATCGATGTCGGCCGGGCCATGTTGCAGCGCCTCGATGAAGAAGCCGAGTGCTGCGAGCTTTTTCGCCAATTCCTTGAACTCATCCTGGCCTGGCGGGTAAGTGGCGCGGCCAAATTCTGTCACCTTGCGCGCGCATTCCTCTATGAGCGCAGCGGCGCGCGTCTCTCCGAGCATGGCCAGAGCCCCCTTGACCTGTCTCATGGGGTTGTCTATCGAAGCCAATTCAGGGGCGCGCGCTTGATCGCGAAAGAAGGCATCGAGCACCTGCTCGATTTGCCCGAGGTTTGCCTGGATCTCCCGCGCCACCTGGCTCATCAGGATGCGCTCCTGGGCGCGCCGCGCAATCTCGTCGAGTTGTGGCACTGCCAGCGCGGCCAGGGCTTCGCCGCGCAGCAGGGCGGCCAGGCGACCGGCCATGATGTCGACCTGGCGGGCGAATTCGACGCCGAGGTATTCGAAGTGATCCACCGCACTCTCGACCAACAACAGCGCGGTCGCGACTTCCAGCGCCACCGAGTCATTGTGATGGTTCAAGGGATTCTTGCGCAGCATGTTGGCGACGGCGGCCAGCGCTGCCACCAGGCGCGACAGGTCCACCTGCGCCAGCTTATGGGAATGCCCGACGAGTTGCGTGGCGCGCTCGTGAAATTGCGGCAGGGCAACGGCGCTGCCTGCGGAGTAGCGGTTCCACTCCTCCATGGCGATAGCCAGCGTGTCGCGCATGGTGCGCAGCGAAGGTTCTCCTCCAACCCTTTCTGTTTCAGGTGCAGGCAGGGAAAGCCTGTAGCTTGCGCGAACCGCTTCGAGCCGATCCGTGCCAATGGGAGACAGAGCGATGAGATACAGTGCTTCGCGCAGTAAACGCTCTGCGATCTTGCCACCGCCTTCCTGGAGTTTGCGCATCTGCTGGTCGACGGCGGCGCAGAAACGCCTGACGCCCAAATCCACGGGAATGCCGTCGCTAGCCAGTGCGTCGAAGACAGCCAGGGTGATCCACCAGAAGGGGCTGCTTTGCGTCGCTTCGACGGCGGCGACGGCTTCCTGCATTTCCCCGAGGCCCAACGGATCGTTCTTCAGCCATTTGAGCATGCCATGCTGGAATGCCTGGCGAGCCCCCTTCAGTCGCTGCTGGATTTCTCCGGGGGGAAGCGTGATCTGCTCGCGCCGCGGCGGGGCCAGGGACAGGTCGGGGAAGAACAGGTCTGCCGGCGGCGCCTCCATGATCCCGCGCGCAGCCAGGAGTTCACGGTAGATGGGAAGGAGCCTGAGCGGCTGATCGGGGATGCCGCTGACCAGGTCGTCGAGATAGCGGCGGATGGCGGCCAGCGCTCTCTGAAAGGTTTCTGCCAGTTCGGCAGAGAAAACCGGCTCGCCCTTCACCAGCACCGCGAGCAGACGCTCGATGGCGTCGGTGACCTGGCTCACGCCTTCGAGGCCGACCATGAGCAGCGCGCCATGTGCCTGGTGCAGATGGTTCTGTGCGTGCTTGAATTGTTCCAGGGCTTGCGGCGACTTGCTTGCAGCGTGCAAAGCTTCGCCGGCCCGCTCCATGGCGAGGTCAATTTCGCCCTTGACCCAGGTCAGGGGACCGATCTCGTTTTCGCCGCTCATGTGGCTGGAGAGCGTCTCAGACCTTGAACCCCGCCACCGAGCCTCTGAGCTCGATCGCAAGGTCGGCCAGTGCGCCAATGGACACTGCGGTCAGCTGCGTACCGGCGCTGACCTGCTCGGTGATGCGCAGGGTTTCCTGCATGTTGTTTGCGACGCGGGTCGCCGATTCGGCCTGCTGCTCCGTGTCCCTGGAAATGGTTTCGATCAGCTGCGCCAGACTGGTCGAAACCGAGGAAATTTCCGATAGCGCCTGGCCGGCGGCATCGGAGAGCTTCGCACCTTCCACCACGCCCCGGGTCGAGTTCTCCATCGCCGAGACGGCGCCCTGGGTGTCGCTTTGTATGGTCTTGACGATGGCCGATATCTGTCTGGTCGCCTCGGCAGAGCGCTCGGCCAGCCTCTGGACTTCCTCTGCCACCACCGTGAAGCCGCGCCCGGCCTCGCCGGCGGAGGCGGCCTGGATCGCCGCGTTCAGGGCAAGGACATTGGTTTGCTCGGTGATGTCCGAGATCAGTTCGACGATTTCCCCGATCTCCTGCGAGGACTCGCCCAGGCGCTTGATGCGCTTCGAGGTCTCCTGGATTTGCTCGCGGATTTCGTTCATGCCCTTGATCGAATTCTCCATCGCCCGCGCGCCCTTGCCCGCTGCTTCGAGCGATTGGCGCGCGACACGGGCAGATTCCAGGGCATTGCCCGATACCGCGCTCATCGATTGCGCCATCGAGAGCACCGAGTCTCCCGCTCCCCTGATCTCGCTCGACTGCTTCTCCGTGGCTTTGATGAGTTCGGCCGAGATCTTCTGCGCGGCATCCGATGCGGCGGCCACCCTCGTCGCCGCCTCGTTGATGCGCTTGACCAGCACGGCGAGTTCCTCAATCGTGTAATTGACCGAGTCGGCGATGGCGCCGGTCATGTCCTCGGTCACCGTAGCGCGCACCGTCAGGTCGCCATCGGCCAGGTCGCCCATCTCGTTCATCAGGCGCAGGATCGCCCCCTGCGTCGCATCCTTGGCGCTCTCGGCCGCAGCCCGTTGCCGCTCCGTTTCCTCGCTGCGCTGTGCGGCATCGTCCTTGAACACCTTGGCAGCAAGGAGCAGCGTCAGAATCGCCAGCAGGGAAGAGGCCGCGATCAGCAAGGAGTCGGATTCAGCCGGATGGAGATTTTTGAAGACGTAGAAGGCGGTGAGGCAGAAGAAAAGCAGAAACAGCATGCCGAGGATTTGCAACTGCTGGCTGACGGATTTGCCGCCTATCAGGGGCAGCTTGAGTTTGAGTGCCATTTGGATTCTCCTGGCTTCATAGCCCGACGTCGAGGAAATCGGGATGGGTGATCAAGGGCTTGATAAGCATCTTGTGCCACTGCTGCCCTTTTGCATCCCTGTAGCATTCGCCGAGCCAGGGGCGTGGAGAGTGAGCGGGGTCTGCCTGCGTTTCGAGGCTTTCCGGATTCTTCAGGCCGAGTGTCTGCGAGACCAGCAAGGCGCTGTTGATGCCGTGCTTGGCGCCGACCAGGAGCAGGCGGGCAGCACTGTTCCTGGGTGTCTCCTGGCCTCCCTGGAAGGCCGAGAAATCGACGACACTGTAGAGTGTGCCGCGGACATTGGCGATGCCGGCGAACCAGGGCTTGGTCAGTGGTACCTGGGTCAGTTGCGTCAGCGGCACGATCTCGCCGGCATCGGCAAGCGCGAAAAGCCAATGCTCGCCGCCTGCGAGAACGCCCAGCCAGGCGTGCGATGCTTCGCCCTGCGCCGCCTGACCCAGGCGTTGCGACAGGCCTTCCTGAAACTCCCGCCGGCTGATTCGTTTCGCCATGCCGCCGCCCCGCGTCAGCCGAACGCCGCAATCTTGGCGAGCAAGGCGGGATGATCCAGGGGCTTGACGAGATAGTCCTGCGCACCCTGGCGCATCCCCCAGATCTTGTCAGTCTCCTGGCCCTTGCTGGTGCACATGATGATGGGAATATGGCGCGTCCCCTCTTCGCGCGAGATGGTGCGGGTGGCCTGGTAGCCGTTCATGCCGGGCATGATCACGTCCATCAGGATCAAGTCGGGCATTTCCTCTTTGGCAAGCAGGACGGCCTTCTCGCCGCTGTCAGCGGTCACGACCTGATAGCCCTTGCCTGCCAGGAAATCGGTCAATACCTGACGTTCGGTCGGGGAATCGTCCACCACCAGGATTTTTTTTACGCGGGGCATGGGCTGGACCGTCCTAGTCCCGCTGCAGCGTGTGGGCCGCCACCATCTTGAGCAGGCTGTTCTTGGTGAAGGGCTTGGTCAGATATTCTTCGGATCCGACCATGCGGCCGCGGGCGCGGTCGAACAGGCCGTCCTTGGAGGAGAGCATGATGACCGGCGTCTTGTGGAAGCGCACGTTCTTCTTGATCAGGGCGCAGGCCTGGTAGCCGTCCAGGCGCGGCATCATGATGTCGCAGAAGATCAGGTCGGGGTTGTGATCGGCGATTTTCGCGAGCGCGTCGAAGCCATCCTCCGCCAGCACCACTTGGCAGCCGGCCTGGATCAGGAAGATCTCGGCGCTTTTCCTGATGGTGTTCGAATCGTCTATCACCATCACCTTGACGCCGGCGAGTTTGCTTGTATCAGGCAAAGAGGCCCTCTTTCCAACGGTCTGTCGATTTATTCCAAAACAATATACTACTTTTCCCCGCAGCAGAGAGTTGCGCGCGATCAGATCGCGATCATCTCGAAGTCATCCTTGCGCGCACCGCACTCCGGGCAGGCCCAGTTGGGAGGCAGGTCTTCCCAGCGCGTGCCCGGGGGGATTCCCTCTTCCGGGATGCCGAGAGATTCATCATAGATGAAGCCGCAGATCAGGCACATATAGGTCTTGTGGGCGGCGGCGGGAGCGGTCATGGAGTCGTGGCGTATTTCGGTTAGAATGGCCGCATATTATCGCACCGCGCTTAGGGTTTCGCCACGGATTGAAGTGCCCATTCGCGACGGCTCTGCGCCATAAACAGCTTCCATGCCACAGACTTTGCCCGAGCCGCTGCCGCCCATCGTGCTTGCCTTTGCCGCCTCGGATCCGACCGGCGGCGCCGGCATTCAGGCCGACATCATGACGCTCTCCAGCATGGGCTGCCATCCCCTCTCGGTGATCACCGCGATCACGGTACAGGACACCTCCGGTGTCGAGGACGTCCTGCCTATCGATGCCGACTGGATTGCCGATCAGGCGCGCGCCCTGCTCGAGGACATTCCCGTGGCGGCTTTCAAGCTCGGCATGCTGGGCAGCGTCGAGGCGATTGCCGCCATCGCAGAAATCATCTCGGATTACCCCGGCATTCCCCTGATATTCGACCCCGTACTCGCCTCCGGGCGTGGCGACCAGTTCGCCAACGAGGACATGGTCGATGCCATGCTGGAGCTCCTCCTGCCGCAGACCACCATCATCACCCCCAACAGCCTCGAGGCCCGTCGCCTGGCTCTCGAAGACGAGAGCGAGCGGGATGAGCCCGATCTCCCCGAGTGCGCCCGGCGTCTCATCATTGCCGGCTGCGAGTTCGTGCTCATCACCGGCACTCACGAAAACACCGAGCAAGTCGTCAACACCCTCTACGGCGAACGCGGCATGGTCAGGAGCGACAAGTGGCAGCGTCTGGCCGGCAGTTACCACGGCTCAGGCTGCACGCTGGCCTCGGCGATCGCGGCAAACCTGGCGCACGGCCTGGATATCGTCGAGGCGGTCAAGGATGCCCAGGATTACACCTGGCAGGCGCTCGCCGCCGGTTTCCGCCCAGGCATGGGACAGTATCTTCCCGACCGTTTCTTCTGGGCACGCGAAATCGCCGAGGATCAGGGCGATTGAACGGCTACTGAATGACGACTGATCTTCGCGGCCTCTATGCCGTTACCCCCGATGACAGCCTCCTGCCACGACTCTCGAATTTGGTGGGGCAGGCCCTGGCAGGCGGGGTGCGCCTGGTCCAGTACAGGAACAAAGACGCTCCTCCTGCCTTGCGGCGCTCCCAGGCCGCCGAACTCCTGCGCATTTGCCGCGCCTGCGACGCCCGCCTGATCGTCAATGACGACCTGGCACTGGCGCTGGAAATCGGCGCCGACGGCGTGCATCTCGGCCGCGATGACGGCGAACTGGGGGCAGCGCGCGCGGCCCTGGGAAGAGGACGCATCCTCGGCGTCTCCTGCTACGATGATATTTCTGCGGGTGAGGCCGCGGCGGCAGCAGGCGCAGATTACCTGGCCTTCGGCAGCGTCTTCGCGTCCAGCATCAAGCCGCAGGCGGTCAGAGCCCCTCTGGCGCTGCTCGCAGAAGCGAAGAAAAGATTTGCCCTGCCCATCGCCGCCATCGGCGGCATCACCCTGGCCAATGCGCCGCAAGCGCTCGCCGCCGGCGCCGACCTCCTGGCGGTGATTACCGATCTGTTCGATGCGCCCGACATCGCAAAGCGGGCCAAGGAATACGAAACATTGTTTTTGAGGACACCATGACCCGCAACCAAGAACTCTTCGAGCGCGCCCGGAAAATCATCCCGGGCGGCGTCAATTCCCCGGTGCGCGCCTTCCGTTCGGTCGGCGGCACGCCGCCTTTTATCGCCTCCGGACTCGGCCCCCATGTCTTCGATGCCGAGGGTCTGCGCTACCTCGACTACGTCTGTTCCTGGGGACCGCTGATTCTCGGCCATGCCCATCCGGACGTGGTGCGAGCGGTTCAGGAAGCCGCTACGAAAGGACTTTCCTTCGGCGCGCCGACGCAAGGCGAGGTCGAACTGGCCGAACTCCTGGTGAAACTCGTGCCCAGCATGGACATGCTGCGCCTGGTTTCCTCCGGCACGGAGGCAACCATGAGCGCGATTCGCCTGGCCCGCGGCTTCACCGGTCGCGACGCCATCATCAAGTTCGAGGGCTGCTACCACGGCCATGCCGACAGCCTGCTGGTCAAGGCCGGTTCGGGTGCGCTGACCTTCGGCAATCCCTCCTCCGGTGGCGTCCCCGCCGATCTCGCCAAACACACCCTGGTGCTCGACTACAACAGCGTCGACCAACTCGAGGATGCATTCCGCCAGCACGGCGACAAGATCGCCGCAGTGATCGTCGAGCCGGTCGCCGGCAACATGAATCTGATCGCGCCAAAGACGGAGTTCCTCAAGACCCTGCGCGAGCTTTGCAGCAGGCATGGGGCGGTGCTGATTTTCGACGAGGTGATGACGGGTTTCCGTGTCGGGATCAATAGCGCGCAGGGGCTCTACGGCATCACCCCGGATCTGTCCACCTTCGGCAAGGTGATAGGCGGGGGCATGCCCCTGGGCGCCTTCGGCGGGCGGCGCGACATCATGGAGAAAATAGCGCCCTTGGGACCTGTGTACCAGGCCGGTACGCTTTCCGGCAATCCGCTCTCGGTGGCGGCAGGATTGGCCACCCTGAGACTCATACAACAGCCAGGCTTCTATGCTTCGCTCTCGGCAAAGACGCTGCGACTCACCGAGGGACTCTCCGCTGCCGGGCGAAAACATGGCGTCGCACTCTCGGCTCAGGCGGTGGGCGGCATGTTCGGCCTCTATTTTCGCGCCACCCCGCCCACGAGTTACGCGGAAGTGATGGAAAGCGACAAGGAGACCTTCAATCGTTTCTTCCATGCCATGCTGGCCGCCGGCCAATATCTCGCGCCCTCGGCGTTCGAGGCCGGCTTCGTCTCGGCCGCGCATTCAGAGGCTGACATCGATAGCACGGTGGCAGCGGCCGACGCGATTCTCGCGTCCTTACGCATGACATAGGCGTAGAATCGATCCGAGGCGCAGGCTTTGTGCGCCGGCATCATGGGGAAATGGCATGCCTGAAGTGAAACCCCTGGCAGCGCAGGATCTGCGCCGGCGCTGCAGGCCCGAATCCCTCTCCTTCGAGACGACGGACGATATCACTGATCTTGGCAACGGCCTGGGTCAGGAGCGCGCCTTCGAGGCGGCCCGTTTCGCCATGGACATGAATCATCCCGGTTACAACCTGTTCGTATTGGGCGAACCCGGCAGCGGCCGTCACTCCTCGATAAGGCGCCTGCTCGAAGAGCGTGCGGCCAAGTCATCCAGGCCCAGCGACTGGTGTTACATCAACGATTTCGCCGAGGCCAACAAGCCGAGCGTGCTCAGGCTGCCTGCCGGTCGCGGCGCAAACCTGCGGCGTGACATGCAGAACTTCGTCTCCGAACTGGCGCAGGCGATCTCCTCGGCTTTCGAGAGCGACGAATACCGCGCCAAGATCGAAGCGATCCAGGAAGAATTCAAGAAGCGTGAAGAGGATGGCCTGCAGGCGCTCGGCAAGGAGGCCATACCGCAGGGCGTGGCCCTCCTGCGCACCCCCCATGGTTTCGTTTTCGCGCCGGTGAAGGGCGAGGAGACGATGAGCCCGGCGGAGTTCGAGCAACTTCCCGAAGAGGAGAAGACGCGCATCAGCAAGCTGATCGAGGCCCTCGGCGAGAAACTGGAGAAGCTCCTGCTGCAGTTCCCGCGCTTGCGCCGCGAGATGCAGGGGAACATCAAGCAGGTGAGCCGCGACACCATGAGTCTCGCCGTCGGTCACATGATAGAGGAACTGAAGGAGCGCTACGCCGACCTGCCCGATGTCCTGGCCTTTCTCGAAGGCGTGCTCGCCGACGTAATCGAGACCAGCGAGGATTTGCGCGAATCGCAAAAGTCGGAAGGCGACACGGAGACCGTGTTCATGACCGGAAGCCTGTCCTTGCAGCGCTACCAGGTCAATCTGCTGGTGGATCAAGGCGCAACCGCAGCGGCGCCCGTCGTCACCGAGGACAATCCGAGCTATCCGAATCTCATCGGGCGGGTGGACAGCATCGCCCACCTGGGAACCCTGGTCACCAACTTCACCCTGGTCAAGGCAGGGGCGCTGCATCAGGCCAACGGCGGCTATCTGATGCTCGATGTGCTCAAGGTGCTGACCCAGCCCTATGCCTGGGAGAGCCTGAAGCGGGCCTTGCGTTCCGGACAGATCCGCATCGAGTCCCTCGGGCAAATGACAGGATGGGTGAGCACCCTGCCCCTGGAACCGGAACCCATCCCGCTCGACGTGAAAGTGGTACTGTTTGGCGAGCGCTACTACTATTATCTGCTGGCCGAACTCGATCCGGATTTCGAGGAATTGTTCAAGATCGCCGCCGATTTCTCCGACGACGTGTCGCGCACAGACGACAATGTCCGGCATTACGCGCAGCTCGTCGCGGGTCTTGCGCGAGGCAACAAACTCAAGCCCTTTTCCCGCGAGGCGGTGGCGCAACTGATAGAGCAGGCTGCACGCATCTCGGGCGACGCCGAGAAAATGACCCTGAGTTCGCGGAAGATCGCCAACCTGATGCGCGAGGCCGATCACTGGGCAGGACGATCGGAACGGGCCATCGTCAGCGCAGAAGATGTGGAGCAGGCCATAGCGGCGCAGATCCGCCGCGCCGAGCGGTTGCCGCTGCGCATACGCGAGGAGGTGCTGCGCGGCACCCTCCTGATCGCCACCAGCGGCAGCCATGTCGGCCAGGTCAATGGTCTGGCGGTGTTCGAACTCTCCGACTTCGCCTTCGCCCATCCGGTAAGAATCTCCGCCACGGCGAGGCTGGGCGAGGGCGACGTCATAGACATCGAACGCGAGACGGATCTGGGCGGCGCCATCCACTCCAAGGGGGTGATGATACTTTCCTCATTTCTGGCGGCGCGCTATGCGCGCTCCATGCCGCTGTCGCTATCGGCGAGCATCGTGTTCGAGCAGTCCTACGGTCCGGTCGAGGGCGACTCAGCCTCTCTGGCCGAGCTTTGCGCGCTGCTCTCCGCGCTTTCCGGCCTTCCCATCAAACAGTCTCTGGCACTGACCGGCTCGGTCAATCAGTATGGCGTGGTGCAGGCGATAGGTGCGGTGAACGAGAAGATCGAAGGCTTCTTCGACATTTGCTCACAGCGCGGCCTGACCGGCGAGCAGGGCGTGCTGATCCCGGAATCCAACGTCAAGCACCTGATGCTGCGCCCCGACGTGGTCGAAGCCTGCGAGCAGGGAAAGTTCCAGGTCTACGCCGTGCATGACGTGGACGAGGCGATTTCGCTGCTTACCGGCATGCCTGCAGGAGAAGCGAACGAGCAAGGCCTGGTACCCGAAGGAACGATAAACTACCTCGTGGCGGCAGAGCTTGCGCAGATGTCCCTGCTGCGCCAGGATTATGCTTCCAGCGGAAGAAAGCGCCGCAAGAAACGCGGTGAAGAATCGTAGATATGACTACTCATGCCCTTCGGGTGGTAGGTCGGGCTTTAGCCCGACAACGGTCGTCGGGCTAAAGCCCGACCTACCAGGCAATGGCAGAGAGCACGTTGGCGGAGCAGGCGAAGCTGGTCATGGCCTTGCAAGACCCTCTCCGCTATCCGCATCCGGCGGCAGAGATCGTGCATATCGAGACGCATATCTCCCATGTGCTCCTGGCCGGCGATTACGCCTACAAGATCAAGAAGCCGGTGAATCTCGGCTTTCTCGATTTCACGACGCTTTCCGCGCGGCGCTATTACTGCGAAGAGGAGTTGCGGCTGAATAGACGCCTGGCGCCAGAACTGTATCTTGAGGTGGCGACTATCGGCGGCTCCTGCGATTCCCCTGTTTTCGGCGCGACAGACAGACCCATCGAATATGCTGTGAAAATGCGGCGCTTCCCGCAGGAGTCGTTGTTCGACCGACTGGCGGCGAAAGGCGAACTCAGGCGCGAACACATCGATGCGCTGGCAGGCGTCATCGCAGCATTCCATGGGCGGGTGGAGCGTGCGCGCATGACGGATCCCTTCGGTGCTGCCGCCGCCGTGGGCGAGCCCATGAGGCAGAACTTCGCGCACCTTAAGCCGCTGCTGGCCAATGAGGGCGAGCGCAGCCTGCTGCAGTCAATCGAGAACTGGAGTCTGCGCCGGCACACCGAGCTTGTTGCCGCCTTCACGGCGAGACATGCCGAGGGCTTCGTGCGCGAGTGCCACGGCGATCTCCATCTGGGCAATGTCGCCTGGGTGACTGACGCCGCGCTGCCCTTCGACTGCCTGGAATTCAATCCAGACCTGCGCTGGATAGACGTCATGAGCGAGGTCGCATTCCTGGTCATGGATCTGTGCGCGCGTGGCCTGGAGAACTTCGCCAACCGCTTCCTGAACGCCTATCTGGAAGAGAGTGGTGACTATGAAGGTCTGCTCGTGGTGGACGCCTATCTCGTCTATCGTGCCATGGTTCGCGCCAAGGTCGCGGCAATTCGCGCCGGCCAGCCCGATGCAGACGATGCCCTGCGCCGCGAAGCGATGGCCGACTGCCGGGCACACCTCGGCCTGGCCGAGAGCTTCACCCGGCCCAGACGGCAGACGCTGATCATCATGCAGGGCTTCTCCGGCTCGGGCAAGACCGTCATCTCGCAGGCACTGCTGGAGGCCACGGGGGCAGTGCGTGTGCGCTCTGATGTGGAGAGGAAGCGCATGGCCGGCCTCGAAGCCGATGAGCAAAGCGGCTCTGGTCTGGCCACGGGAATCTATGACGAGGGGGTCACGCTGGCGACCTATGCCGAACTCACGCGGCTCGCGCGCATCGCGCTCGAGGCCGGCTGGCCGGCGGTGGTCGATGCGGCCTGCCTTTGCCGCTGGCAGCGGGAAACCTTCAGCGGGCTGGCGCGGGAGTTCAATATTCCCTTTCTCATCGTCGCCTGTACGGCGGCAGATGCCGTGCTGGGCGAACGGGTGCTTCGGCGAGCGGCCTTGGGATACGACGCCTCAGAAGCCGATGTCTCCGTGCTCGACCACCAGAGGGAAAGCGCGGAACCTCTCGCGGCCGAAGAAAAGCACCTCATAGTCGACACAGGAAGGGAACCGACCGGACAATCCATTGCCCGCATTCTCGCTGCGCTGCGATGAAATACTTCGACGTCTTCAACGGCGATGCCGACAGGCTTTCGGCGGCATCGGGCGGCCTAAAGGCCGACCTACGCCGCGGAGGAAGTCCCCTTGGGGGACGATAAACCTTTTTCCAGAAGCTCTGCCACCACATCCTGCAGCGGTTTGTCCTGCGCAGTTGCGCGCTCGCGCAGTCTGGCGATGAGGGTTTCAGGCAGCTTCACGGCAAAGGGAACCAGACCCTTCGCCTGGTCGAGGCGGCGTCTTTCCCGCTTGTCCAGCGAGGTGACTGCAGCGTCGCCGCTTTGCCTGTTGGCGGCGTTGGCGAGCTTCATTCGCCCCTGCGCCTTGAGTAACTTTGATTTTTCCAGATCCGATTTTTTTTGCGCCATCGCTGTTTTCCTTAAGGTAATTCCGAATACTGCATGCGACGCAGTATCAGTTGGGTGTGTTCATTGACGAAGTCCGAGTAGGGATTCTTCTCATAGCGGCGCGGCGAGGGCAGCATCACCGCGAGGCGCGCCGCCTGATCCGTCGTTAGCTGTGCCGCCGAAATTCCATAGTAGCGCTGCGCCGCGGCCTCCGCGCCGAACACGCCATCGCCCCATTCGACGACGTTGAGATAGACTTCGAGGATGCGGCGCTTGTCCCAAAGCGCCTCCAGCATCAGCGTGATCAACGCCTCCTGCACCTTGCGCCAGGGCGTCTTGGAGGGCGAGAGGAAAAGGTTCTTGGCGAGTTGCTGGCTGATGGTCGAGCCGCCCGCCACCACCTTGCCCTTCCTCTGGTTCTTCTCCAGCGCCTTCTGCATGCCTTCCCAGTCGAAGCCCTCGTGGTCTACGAACTTGTCGTCCTCTGCGGCGATCACCGCGCTTTTCAGATGCACTGAGATTCGCTCGTAGGGAACCCAGCGCTGTTTCAACTCCCCCTTGGGTTTCTTCGCGCGCAATTCATCGAGGCGGATTTCCATGAAGTGGGTCATGCCCGGGTTGGAGAACTTCCAGAACACCACCCAGCCCAGATACCAGCCCTGCCAGAGCAGGCAGAGAAACAGCAGTGCGGTCAGCAGCTTTTTCAGCAGCGACCTCATTCGGCCTGCAGCTTGTCGGCGCTGGAAAAAGACCAGGTGCGGGTGATTTCGAGGACGTCGGTGTCGCGCTTCATGTCGAGGGTGAAGGGAGCGAAGGGGGCGGCCAGCCGCACGATGCGGCGGGCGGCCTCGTCTAACTGCGGGTGCTGGGATGGTCGGTTGACCTCGACGCTCTCCAGCGAGCCGTCGCTTTTGATCACCACGGTGATCACCAGGTTGCCATAGAGCCGGCCACGCGCCGATTCCGGATAATTGAGATTGCCTACGCGCTCTATCTTCTGCCGCCAGTCCTCGACATACTGGGCGTAGCGGTATTCCTCGGTGCGCGCACCGATGAACTTCTTGCGCGGCCGCTTGTTGTAATCCTCGACTCTGCGGGAAATCTGACCCTCGAGACGGGCGATGGCCAGCGCGCTGCTGGCCAGATCCAGGCCGCTGGCAGGCGCAGGCTCGATCCGCCCGGGCGATGTCGCCCGGGAGGGGCCCACCTGGGCCAGCACCTGCTGCTGCTTCTGCTCCATCTCGGCGACGCGGCGCTTCGCCTCGGCGAGGTCTGTGCCCTCGCGCGTTTGCTCGGAGGCCGGCAGCGGCGTGCTGCTGATGCGTTTCTCGTCGGTGTTGCCGCCGCCGTCGAGGTTGGCCTGGGCCAGCGCCTGGGCTTCGCGGGGTTTGGCAGCACTCTTGCTATTGACCAGGATGACGTCCAGGGCCGGCTGTTTCGCCAGGTTGAGCGCATTGGGCAAGCCGAAATGCAGGGACAGCAGGAGCGCGTGCAGAGCCAGGGAGACCGAGAGCGCCAGCGTCAGATGGCGCTGACCCGCATTCATGCGGGCGAGAGGGCCAGGCCAGGCAATTTGTTTCTGCATGAGCCGGGATTTTACTCCCTCGGGGTATCTTCTTCTAAAGCGCTAACAGCAGCGTCATTCTTCGCCATTTCAGCGGGTAGAGCCAGGGTCTCGACATAGCGCGCCCGGGCCTCGGCCTCGAGCAGGTCGATTTTCTCGATCTCCAGGCGCACCCGGACGCCGCGATCCAGGGCGGGCAGGGAGTGCACGCGCAACACCAGAGGGATATGCTCCAGCCGCACCAGGCTTTCGCGCAGCACGTCTGCGATCACGCAATCCGGCCGTTCCTGCAGCAGCCAGCGCAGACACCAGTAGCGCTCCATGCCGCGCTGGAACTCGGCATAGGCGGCATAGGTCAGCTCGAAGTCGCGCATTGCAGCCATCAACTCCGCGGAATTGGCGGGAAACGGTGGCGCTTCTTCCCGCAGAAATGCAATCAGCTGCCACTGGTTGGTGAGATCGACATAGCGTCGCAAGGGCGAGCTCGACCAGGCGTAGCAATCGACGCCCAGCCCCTCATGGGGTGCGGCGACCGTGGTCATGCGCACCTTGCCGGCGGTCTGCGCCCGGTAGAGTGCCGGGATGCCGGCATCGGCCAGGGTGCGGCCCCAGGTGGCATTGGCCACAATCATCAGTTCGGACACCAACTTGTCCAGGGGCGAGCCGCGCCGCCGTTCTTCAATGGTTATTTCCCCCGGCCCGTTCTCAGTAACCGTGCTCCAATCGACGTTGAAATTGAAATCGCTGAAATTCTGGTTGGATGACGCCTTGCCGCGTCCCGCTTCGAGCACGGTTGCCAGTTCCCAGAGCAGCTTCAGTTCGTCCCGGAAGAGGAACTGCGGCAGTTCGGTCGCCAGGGTCTCCTCGTTAAACAGCGGCTCGATGTCATGGTGGCGCAGGTTGGCGACCACGGGCACACGCTCCAGCAATGTCTCATGGCCGCGGATGGAGAGGTCGGAGGCGACGTCGAGATAGAGCGAGATGGCGGCACAGTCGCGTCCGGCGGCCAAGGTGAAGCGTTCGACGACGGCGTCGGGGAGCATGGTGATCTTTTTCCCCGGCATATAGACGGTGGACAGCCGGCCGCGGGCGATTGTGGCGAGTGCGTCGCCGGGGCGCACGGAGAGGCCGGGCGCCGCGATGTGAATGCCGATGCGCCAGCCCTTGTCAGTCGGCGTCACCGAGAAGGCGTCGTCGATCTCCGTGGTATGGGCGTCGTCAATGCTGAAGGCGGCGACCTTTGCCAGCGGCAAGCCGGCCGGCTCTTCTGCTAGGGGGGTGTCCGGGAAGCCCGTGCCATGGGGGAAATATTCGAACAGGAAGCGGCCGAGATGATAGTCGTGGCTGCCTTCCAGGGCGCCGCACTTTTCCAGGAGGCGCGGCGCGGAAAGGCCGGTCTCGGCGCAGGCGGCCTCGAAGGCCTTGGTCTCCGGCCGGTTCCTGTCGGGCTTGTAGAGCAACTGCTTGAGAAGGGGCGGGAACTCCGCCGGCAGTCGTCCCTCCTTCAGCGCTTCGACCATGTTCTCTATCGTCAGAGCGAGTACCCGCTTTTTCTCCAGCCCTGCCAGGGCAGCTTGCAGGATTTCCGGCGGCGCCTTGCGGAAGCGGCCTTTGCCCTTGCGATGGAAATAAATGGGCGCCGCATGCAGGCGCAGCAATACGGCCGCTGCCTCGACCGAACTGGGGGCGCGGCCGTAATAGTCGCGGGCGAAGTCGGCGAATGCGAACTCGTCGTCGGCGCAGGCTTCCCAAAGGAAATCGGCATCCATGGCCTCTGTCTCGGACGCGGCCCGCTCCATCAGGTCGGCGGCGGCGGGCTCGGCAAAGCGCAGCAGCACGCTGGCGGCCTTGACCTTGGCGCGTTTGCCCGAGGCGAGTTCAACCTGCAGCGAGGTGTTGTTGTCGGCGAGCACAGTGCCGGCTCTGAAGGCGCCGTCCTCTTCGAAAAGGACATTCATGGGGGAGCTTAGGCAGGTAGAGCGGGGCGCGGATTATACCGTTCTTCAAGAGGAAGCGTCGGGCTGAAGCCCGACCTATAGTGAAGGTCGGGCT
>CAIYYX010000124.1 GCA_903930535.1 uncultured Sterolibacterium sp. | reverse complement strand
TACGAATCGGCCGCGCTGCTCACCGAGGTTATTGCGCCGACGGTTACCGACAGCGCCATCATCGGCGACTACGACACGGTCAAGCGCACCCTGGAAAAGTTGCTTTTTCGCTCGGCATTTGCCTCGGCAAGCTTCATCGACGTGCGCGGGGCCGTTATCAGCAAGCTGAGCGACCGGGAAAAAGCTGTCGAGGCGCCCAGTTGGCTGCATCTGCTGGTGCTGCGCCGCCTCTCCGATGTCAATCGCAATATTTCCGCCGGCGGGCTCGACTACGGCGTGCTGCGGCTGAAATTCTCGGCTGAGCATATCGCCGATGAAATCTGGGGGGTAACCCGAAGCGCCCTGGCCATTGCCGCGGCCTGCTTTTTTCTCGGCATTGCCCTGATACACTTCCCCTTACGCAGCTGGCTGGGAAACTTGGACCGGATCCGGGCTTTCGAGTGGGAACTGCAGGGCGGCTCGGCAAAACCGCAGGACCTGCTCAGCCATGATGTCCCCATAGAAATTCGCCAGACCTTCGATATTCTTAACCGGACCGCGGCCAGCCTGCAGCTGCAACGCGCCCGGGCCGACGTCACCCTGGGAGCGATTGCCGATGGCGTCATCACCGCCGACATCCAGGGAAATATCGTCTATGCCAATCCGGTGGCGGCGAAACTTTTTAGCAGCGACCCGCAAGGACTTCTGGGCCGCAGCCTGAAGAGGACGCTGCTGCCAGAGATTGGCGCAATGCTGGACGCACTGCAGAAGGCGGGACGCGGCAACAAGCGGGTTGAGCTTGGCACGCACACGGATGCGCGGCGCATCCTCGATTGCACCTGGACGCCGATAGCGGATTCTTCCGGCAAAACCACCGGGCATGTGCTGACCTGCCGCGATGTGACCCAGTCACATCTTCTGGAAACCAGGCTGCGCCACGAGCTGGAATCGCGCAAAGCGGCGCTTGACTCGCTCCACGATGTCGCCAAAGGCCTGCAGAAGAACGACGATCTGCGCGTGGCACCCGGCGATGACATCTCCGCGGTATCACGCTTCATCTCCGAGCTGAGCGCGGAACGCGAGCGCGTCACGGTATTGCTGGAAAAATCGGTGCGGGAACTGGGTTACCAGAAATTCGCCCTGGACCAGCATTCCATCGTGAGCATCACCGATGCCGCCGGCACCATCACCTACGCCAATGACAAATTCGGCGAAATTTCCGGTTATCGCATCGACGAACTGCTCGGGCAGAATCACCGCATCATAAAATCGGGATTCCATTCCGCGCAGTTCTACAGGGAGCTCTGGGACACGATTTCCTCGGGAAAGGTCTGGCACGGGCAGATTGCCAACCGCAACAAAAGCGGCGCGATTTACTGGACTGTATCGAGCATCGTGCCGTGGCTGGATGGCGACGGGCTTCCCTACCAATATGTGGCCATCCGCACCGACATCACCGCACAGAAGAATATCGAGCATGAACTCGAAGAGGCGCGCCGCAAGGAACTCGAGATCGGCACCAGCATCCAGCGCTCCTTGCTGCAGGGCGAGGTGCCCGAGGACATGGAGGGCGCCTGGCTCGCCTGCTTTACCGAACCATCGCAGGGAATCGACGGCGATTTCTATGCGATACGCAACTATCACCCCGGCTGTTTTGAAGTGCTGGTGGGCGACGTCATGGGAAAAGGCGTCCCGGCCGCGCTGATCGGCGCGGCCATCAAGACCGCGTACAACGAAGTGCTGGCAGACCTGCTGGCCGCAAGATTGGGCGCCAAGCGCCTGCCCACCCCTGAGGAAATCATCAATCAACTGCACCGCACGCTGACACCGCGGCTGATATCGCTCGACTCTTTCGCCACCCTTGCCCTGTATCGATTTGACCAGGAGGCGGGAACGCTGACCTACGTGAACGCCGGGCATACGCCCGGATTGCTGACCCGCGGCGGCGACATGAAGGTAACACCCGTGGTCGGCGACAACCTGCCCATCGGGGTCATGGCGGAAGAGGTTTATGTCCAGTCGACTGTCACGGTCGAGCCCGGGGACAGCCTGCTGGTTTTCTCAGACGGCATCACCGAGGCACGCAATGACGAGGCGAGGGAATTCGGCATCGAATACCTCTCCGAACTGGTCCAGACCGGGTGCAGGGCGGAAATGCCTCCGGCCACGATACTGCATTGCATCCGCCAGGAACTGCGCCGTTTTGTGGGCGGCAATCAGCTGAGCGACGACCAGACGGCGCTGATGGTCCAGTTGCATC
The DNA here is from genome assembly GCA_903930535.1 of uncultured Sterolibacterium sp. Classification (GTDB taxonomy): domain Bacteria; phylum Pseudomonadota; class Gammaproteobacteria; order Burkholderiales; family Rhodocyclaceae; genus CAIYYX01. The sequence continues at coordinate 1,586 of CAIYYX010000124.1, read as the reverse complement.
CGTTCTCCGCGTCGCTGCGCAAATCCCCCGGACAGGGCATCGATACGGTTTTATTCAAGCTGCCCTGGAAGCTTGCCGCAATCGGGCCACTGCGCACCCGCATCAGGGAGGCGGCCGCGAGTCTGCCCGAGGATGAGGCCGAGGCACTGATTCTGGCCACGCACGAGGCGGCGACCAACATCATCCGCCATTCCCCGGCGACAATCACCGACCCGACATTGGTCTGCCGTATCCTGTATCGGGATGAGGACCTGATTGTCGAACTCATTTATCCCGGTGAAGCATTCAGTCCGCCGCAAAATAATCAACCGGATTTCAGCGGCAACAGCGAGGGCGGTTTTGGCCTTTTCATCATCGAATGCTCGGTTGACCGTGTTGAATATGCCAGCCCGGTAGCGGGTATCGGCATCATTCGCCTGGTGAAGCACCTTCGCACACCATTGGAGCGCCTGGATGGCACACGCTGACTCTTCCGCTGCCGACCTGCCCCCCTCAGGTGCAGGCACGGCTCTGACGGCCGCCGCGGCGGCGGAGGCGGAAAACAAGCTGGCCAAAGCCTATTTTGACTACGCGCTCAGCGGCACTGTGGTCACCGATGGCGAACTGCGCATCCTGCGCGCCAATCCCGCCGCCTGCAGCATCATCGGCCTGCCGCGCCATCGGCTCCTGAGAAAAATGCTTTCCGCCCTGATCGATGCCGGCGGCGAGAACGCCGCCCGTGCCGATAAACACTTCAGCCTGCTCGCCGAACAGGGCATCGCGCGCGCCGAGTTGAACCTGCCGCCCTACAAGGTGGACGAGCAGCCGCGCGTCATCGAAATCGCCTCCATAGACATCGGCGAAGGACGCCTGCTGCATGTGTTCGACGACATCACCGCGCAGCGCCAGCTGTTGCTTGCGACGCAACAGGCGCGCCACGCCGCGGATGAGGCCAATCTGGCCAAGAGCCGCTTCCTTGCCAACATGAGCCACGAGATTCGAACCCCCCTCAATGGCGTCATCGGACTCGGAGAGGTGCTGCGACTGACCACACTGGATGAGCAGCAGAAGGATTACGTCAGCAAGATGCTGCAGTCCTCGCGTGCGCTGCTTGACATCCTCAATGATCTGCTCGACCTGTCCAAGGTCGAGTCGGGGCACATGACATTTGAAAACCAGCCCTTCGATCTTGCTGAAATGCTCAATGAGGTGGCGGTGACGGCCATGCCGCTGGCGCTAGACAAGGGGATCGAGGCGACCTTCAATATCGATAAAGGATTGCCGCGCCATATCACCGGTGACCGCCTGCGGCTGATGCAGGTACTGCGCAACCTGATCGGCAACGCGATCAAATTCACCGCGCAGGGCACGGTCAGCCTGAACATCGACCTTGTCGCCCCCCCCGAAGGCAAGGCCTGGGTGCGCTTTGGTGTCACCGACAGCGGCATCGGCATGTCGCCCGAGGAGCAGTCGCGCGTGTTCCTGCCCTTCAGCCAGGCCGATGCATCGACCGCCCGCCGCTTTGGCGGCACCGGGCTGGGGCTTGCCATTTCACGCACGCTCGCCGAAGGCATGGGCGGACGCATCGAGCTTGCCAGCGAAGTCGC
>CAIYYX010000123.1 GCA_903930535.1 uncultured Sterolibacterium sp. | reverse complement strand
GGCCGGAGCGGCCGCGCAGCTGATTATCGATACGCCGCGCTTCGTGGCGTTCCGTGCCTAAGATGCAGAGCCCGCCGATCGCAGCCACGCCTTCACCCAATTTGATATCCGTTCCGCGACCGGCCATGTTGGTGGCGATGGTGATCATCTTCGGGCGCCCTGCCTCGGCGATGATGCCCGCCTCGCGTTCATGCTGCTTCGCGTTGAGCACCTGATGCGGCAGGTTCTCCTTGCCAAGCAAGGCCGCCAGGGCTTCAGATGCCTCGATCGACGTTGTACCAACCAGCACCGGCTGACTGCGCTCGTAGCAATCGCGGATGTCCTCAACGATGGCATGGCTCTTTTCCGCCGCCGTTCTGTAAACCTGATCAAGTCGGTCTATGCGGACCATCTTGTGATGAGTCGGAATGACCACAGTCTCCAGGCCATAGATCTCCTGAAACTCGTAGGCCTCGGTATCGGCCGTGCCGGTCATTCCGGACAGCTTGCCGTACATGCGGAAGTAATTCTGGAAAGTGATCGAGGCCAGCGTCTGGTTCTCGTTCTGGATGGCCACGCCTTCCTTCGCCTCGACCGCCTGATGCAGGCCGTCTGACCAGCGGCGGCCAGACATCAGGCGGCCGGTGAATTCGTCTACGATGATGACCTCGCCGTTCTGGACCACATACTGCTGATCGCGGAAGTAGAGGTTGTGGGCGCGCAGCGCGGCGTAGAGGTGATGCATCAGCATGATGTTGGCAGGCTCGTAGAGACTGCCGCCTTCGGGCAAGAGTCCCTGGCGCGAGAGAATTTCCTCGGCGTGCTCGTGGCCGGCCTCGGTCAGGAGCACTTGATGCGACTTCAGGTCTACGGTGAAATCGCCGGTGTCCGGGTCGCCTTGCTCCTTGCCTGCCTCGCCGCGCGTCAACAGCGGCGCCACGGCATTCAGCTTCATGTAGAGATCGGTATGATCCTCGGCCTGGCCGGAGATGATCAGTGGCGTCCTCGCCTCGTCGATCAGGATGGAGTCGACTTCGTCCACGACGGCATAGTTCAAGCCGCGCTGGACGCGTTCGCCCCCCGCATAAACCATGTTGTCGCGCAGGTAGTCGAAACCGAATTCGTTGTTGGTGCCGTATGTGATGTCGGCGGCATAGGCAGCCTGCTTTTCCTCGTGCGCCATCTGCGACAGGTTGATGCCGACGGAAAGGCCCAGGAAGCGGTAGAGTCGGCCCATCCATTCCGCGTCGCGGCGGGCGAGGTAATCATTCACGGTGACGACATGGACGCCTTGTCCGGTCAGCGCGTTGAGATAGACGGGAAGCGTGGCGGCCAGGGTCTTGCCCTCGCCCGTCCTCATTTCTGCGATCTTGCCGGCATGGAGCACCATGCCGCCTATCATCTGTACGTCGAAATGGCGCATGCCAAGGACGCGGACGCCTGCCTCGCGCACCACGGCGAATGCCTCCGGCAGCAGATCGTCGAGGGTTTCGCCTGCGGCCAGACGAGCCTTGAACGATTCAGTCTTGCCGCGCAGTTCGAAGTCGGTGAGGACCTTCATGGCAGGTTCGTGCGCGTTGATGCTGCGCACGGAGAGTGAATACTGGCGGATCAGCCTGTCGTTGCGGCTGCCGAATATCTTCTTGAGGAGACCGGAAATCATGCGATTAATTACGCGAGGCGCGGGCAGCAGAAAGGGCTGATTTTACCACGGCGGACAGAGCATTCCGCAGCCTAAATGAGGAACGCCCCGTGCGGGATGCGCGGAATTTCAGCGCCGGTTCAGAGCGACGAAATTGCTTGAGCCTGCCTGGGCATCGAGCAGGAAGCGGTTGGGATTGAGCGCAATCCCGCTCATGCGCACCTCGAAATGCAGGTGCGGCCCGGTGGAGCGGCCGGTATTGCCGACTTCGCCTATCTTCTTGCCGCGCCGGACCAGCATGCCGGCCTTGACGAGAATCCTCGAGGCATGGGCGTAACGCGTCGTGACACCCTTGCCATGATCAATCTCTATCAGGTTGCCGTATTCCGGATGCCGCTCCGCGGTAATCACCACGCCGCTGGCCGCGGCAACCATGGGGGTTCCCACCTCGGCAGAGAAATCCACGCCCTCGTGCATCGCCCTTTCGCCGGTAAACGGGTCGATGCGCCAACCGAAGCCCGAGGCATTCCATTGCGCCGCCACCGGCAGGGTGGTGGGCAGCATGCTTTTTCTGAGGCGCTCGGACTCAAGCAGGGCAAGAGTATCGCCGCGCGTATCGACTTGCCTGGCCAGCGTATCCAGGGCGGTCTGCAACTCGATGGCCGACAGGGGGCGGGCCTGGACCAGCGGGCCGCCGCGGCCATCCTTGGCTTTGCCGCCTTCCGGCAGCGTCTCAGGCTTGAGGCCGGAGAGGGCCGCCAGGCGGGCGCCGAGGGTATCGATGCGTATCATCTGTGCCTGTATCTGACCCAGTTTGATCGCCATGGCATTGAGGTTGTCACGGAGAAACTCGTTGCTGCGCGCGGCCTCCGCGGCGTTGGTGGCGCGCAACAGATCCTGCAGGAAAGGCAGGCGAATTTCCGCCGCATGGCGCACGGTGACATAGGAAAACAGGGAAGACAGGCTTAACACCACGGCCAGAAAGCCAAAGGCGGCCATGGCCAGATGGCGCCAAGTGATTACAATGCTCTTGGCCGTTGCCATCCGGTCGGAGACGAGAATAATATGCAAACTGTGCTCCTTTTTCCTTAAGCCCCATGCAATCACGCACCCTGAACGACTGCCTGAATGCAGATGAGACGATGGCACGACTCGCTGCCCATGCCGGACGCCTGTTGAAGCTTCAGCAGATCATCGGTGCGACGATTCCATCGGCGCTTGCGAAGTCCTGCCGGGTTGCAAATTACAAACTAGGGGTTCTTATCATCCACGCCGACAACGGCGCAGTCGCTGCAAAAATCCGCCAGATGGCGCCTACTCTCGGCGAAGAATTGCGCTCCAGAGGCACAGAGGTTACCGAAATACGCATCAAGGTGCAACCCCGGGAAGCCATTCCCCCGCTTTCTCCTGTCATATCCGTTGCTATGATTAGCAAAGAAGCTAAGCGTGGGCTCACTAACCTATCGAAAGAACTCCCCGAAGACTCCCCATTGAAGGCATCTTTGGAGCGTCTGGTCAGCCGTTCGAAGTCGTAGGTTCTGCAGGTCGGCCTTGAGGCCGACCTACAACACGATCACGCGCTCGAGGAAGAGCAGGGCGAAGAAACCCAGGGCAAAAATCAGCGCGTATTTCGCGATGCGGGCGGAGAGCCTGAGGAAACGCTTGTCGCCGGTGAACAGATAAGCTGCGATGCCGCTGCCGATGGCGATCACGGCCAGGGCGCCGACGATGCGCAGGAGCAACACTTATCAGGCTGCCTGCGGATAGAGCTGCGCCACCGCAGCGGGAGTCTCTCCGGGACGCTCGAAGGTGACGAACTCCCAAGCCTCCTGGTCGGCGAGCAGGGCGCGCAGCAGCGCATTGTTCAGCGCGTGACCGGACTTGTACGCGGAGAATTCGGCGAGCAGCGGATGTCCGACCAGATACAGGTCACCGATGGCGTCGAGCATCTTGTGTTTGGCAAACTCGTCGGCATAGCGCAGGCCGTCGCTGTTCAACACCCGGTACTCATCCATCACAATGGCATTCTCCAGGCTGCCGCCCAGGGCCAGGCCGCTGTCCCTCATGGTCTCAACGTCATGCATGAAGCCGAAGGTGCGGGCGCGTGCAAGTTCGCGGACATAGGAGTGTTCGGCGAAGTCGAGGGTCACGGAGGTGCCGGACTGGGCTACCGCCGGGTGGTTGAAGGAAATGGAGAAGGAAAGACGGAAGCCCTCATAGGGCGTGAGGCGCGCCCATTTGTCGCCATCCTTGACCTCGACCAGTTTCTTCACCCGAAGAAACTTCTTGGCCGCATTCTGCTCGACAATACCGGCGGATTGCAGCAGGAAAACGAAGGGCGCAGCGCTGCCGTCCATGATGGGCAACTCGGCGGCATCGACGTCGATGTAGAGGTTGTCTATTCCCAGACCCGCCAGCGCCGACATCAGGTGCTCGACCGTGCTGATTCTGGCAGCGCCCTGCTCCAAGCAGGAAGCCAGGCGGGTATCGCCGACAAGGAAGGGGTCGGCCTTGAGGTCTACAGGGGGGTCGAGATCGACACGGCGGAAGACGATGCCTGACCCTGGCGCGGCCGGGCGCATTGCAATCGTCACCTTGACGCCGCTATGCAAGCCGACGCCTGTGGCGCTGACCAGAGTCTTGATGGTGCGCTGCTTGAGCATGGCAGGAAAGCTATAGTAAGGAGGCGAAGTTTACCATATCAACCCATGTCGTTGCAGCCTTCAGCACACCGTCATGCTTCAATCCGCCTGCTTGCGCAGGAACGCCGGGATGTCGTACTTGTCCACCCCGCTCGCGGTCATCGCCTCAACGGCGGCATTGCGGGCACTACTACGGCCACTTTGAAACACCGCCGGCAGACCGAGCTCCAGGTTGCCGCCGTGGGCCTCGAACGGCTGGTCGTCAGTGCCGGTCCGCAGGCTGGGAACAACGCTGATCGCGGTCTTGTTCTGGGGCTTGATGATGGCGCCGCCCAGGCCGGTGGCGACGACGGTGACGCGCAACTGGTCTTCCATGCCTTCCTCGAACACCGTGCCGAAAATGATGGTCGCATCCGGCGCGGCATAGGTACGTATGGTGTTCATCACGTCCTTCACTTCCCTCATGCCCAGGGAAGAGTTGGCGGTGATATTGACCAGGACGCCTCTCGCGCCGGAGAGCTCAATGCCTTCCAGAAGCGGGCTGGCGACGGCCTGTTCGGCCGCGATGCGGGCACGATCGACGCCGGCGGCGGCGGCCGAACCCATCATGGCCTTGCCCATCTCGCCCATCACGGTGCGCACATCCTCGAAGTCCACGTTCACCAGGCCGGGCACGTTGATGATTTCGGCGATGCCACCGACGGCGTTCTTGAGCACATTGTCTGCTGACTTGAAGGCCTCGAGCATGCTGACTTCCTCGCCGAGCACTTCCATCAGCTTCTCGTTCAGGATGACGATCAGCGAGTCGACATGCTGGGCGAGTTCTGAGAGGCCCTGTTCGGCCAGGCTCATGCGCTTGCCTTCATATTCGAAGGGCTTGGTGACCACCGCCACGGTGAGTATGCCCAGTTCCCGCGCCACTTCCGCGACGATGGGTGCAGCACCCGTGCCGGTGCCGCCGCCCATGCCGGCGGTGATGAACACCATATGGGCACCGGCCAGGGTTTCGGCGATGCGCTCGCGCTCGGAAATGGCATGATCGCGCGCCTTCTCAGGCTTGCCGCCGGCGCCCAGGCCGGGTCCGAGCTGGAGCTTGACGCCGGCGGAGCTCTTCTTCAGCGCCTGGCCGTCGGTGTTGACGCAGATGAAATCCACGCCCTGCACCCCTTCGCGAATCATATGCTCGACGGCGTTACCGCCGGCGCCACCCACGCCTATGACCTTGATGACGGTCTGGCTCGGATCCTTGTCTACGATTTCAAACATGCTCGCCTCCTTCTAGGAATTACAATCAAAAATTCTTCTCGAACCAGGAGCGCATCCGCGCCAGGATCTGCTTGAAGCTCGTCGGGCCCTGCACCTTGAGCCCGCGCTTTTTCTGCGCCATGCCTTCCAGCATCAGGCCCATGGCCGTTGAGTAGCGCGGATTGCGCAACAAGTCCTTGAGGTTGCCGTCGTAATGCGGCATGCCCAACTTGACGGTGTTGTGGAATACTTCCTCGCCGAGTTGGACCATGCCGGGCATGGCCGCGGCGCCGCCGGTCAGGACGACGCCGGCGCGAAGAAGACGCTCATAGCCGCTCTTCTTCAGTTCGTCCTGCACCTTCTGGAATATCTCCTCGACGCGTGGCTGGATGACACCGGCCAGCGCCTGCCTCGACAACAGGGTTGAGGGCCGGTCGCCGACTCCCGGCACCTCTATCATTTCATCCGCATCGGCCATCTGATGCAGGGCGACGCCGTAGCGGATCTTGATCTCCTCGGCATCCTGGGTGGAGGTGCGCAGTGCGATGGCGATGTCGTTGGTAATCTGGTCGCCGGCGATGGCGATCACCGCCGTGTGGCGGATCGCGCCCTGGCTAAAGACGGCGATATCGGTGGTACCGCCGCCGATATCGACCAGGCAGACCCCGACATCCGTCTCGTCGTCGGTCAGTACGGCATGGCCCGAGGCCAATGGCTGCAGCACCAGGTCGACCACTTCGAGGCCGCAGCGATGCACGCATTTCACGATGTTCTGGACCGAGGTGACGGCGCCGGTGACGATATGCACCCGCACCTCGAGACGCTTGGCATCCATGCCTATCGGTTCCTTGACGCCGTCCTGACCATCGACGATGAACTCCTGCACCAGGGTATGCAGGATCTGGTCATCGGCAGAGATCGGCGTCGCGTTGGCCGCTTCTATGGCGCGCTCGATATCGAGCTGTGTCACTTCCTTCTCGCGCACCACGGCCATGCCGTCCGAATCCTTGCTCTTGATATGGCTGCCGGCAATCCCCGTATAGACTTCCTTCACCTTGCAGTCGGCCATCAGTTCGACTTCCTGGATGGCGCGCGAAATGGCATTGACCGTTGCCTCGATATTGACCACGACACCTTTCTTGAGGCCGGAGGACTCCTGGCTGCCTATGCCGAGTATCGACAGCGTCCCTTCCGCGGTCAGTTCGGCGACGATGGCCACGATCTTCGAGGTGCCGATGTCGAGACCGACGATCAGGTCTTTTGTTTCCTTGCTCATGCAGGGCCACCTTGATAGGTGGGGAAGAGGATGGGGTTGTTCATGTATTGCCTTTAATGGTGCTTCTCGGCCGCAGCGCGAAACCGTTGGGATAGCGCATGTCGATCACGCTGATGGCGGTATTGATGCGCGCTTGCGCCGCGACATAGGTTCTGCTGAAGCGGGCGAGCCTCGCCTCGACAGGTTGGTTGGGTTGGTCGCGGCCAAGCTCCAAAGTCAGGCCGTCATCGAGGTGCAATTGCCAGGCCTGGCGCGCCGAGAGTGCGACCGCCCGCGGCACGCGGCCCAGCGGCTTGAGCAGTGCGGAAAAATCGCGGTAGCGCGCCAGCACCTGCGGCGAACTGCCTTCGGGACCGGAAAAGAGCGGCAGCAAAGCCTGCGCCTGCGTCGCCGGGGCGGCAAACACCTCGCCCTGCCTATTGACCAGGCGTATCTCCGAGGCACCCTGCTGCCAGCGCGCGGCGGCGACATGCTCCTCCAGGTCGAACTCGACCCCGTCCGGCCAGCGCCGGCGCACGGATGCGCGGCGCACCCAAGGCTGTTTCTCCAGGGCTGTGCGCACGGCGTCGATATTGACCGTGAAGAAGTTGCCAGAGAGACTCTTCGCAGCGAACTCGATCTGCGTCGGCGTCACTTGTTCGAGAGCGCGTACCACCACCACCTGACGCAAGGGGAAGAATGGCAGACGGATGGCTGCGAGCACCAACGCATAAGCCAGCGCGGCAGAGCCAAAAAGTAGCAGCAGGTCGGCCATCAGGTTGAGGAGTTGCGGCCTGCCCCAGAAACCCTCGCTAGCTTGCCCGCCCCGCGAGGGACTGCGCGCCTTGGCATTCTTGCGCGTCAAGCCTGGGAACTTAGCCAAGTTTCGCCCCCTCCAGGATTCGCAGCGCCAGGTCATTGAAGGTCATGCCTGCGGCGCGCGCGGACATCGGCACCAGCGAGTGGTCGGTCATGCCCGGCGTGGTGTTCACCTCGAGAAAATAGGGCTTTCCTGCCCTGTCCAGCATCAGATCCACCCTGCCCCAACCGCGTCCGCCGAGCAAGGCGAAGGCCTTGACGGCGAGCGCTGCGAGTTCTTTTTCTTTGGCTTCGGGCAGGCCGCAGGGGCAGAGATACTGCGTGTCATCGCGCAGATACTTCGCCTCGTAGTCGTAGAAGTCTCCCGATGGAACGATGCGTATCATCGGCAAGGCTCGCATCTTCCCGCCCTCATCGACCAGGGCCACGGTATATTCGCCGGCATCGACGAAGCGCTCCGCAATCACCAGGCTGTCGTATTGCGCGGCCAGGGCATATGCCGCCGCCAAACCGCCCGGTTCCTTGACCTTGCTGATGCCAATGCTGGATCCCTCGTTCGCAGGCTTGACGAACAGCGGCAATCCCAAGCGCGCCTCTATCGCGGCGAAGTCGCTAGCGGCGGTGAGCAGTTCATAGTCGGGAATGGGAATGCCTGCCGCGGCCCAGATCAGCTTGGTGCGCCACTTGTCCATGGCCAGGGCGGAGGCCAGCACACCACTGCCCGTGTAGGGTATGCCCATCAGTTCAAGGGCGCCCTGCATGCTGCCGTCCTCGCCGCCGCGGCCGTGCAGGGCGATGAAGACGCGCGTGAACTCGCCCTCGACGAGCGCGGACAGTGGCTTTTCGCTCGGATCGAAGGCGTGGGCATCGACGCCCGCGGCACGGAGGGCGGAAAGTACCGCGCTGCCGCTTTTTTGCGACACCTCCCTCTCCGCAGAATTCCCGCCTAGCATCACCGCGACCCTTCCGAATTTATTCATCTATGAATCTTTCCCTGCAGAAAGCCAGTCAAACCGCCTTCTGCGCACCGAGCAACTCAAGGCTTTTCCCCGACAATGCGCACTTCGCGCTGCAATTCCACGCTGAATTTTTCCTTCACTGCGGCAGAGACATGGCCGATTAGCATTTCTATCTCACTTGCCGTCGCCTTACCGTCCGGATTAACGATGAAATTGGCGTGCTTTTCTGAGACTTGCGCGCCGCCGATGGCAAAACCCTTCAGCCCGGCCGCCTCAATCATGCGTGCGGCATGGTCATCAGGCGGGTTGCGGAATACCGAACCGGCGTTGGGCAGGCCAAGCGGCTGGCTCTTGATGCGCTTCTCCAGGAGTTCGCTGATGCGGCTGCGCGATTGCCCGCCGTCTCCTTCAGGGAAGCGCAGCCAGGCCGCGGCGAACCACTCGTCGCAGGCGCTCTTGAGACCGACATGGCGATAGCCCACGGCGAAGTCCTCGGGCTGCCGCTCGATCAATTCGCCGTGATGGTCGAGCATCAGGAGTTTCTCGACGTGATTCCAGGTTTCCCCGCCATAGCAGCCGGCATTCATCGCCAGGGCGCCGCCTATCGTTCCCGGCACGCCTGCCAGGAACTCTGCGCCGGCCAAACCCTGATTGGCGGCGAAGCGCGCCGCTTTCGGACTTGCGACTCCGGCCTCGGCATAGACAAGTCCGGACGCCTCCAGTCGCAGCGTCTTCAGGTTGCCATGGGTGAACACCACGGTACCGTCGAAGCCGCCGTCGCGAATCAGGAGATTGCTGCCCAGACCGACAAACAGCAGCGGCTCGTCGTTGCGCAAGTTGCGCAGAAAGTTGGCCAGATCTTCGAGGTCGGCTGGGAAGTAGGCGCGGGCAGCTCTGCCTCCGGCCCGCCAGGAGACGTGCGGCGCCATCGCTTCGTCGGCGCGCAACTCACCGCGCAGGCGGTTGAGTTTCACTGCCTCGCTCATGACCCCTTGCCCTTGACGAGCTTTCCCGCCACGCCGCCAATCGAGCCCGCCCCCATGGTGATGACCACGTCGCCGTCACGGACGACGTCGAGAATGGTCTGCGGCATGGCCGCGATGTCGGCGACGAATACCGGCTCGACCCGGCCTGCGACGCGGATCGCCCGCGCCAGCGTGCGTCCGTCGGCAGCGACGATGGGCATCTCGCCGGCGGCATAGACCTCGGCCAGCAGGAGAACCTCGATGCCGGAGAGCACCTTGACGAAGTCCTCGAAGCAGTCCCGCGTTCGCGTATAGCGATGCGGCTGGAAGGCCAGCACCAGGCGCCGCCCGGGGAAGGCGCCGCGCGCAGCGGCGAGCGTCGCCTGCATCTCGGCGGGATGGTGGCCGTAGTCGTCGACCAGAGTGAAACTGCCGCCGCCTGCCAGATTGATTTCACCATAACGCTGGAAACGCCGTCCGACACCCTTGAATTCATCCAAGGCCTTGACGATCGCCGCGTCCGTCACGCCCACCTCGGACGCCACGGCGATCGCCGCCAGCGCATTCAGGACGTTGTGGATGCCCGGCAGATTGAGGGTGACGGGAAAGCGGCTGATGCTGCCATTGACCCGGACGCAATCGAAACGCATCTGCCCGCCTGCCGCCACCACATTCTCGGCGCGCACGTTGGCTTGTGCGCTCAAACCATAGCGCACGATCTGCTTCGATAGCCGCGGCATGATCTCGTACAGATTGGCATCGTCGGCGCAGAGCACGGCGACGCCATAGAAAGGCAGATGCTGCAGGAAATCGACGAAGGCCTGCTTCAAGCGGTTGAAGTCATGACCATAGGTTTCCATATGGTCTGCATCGATGTTCGTGACGACGGCGATGACCGGCTGCAGATGCAGGAAAGAGGCATCGGATTCGTCGGCTTCGGCGACGAGAAACTCGCCCTGGCCGAGGCGCGCATTGGCGCCGGCGGAGTTAAGCCTGCCGCCGATGACGAAGGTCGGGTCGAGGCCGCCCTCGGCCAGTATGCTGGCGATCAAACTGGTCGTCGTGGTCTTGCCGTGGGTCCCGGCCACGGCGATGCCCTGTTTCAGGCGCATCAACTCGGCCAGCATCAGGGCGCGCGGCACGACGGGAATCTGTTTTTGGCGTGCGGCCACCACCTCGGGATTGTCCGCACCGACCGCCGTCGAAACCACCACGGCATCGGCACCGAGAATGTTTGCCGCGTCGTGGCCGAAGGTGATCTTCACCCCCAGCCCTGCCAGGCGCCTGGTGGCAGCGCTGTCGGCCAGGTCCGAGCCGCTCACTTCGAAGCCCTGGTTTGCCAGCACCTCGGCGATGCCGCTCATGCCCGAGCCGCCAATACCGACGAAGTGAATTCGCTGGATTTTATGTTTCATCGGCCACCTCTCGCCATCGCCATGCAGGTCTGCGCCACCACAGCAGTGGCATCCGGTTTTGCCAGGGCCCGGGCCTTCTCGGCCATTTGCAGCAACTGTTCGCGCGAGAGATTCCTGATCAGGGACAGCTTCTCCGGCGTCAATTCTTCTTGCGGCAAGAGGATTGCTGCCCCGGCGCTGGCGAGGAACCGCGCGTTCCCGCTCTGATGGTCATCCACCGCATGCGGGAAAGGCACGAGGACGCTGGGCAGGCCGGCAGCCGCCAACTCGGCGATGGTGAGTGCGCCGGCGCGGCAGATGACCAGATCGGCCCATTCATAGGCGCTGGCCATGTCCTCGATGAAGGCGACGCAGTTGGCGGCGATTCCGGCTGCCGCATAGTTTTCCTTGAGCGTGGCCAGATGTTTCTCGCCAGACTGATGCACGACATGCGGACGCGAATCGAAAGGCATCAGCATCAGCGCCTTGGGTACCGCCTCGTTGAGTGCAGCGGCACCCAGGCTGCCGCCCACCACCAGCAGATTCAGTGGTCCGACGCGATCCTGGTAACGTTGCACAGGCGCCTTCAACGCTGTGATCTCGGGGCGCAAGGGATTGCCGCACCATTCGCCCTTCCTGAGCGATCCGGGAAAACCGGTCAAGACGCGGTCTGCGACGACCGCCAGAGCGCGATTGGCCAAACCCGCCACCGAGTTCTGCTCATGCACTATCAGAGGCAGGCCAAGCAGTGCCGCCATCATGCCGCCGGGGAAGCTGATGAAACCACCCATGCCGAGCACGACGTCAGGTTGGATGCGCTTGAGTTCCCTCCGCGCCTGCCAGAATCCGCGCAACAGATTGAGTGGCAGCAGGAACTTGCGCAGCAGCCCCTTGCCGCGCAAGGCGGCGAACTTCACCCAGGCCGTCTCATAGCCGCGAGCCGGCACCAGCTTCGCTTCCATGCCGTCCGGATTGCCCAGCCAGACCACGCGCCAACCCTGCTCGCGGACATAGTCCGCCACCGCCAGACCCGGAAAGATGTGTCCACCTGTGCCGCCCGCCATGATGAGAAGGGTCTTAGTCATGGCGCGGTGCCTCCTGGCGAAACCCATAAAGACACATCTTCGGCGTAGGCTAATGCGAGCAAAGCACGCGTTAAGCGCGCAGCGCGGCCGGAGCCAAAGATGTGTCCACCTGTGCCGCCCGCCATGATGAGAAGGGTCTTAGTCATGGCGCGGTGTCTCCTGTAGGTCGGCCTTAAGGCCGACAATGGTAGGAAGGCCGCACAGGATATGTCGGCCTGAAGGCCGACCTACTCGAAATAGATTGCTCATACGGGTAGCCCCCGCATGAGTTGGATCTTTTGGCTACGGCCACCCCTTGCGGGGTTTAACTT
>CAIYYX010000122.1 GCA_903930535.1 uncultured Sterolibacterium sp. | reverse complement strand
GGCAAAAACGTCGTCATCACGAGTTACAGATTGCCGCGGCCCTGCGGGCCTCGCAATGACGAACCTTGTGGTCATCGTGCGCCGGAGGGCGTGGCAATGACAGGAAAAAACGCCGTCATCGCGAGCCCCAAAGGGGCGTGGCGATCTTCGCTTGCTTCATCTGCAGTCACAGATTGCCACGGCCCTGCGGGCCTCGCAATGACGAAGTTGTACTTGATCAGCGTTTCCTTAAGGAAATAATATGAAGCCAAATTCATGCTTGTACGGTTTTCTGCGTATGGGTCTGCTCGCCGGGTTTTGCCTGGGCGTACCTGCGCTGGCCCAGCAAGCGGTGCCGCAAGCGCTCAGTTTTGGCATCGTGCCGCAGCAGACTGCCAGCAAGCTGGCCGAGGATTGGGGGCCGCTCCTGGCGGAGATCAGCAAGCGCTCCGGCGTGACGCTGGTGTTTCGTACGGCGCCCAACATTCCCGGCTTCGAAGAGCGCCTGGGCAAGGGCGGCTATGATCTGGCTTACATGAATCCCTATCATTACGTGGTCTTTCACGCCGCATCCGGCTACCGGGCTTTTGCCAAGGAGCAGGAGCGCAAGATCAAGGGCATTCTGGTGGTCAGGCGCGACAGTCCCTACCGCAAGCCCGCGGATCTGGCCGGCAAGACCGTGGTCTTCCCTGCGCCTGCGGCTTTTGCCGCCAGTATTCTGCCGCAGGCCGAGTTCGGCCGCCTGAAGATTCCCATCGAAGCCAAATTTATCGCCTCCCACGATTCCGTTTATCGCGCGGTGGCCTCGGGCCTTCATGAAGCTGGTGGCGGCATCCAGCGCACCCTGGAGTCCAGCCCGCCGGAGATTCGCGATGCCCTGCGCGTGCTGGCTGAGACGCCGGCCTATACGCCTCATGCCTTTGCCGCCCATGCGCGCGTGGCGCCGGAGGTCCTGGCCAAGGTTCTGGCCGCCATGCAATCGCTGTCCGCCGACGAGGTCGGCCGGCGGCTCTTGCTGCCGCTGGCCTTCAAGGGGATAGCCGCCGCTTCCGACAAGGAATGGAACGATATCCGGGCGCTCGACATTGACCTGCTGCGGCGCTACAGTCAGCAATGAAGACGCAAACGGTGACGGATTGAACCATGCACTTTCGCATCAAGACCATGCTGGGTGTCGCCGCAATCGAAACGGTGCTGCTCGCCGTCCTCGTCGGCAGCACCCTGTCGGTGTTGCGCGACTCCAACGAAACCGAGCTCACGCGCCGGGTGCACCTGGGCGGCAAACTGCTGGCCGCAGCGGCCAAGGACGCCGTGATCGGCCAGGACTTGTCGACCCTGGACAGTCTGGTCCGCGAGGCCACGGCCTCCGGCGAGATCGACTATGTACGCATCCTCGACGCCGCCGGCATCGTGCTCTCGGAGCGCGGCGATGCAACTCTTCTGGCGCGCCCCTTTCGCTCTGACGCCGGCATCGATCAGGTCACCGACGGCGTCTTCGACTGGTCGGTTCCCGTGACAGCCGGGGGCATCGTGCATGGCGAAGTACGGCTGGGCATTTCCACCGCTGCCCTGAACGGTCTGCTGGCCAAGGAGCGGCGTTGGGCGTGGGCGGTTGCCGGCCTGGAGATGCTCCTCGTCGCCGTGTTCTCGTGGCTGCTCGGCAACTATCTGGTGCGCCAGTTGGTGGCTCTGCGCCGGGCCAGCGAGCATTTCGCCGCCGGCGATTTCGCGCATCGCGTGGCGGTGCAGGGCAATGATGATCTGGCTGAAACCGCCCGGGCGTTCAATCTTCTGGCGCAGCAACTGGCCGAGAGCAATGATCGCGTTCTTGCCGAGAACGTCAAACGCCTCGAAGCCCAGCAGCAGGCCGAAGAGGCTGCCTCGCTGCTGCGCGAGGCGGTCAGCAGCATCTCCCAGGGCTTTACCATTTATGATCAGGAAGACCGCCTGGTCCATTGCAACGAGGCTTACCGGGATTTTTACGAAGAAAGCCGCGACCTGATCGTGCCGGGCAACACTTTCGAGCAGATTGTTCGCAGCGGCGCCCTGCGCGGACAGTACGACGAAGCCATCGGGCAGGTCGACACCTGGGTTGCGCAGCGCGTAGCACAGCATCAGCGCGCCAATGGCGAAGTGATCGAGCAGAAGCTCGGTGACGGGCGCTGGCTGCTGATCGTCGAGCACCGCACGCCCAGCGGCTACATCGTCGGCAACCGCATCGATATCACCGAATTGAAGGCCGCGACCGAGGCGCTCTCCATGAGTGAGCAGCGCTGGCAATTGGCGGTCAGCGGCGCCAATGACGGCATCTGGGACTGGGAGCCGGAAACCGGCAAGTTTTATTTTTCCGAGCGCTGGAAGGCCATGCTCGGTTACGGCGGCGATGAAATCGGCGCCACGGTCGAGGAATGGACTTCGCGCATTCATCCGGAGGACTTCGCGCAGGCCATGGCCGAACTGCAGCGGCACTTGCACGGCGAGACGGCATTTTATGAATACGAATACCGCCTGCGCTGCAAGAATGGCGACTACAAGTGGATTCTCAATCGCGGGCGGGCGCAGTTCGACGAACGGCAGCGGCCGCTTCGCATGTCCGGCTCGCATACCGACATCAGCGAGCGGCGATTTGCCGAGGCAGTCATCCGCGACCGTACCGAACAGCTGGACAGCATCTTCGACCTGAGTCCTGACGGCTTCCTGTCCTTCGATGCCGCGCACCGCATCAAGTTCGTCAGCCCGGCCTTTTGCCGCATGACCGGACTGGATCAGGGCGAAATGATCGGCCTGGACGAGCAAGGTTTTTCCGAGCGCCTGGCCGGCATTTGTCTGCCGACGGCGCGCTTCTCAGGCATCGCCGCCCTGCGTGCCGCGCAAAGCGCTGCCATTTCCCGGGATCAAGCGGCCAATGAAGCGCGCCAGACGATAGAGCTGGCCGGGGCACGCGGACGCGTGCTGGAAATCGGCATGCGCGAATCGAAGGCCGAGAGCGTTTCGCAGATACTCTACTTCCACGACATTACTCATGAAACCGAAGTCGATCGCATGAAGAGCGAATTTCTCTCCACCGCCGCGCACGAGTTGCGCACGCCCATGGCGAGCATCTTCGGCTTCTCCGAGCTGATGCTCTCGCAGGATTTTGGCGCCGGCGAGAGTCAGGAGTTTATCGCCATCATTCATCGCCAGTCACAGCTGATGATCTCCATCATCAACGAGTTGCTCGACCTTGCCCGCATCGAGGCCAGACGCGGCAAGGATTTCGACATCATGCAGGTTGAACTGGGAGAGTTGCTGCGCGAAGTCATTGCCGATGCCAAGGTGCCCGCAGGCCGCGTGGCAGCGGTGGCGGCTGCGCACGGGACCCTGCGCTATGTCCGGGGCGATCGCAAAAAGCTGATTCAGGCGGTCGGCAATGTGCTCTCCAACGCCTACAAGTATTCGCCCGAAGGCGGCGCCGTCACTGTCGCCCTGGTCGAGCCCGAAGGCGAAGCGCCGGCGGGGCAGGTTGGCATAAGGATCAGCGACCACGGCATAGGCATGACCCCGGAGCAACTGGCGCGCGTGTCGGAGCGCTTCTACCGTGCCGACACCTCGGGCAAGATTCCCGGCACCGGGCTGGGCATGAGCATCGTCAAGGAAATCTTGGAACTGCACGGGGGCAGCCTTGCCCTGTCCAGCATTCCCGGCAGCGGCACCACGGTGACCCTGTGGCTGCCCAACGCCTGAAGTACGGTGATCCCCGAGAATGGTTCGTCATTGCGAGGCCTTTTCGGGCCGCGGCAATCTTGGATTGGCAAAACGGGCCGTCATTGCGAGGCCCCTTTCGGGCCATGGCAATCTTGGTTGAGCGAAGAAGATTGCTTCGTCGTTCCACTCCTCGCAATGACAACCCACACCGTCATTGCGAGGCCCTTTGGGGCCGCGGCAATCTTGGTCGAGCGAAGAAGATTGCTTCGT
>CAIYYX010000121.1 GCA_903930535.1 uncultured Sterolibacterium sp. | reverse complement strand
GGGCGAGAGAAGGCGTGTCGTAGTAAATATTGACGAGTTGCTGGGTCTGCCGCGAGCCGGCTTTCTTCAGAGAGGACTGGCGCGCGAACGGAGTTTGCCACTCTGCCGGCAGGGAAAGCTTGAGTTCGATCTCTTTGCCCATATCACTCGGCCGCAGCCGGTAATGAACAGTGACTGAGAGTTCGGTGCGAGTCTGAGCCCATGTTCGGAATTGTAGCGCAAGCTAAATCGACCCAGGCAATTCGCTGCGCGAATTCACGGAAATGAAATCATTCTTTAGTGAGAATGCCATATTTCCATGGCATAATGCGCATGCAGTCGATTGATTCCCCTCGGCTTCATCCAGATTACATAACCCAGCCAGGAGTCATCCATGGACGAACCCGCTATCGAGGACCTTGCCCAATTCTGCGCCGATCAGTTCAGCCCGTTCGACTCTGCCGCCTGGCTGATCAGGAGCGGTGTCGATGGCAAGGCCACCGCAGTCGCGGCCAAGTACCTCTCCATGACCAGTTGGTATGGCCACGAGGAGGAACTCGAGCGTATCGCTTCAAGGTCTGATGCCTGCATCAAGAGCATTTCCGGCTTTCACAAAGAAGCGAAGGCAATCGGCCTGAACTTGACGAGTCTGTCGACCAGCGTGCGGCGCAAAATTGCATTGCGGCAAAGAAGCCAGTCAACGAAACGCATCAACGCGTAAAGTCGAAAGCCCCCGTCAGATCGCCCGCATTGGCCCGCACCCCCGGCAGCGCTTCGAGGCCAAAGCGCCGGGTGATCAGTTTCAGGATAGAGGTCGTATCGTAGGGCGTCTTGTCGACATAGCCCTTGCGTGCGAAGGGCGAGACGATGATGGTCGGGATACGCGACCCAGGCCCCCAGCGGTCACCCCTGGGCGGCGCGACGTGATCCCAGAAACCGCCGTTTTCATCGTAGGTAATGATGACCGCCATGTGCGGCCACTGCGGACTCTTTTTCAACCGTGAAAGAATCATGTCGATGTGCTGGTCGCCGCTCATAAGATCGGTGTAACTCGGATGCTCGCTGTATCGTCCTGCAGGCTTGAGGAATGAAACCTGCGGCAATGCACCAGCGTCTGTCGCCGCCAGGAAATCGGCTTCGTCCTTGAGGTGTGCGGCACGATCAGGCGTGCCGGGAGCGAAGCGCGAAAAATAATTAAACGGCTGATGATGCGCCTGGAAAATCGGGCTTTCAGCGCTCCTCGCGTAAATGACCGTGCGCTTTTCCTTCGCCTCGCGCCTGCCGTCAGTCAGCGCTTCGTTCCAGCCGCCGGCATACCAGGCCCAGCTGACGGACTTTGCAGAAAGCGTGTCGCCTATGGTCTTGGCGGTCTGCGGCGGGGCGGGATGGTGTGCCGGATCGGCATGATCGAGATTGCCTGCTGCCGGCGCGATGCCGCTTGGCTGGTAGGGCGGTTGGGAAGTATTGACGAGGTAAGCGTCGGATGTCGCCCGCCCGTCGAAAAGCTGCACCGGTCCATCGATTACCGATTTCGGCGAGCCCGGTTTTCTCGCCAGATTGCCCTGCTCGTTCAGCGTCGGTTTAACCGTGGCGGGCGCATTGGAGTCGACCGGGGTGCAGGCGCAGATCAGCCATTGATGGTTGAGAAACGAGCCGCCGAATGCCGCCATGAAGAAGTGATCGGCAAGCGTATATTCCTGCGCCCATTTCCAGACCTTCAACTTCGAGCCATCGAAATAGCCCATCACCCAGGCGCCGACGTCGGCCAGGGCCACGAATTTGTTGTTCTTGCCGCCCGCGATCTGCTCGCGGTTCTGATAATAAAGATGCCAGGGGCTGGGTAGCACTTCGTCCATGCGACCGTTTATCGGTGGGGCATCGATGCGGAAGGGACCGTTGGGCAAGCCAGACGTTGGAAATCTTGCCAGCGGCTTGCCCCCTGAATATGTCGCGGGCAGATGCGGCAAGGGGGTTCCGTCGATGTCGAGCTGCGTCTTCTGCTCGGCGCTCGCCTGCGCTATCCCTTCGGCGCCGGGGAAACTGCCGAACAGGTGATCGAAGCTGCGGTTCTCGGCGTAGATGACGACGATATGCTCGATCTGCTCGAGCCCCGTTTGGCGAGCAGTGTTTGCCGCACATCCTGCGAGCAAGGCGCCTACGAGCGTCACTAGCGGTATCCATTTTCTGCTCACACTGTCCTCCCTTTAGCCGTTGGATTCACCTTCGTTCACAGATTATCACGTGAAACAGCTCTATTAGAGACGTTGTTGCTCTTAGCGTGGAGCAAGTCGCCCTGACAAATGGACTGGCGCTATCTGCATCGGCCCATTCGCGGCAACTTCCTTTAAGGAATGTCTGATTAAGTCCGTCATCCAGCTTGGCGCTCCGATTGCGCGCTTCTGTCACGGCGTTTGCCACGACCCTGCGGGCCTCGTAATGATGGAAGCGCGGCAGCCGCAGTGACAAAGTCTTACTTGATCAGCATTTCCTTAACCTGAACTTCATCAATGATTAACGCAGCCGTAACATGCGCTTACTACTCTGCCGTAACACAACGACAGGAGAGCGCGATGCTGCAACTCGAGCAACAACCCCCGAAGCAAGTCAAACATCAACTGCACGTCGGCCTGGCCCACAGCAAAACAGAAATACTCGAGGCTCAGAAACTGCGTTATCGCGTTTTTGCCGAAGAACTCGGTGCGCGCCTGCCCACCAGGATTCCCGGCGTCGACCAGGACAATTACGATGCTTTCTGCGAGCACCTGATCGTGCGCGACGAAGCCAACGGCAAGATCATAGGCACCTACCGCATACTCTCACCTGAAGCCGCCCGGCGAGCCGGCAGCTATTACTCCGAGACCGAGTTCAATCTCGATCGTCTGAAGAATTTGCGCAATCGCACGGTCGAGGTCGGCCGCTCCTGCATCGATCCCGATTACCGCACCGGTGGCACGATCGCCCTTCTGTGGTCCGGACTGATGCGCTACATGCTCGCCAACAAACACGAGTATCTGATAGGTTGCGCCAGCATCGGCATGGCCGATGGCGGCCATGCTGCTGCTGGCATCTACAGCCGGATAAAAGCGCACATGGCGCCGCTCGAATACCGCGTGTTCCCGATCTGTCCCTTGCCGCTGCATCTTATCGACGGCAGCCAGGATGCCGACGTACCGCCCTTGATCAAGGGCTATCTGCGGGCGGGAGCCCAAGTCTGCGGCGACCCGGCTTGGGATCCTGATTTCAATACGGCCGATCTTCTCTTGCTGTTGTCCATGGCGAAAATCAACACGCGTTACGCCCGCCATTTTGTCGATCGCCAGGCTGCTTGATGGTGAAACGCGTCCGCACTGCACTTCGACTGGCCAGGGTCGCACAGCACCTGGCCTATGGCTTGTTCGTGGCCGCTGCAGTCTTTCCCTTTGTCTCCCAGACGTCCCGAAGGAGCTTCCAGCAGCACTGGTCGCAATGTTTGCTGGCAATACTCGAGGTGCGGCTGGCGGTGGCCGGCAGGGACTGCAACAACGGCCTCGTGGTTTCTAACCATATTTCCTGGCTGGACGTGTTCGTGATCAGTTCGATCGCGCCGGCAAGCTTTGTCTGCAAAAGTGAGGTGCGCAACTGGCCATTGGTCGGTCTGCTGTGCGCCAAAACCGACACGGTTTTTCTCGAGCGCGGCAGCCGAAGCGCCGCACATAGGGTCAGCCAGAATCTCGCCGGCAAACTCAGGAGCGGCGAGCGCGTCGCCGTTTTCCCGGAAGGGACCACCAGCGAAGGCCACTCCCTGCTGCCGTTTCGCGGGGCATTGCTGCAATCCGCCATCGCCGCCGGGAGCCTTGTCCAGCCGCTCGCGCTGCGCTATCTGGACGCGCAAGGAATGAAAGCGACTGCCGCGTCCTTCTGCGGCGAGACGACACTTTGGCAATCTCTCTGCGCGATTGCCTCTTCGCCCGGGTTGATCGCCAGCATAGAAATGCTCGAAACGATTCCTGCGGCGGATAGGACGCGCAAGGAGCTTTGTCATAAAGCCCACGCGCTGATCAGTTCCTGCCTGGAGCGTCCCTTTCCCACATTGAATCCGGAAGGAACTGCCTTTGCGGCTCATCAGGACGAACGGACCCTTCGCCCGGCCATTTGACTTTCGCTGATGTTTCGATAATACTCGAAATATGAAAATTACCAATGCCGCCGAACGCCTTGCCGCGCTCGGCCATGAGACTCGCCTCGCCATATTCCGTCTGCTGGTCCAGGCCGGCCCGGCAGGCGTCAGCGCCGGAGTCATTGGCGAACGTCTGGGGATTGTTCCGGCGACACTCTCCTTCCACCTCGCTCATCTCAACCGCGTCGGCCTCCTCACATCCCGGCAGGAGAGCCGCTTCATTTTCTACGCTGCCGACTTTACCGCGATGGATGGCCTGATTTCTTTCCTGACCGACAACTGCTGTAACGGCAAAGCTTGCCTGCCAGTAGCGGCCACCCCCAAGCATCGCCGAACAGGAGCAAGCAATGTCTGACCGCGTCTTCAACGTCCTCTTCCTGTGCACCGGCAATTCTGCGCGCAGCATACTCGCCGAGGCCCTCCTCGACCATGCCGGACGCGGCCGCTTCCAGGCATTCAGCGCCGGCAGCCACCCCGCCGGCCGGGTCAATCCCTATGCCATCGAACTGCTGCAGAAGCAGGGGCTGGCCGTTTCAGATCTGCGCAGCAAGAACTGGGACGAGTTTGCAGTTCCTGAAGCGCCGCAGCTCGATTTCGTGTTCACCGTCTGCGACAACGCCGCCGGCGAAGTCTGCCCGGTCTGGCCCGGGCAGCCGATCACCGCTCACTGGGGTATAGCGGATCCGGCGGCGGCAACCGGCAGCGATGACGACAAGCGCCGCGCCTTTTCGCAAGCCTTCACGCAACTCAACCGCCGCATCTCCCTGTTCATCAACCTGCCTCTCACCAAACTCGACGCCATGGCGATCAAGCGCGAACTCGACGGCATCGGCCGCCTGGGAGATGACTCATGAGCGCACAGTGTGAAGTGGTTGATAGAGCAGCGATGGGTTTCTTCGAGCGCTTTCTGACGCTATGGGTTTTCCTCTGCATCGTCGTCGGCATAACGCTAGGCCGGATGTTTCCGCTGCCGTTCCAGGCGCTGGGCAAGATGGAAGTGGCAAGGGTCAACATCCCGGTCGGAATCCTCATCTGGGTGATGATCATCCCCATGCTGGTCAAGATCGATTTTTCTGCCCTGCATCAGGTCAAGGAGCACTGGAGGGGCATCGGCGTCACACTCTTCGTGAACTGGGCGGTCAAGCCTTTCTCGATGGCGCTGCTAGGCTGGCTGTTCGTGCGCCAGGTCTTTGCCCCCTACCTGCCCGCCGATCAGATCGACAGCTACGTCGCCGGCCTCATCCTGCTCGCCGCCGCGCCCTGCACCGCCATGGTTTTCGTGTGGAGCAGGCTCTCCGACGGAGACCCGTATTTCACCCTGTCGCAGGTGGCCTTGAACGACCTCATCATGATCTTCGCCTTTGCGCCTCTGGTCGCGCTGCTGCTGGGCCTGTCCTCCATCACCGTGCCCTGGGACACCCTGCTCACCTCGGTGCTGCTCTACATCGTGATTCCGGTGGTCCTGGCGCAGCTCTGGCGCAGGCATCTGCTCAGGGAGGGAAAGGAGTCCTTCGATGCCGCCATGGAGAGCGTCGGCCACTGGTCCATCGCAGCACTCCTGACGACGCTGGTGCTGCTCTTCGCCTTTCAGGGTCAGGCCATCATCGCGCAGCCCCTCATCATCATTCTGCTGGCCGTTCCCATCCTGATCCAGGTATTCTTCAACTCGGCCCTGGCTTACTGGTTGAACAAACGGGTCGGTGAAAAACACAACATCGCCTGCCCTTCGGCCCTGATAGGCGCATCGAACTTCTTCGAACTGGCGGTGGCCGCCGCCATCAGCCTGTTCGGCTTCGAGTCCGGCGCCGCGCTGGCCACCGTGGTCGGGGTGCTGATCGAGGTGCCGGCGATGCTGCTGGTGGTGCGCGTGGTCAATTCAAGCCGAGAATGGTACGAAGCAGGATAAGGAGAGTCTGATGTCCGAAGGGCACACGCACGGGCACACGCAGGGCGAGGCGGCATCCGGAACGCATCTCCTGGCGGCGCTGGCCCTGACGCTCGGCTTCGCCGCGGTCGAGGCCGGCGCCGGCTGGTGGTCGGGTTCGCTCGCCCTGCTCGGAGACGCCGGCCACATGGTGACAGACAGCGTTTCCCTTGGTCTTGCGGCGCTGGCCGCCTGGGCTTGCCGCAAGCCGGCCTCTTCGCGCCACAGCTATGGGCTGCAGCGCACCGAGGTGCTGATGGGATTGTTGAACTCCCTGCTGATGCTGGGGGTAATCGTCGCCCTGACAGTGGCGGCAATCGGGCGACTGCTGGCGCCGCAAGCCGTACAGGGCGAGACGGTCACCGTGGTCGCCTTCATCGGCCTGGTGATCAATATCCTCGTGGCCTGGATGCTCTCCCGCGGCGAACAGACACTCAACACCCGCGGCGCGCTGCTGCATGTCCTGGGCGACCTCTTGGGCTCGGTCGCCGCCCTGGTTTCCGGCCTGGTCATCACCCTGACCGGCTGGATGGCCATCGATCCCATCCTGACCCTGATCATCGCGGCACTGATTCTCGCCTCGACCATTCGTCTCTTGCTGGAAACCCTGCACACGCTGATGGAAGGCGTGCCGCACCACCTGTCCCTGAAGGAAATCGGCCACGCCATCGCGGCCCGGCCGCATGTGCGCTCGGTCCATGACCTGCATCTATGGACGGTGTCGTCGCGGCAGGTGGCGCTGTCTGCGCATCTGGTGGTCGAGGACCTCGGAGAATGGGAGAGGGTGCTCGCCGATGTTGCCGCCACATTGCACGGGTTGGGCATCGACCACCTGACCCTGCAACCCGAGCCGCTGCTGCGCCAGGTGCACTGGGCTGAGCGCGGCAGCCAGGCAAAGGGCAAGAAGCTGGCGAACTAGGACGTGGTCCCAGTTAGGGCAGGCTTCCTTTATTTCGACCCCGCCGGTTTGCTAATCCGTCGTCCTTGATGCATTTTACGGATAGTCCATTTCGTGGTCTCTTATTCCAGTCCTCGCGTCGATAGCGTTTTGCATTGGCTGAAAACTGCGCTAGGATCATTGCGCCAGCAGATGGCAGTCAAGAAGAGGGCTGATATTCCGCCCTGTGGACTATTCGCCTTGTTCATAATCAAGGCCATGAGGAGGATACGATGAACATTCTGCGTAGTGCCGTGCTTGGCTTGACACTCTCGCTGTCTTGCCTTGGTGCCGGCGCACAAAGCTACAAGATGACACTCTCAGGCGCCAGTCCAAGCGGGCTGTGGACGGTCCTCGGCGTGGGCATCGACGGGGCGGTGAAAGCCTCCTTTCCCGGTTCGACCGTCACCTACCAGACCTCAGGCGGCGGCCTCGCCAATATCGCGCTTATCGATCAAGGCAAAGTCGAACTGGGCATCGCCCACGACGCCGAGTTGCGTATCGCGACCGAGGGCGGCAAGCCCTATGCCAAACCGATCACCAGTCTGCGGGCGATCGCCCTGCTCTATGACTGGGCGCCGATGCAGATGATCGTGACCAAGGCTTTCGCCAATAAATACGGCATCCGCAGCTTCGACGATATCGCGCTCAAGAAGCCACCATTGCGGGTCGCCTTCAACAAGCGGGGAAACATCACCGAGCACGTGGCGGTGAAAATGTTCAACGCCATCGGCGTGAACCTGGAAGACATCACGAAGTGGGGCGGCGACGTGATTTACGCCGCCTCCGACGAACAGGGCGACCTGATCAAGGACAAGCGCATCGACATGTTCACCAACGGCGTTTTCGTGCGCACCAGTTTCATCGTCCAGGCCGGCGACGCCGTCGAACTCGTGCTCCTGCCGGTTTCCGAAGGCGTCATCAAGAAAGTGTCGCGGGAGTTGGGCGTCGCGGCCTTCGTCGTGAAGGGAGGATCCTATCCCTGGCAGGCCGAGGATGTGCCCACGGTAGCGCTGGGCGGGCTTCTGATCGCCAATGCCAAGATGGAAGAGAAGACGGCCTACGATCTGGCCAAGGCACTGCACAAGAACATCAGCAAGCTTCAGGCAGCCCACCCGACCTTGAAGGCCGTCACCCCCGAGTTCCTGGCGAGCCAGAAAATCATCCCCTACCACAAGGGGGCGGAGAAGTATTACCGGGAAGCAGGACTGCTGAAGTAGCAGCACCATGAAGACCGGAGCATGTCCCAGATGAGTCCTTCTTTCGCAAACAGGTTGCTCTCCACCGGCGCCCGCAGGGATCCGGCAAGCTGGGTCGGCCAGTTGCTGAAACCCTTTTCGGCTTTGATCGCACTGGGCATCGTCTGGGTGACGACGGTGCAGATCGTGCAGATCTATGCGATGACCATCGTCTTCATCGGCCTGATGCTGGCGCTGGTGTTCCTGTGCACGGGTGCCACGGCAAGTTCCAGCCGCGATCGGGTGCCGCTCCACGACCTGCTGCTGGCGGCGGCGAGCATAGGCATTTCCGCCTACCTTTGGTATCACAACCAGCGCATCATCACCCGCATCACCCTGCTCGACGAACTGAGCACCTGGGACGTCGTCTGCGGCAGCGGCCTGATACTCGTCATTCTCGAGGCGACCCGGCGCACCGTCGGGCCCGGGCTGACCTTCGTGGTGTTGCTGTTTCTCGGCTACAACCTGTGGGGCGACATGCTGCCCGGCATGCTCGCCCACGGCGTCATCGACTACCGCCACTTCCTCGACATTCTCGCCTTCACCACTGACGGCATCTTCGGCGCCCCGATCCGGGTTGCGCTGACCTATGTCTTTCTCTTCGGCCTCTTCGGAACCTTTCTCTCGCGCACCGGCGGTGGCGACTTCTTCTTCGACGCCGCCTCGGCGATGAGCGGCAAGAGCCCGGGCGGGCCGGCCAAGATCGCGGTGGTTTCCTCTGGGCTTTACGGCACCATTTCCGGCAGTCCGACCGCCGACGTCGTCACGACCGGTTCCATCACCATTCCGATGATGAAGAAGCTGGGCTATTCGGCAACGCTCGCCGGCGGCATCGAGGTCGCGGCATCCACAGGCGGCAGTATCCTGCCGCCTGTGATGGGATCGGCGGCTTTCATCATGGCCGAGTTCACCGGCATCCGCTACGCCGACATTGCGATTGCGGCGGTCGTGCCCGCCTTCCTCTACTACTTGTGCGTCTACCTGCAGGTGCATCTGCGCTCCGTCAAGTTGGGCATCACCGGCCTCGAGGAAGTGCCGGGCCTGCTCGCCACCATGCGCCGCGGCGGCATGTTTCTGGTGCCGCTTCTGGCACTCGTCACCGCGCTCTTGCTCGGCTACTCGCCCTGTTTCGTCGCCGTCTTCGGTACGCTGGCGGTGATATTCGTCGCGGCGCTGAAGCGCGAGACGAGACTCAGCCTCAAGGGCTTCTACGACATCCTCGCCGAATCGACACTGCGCGTGGTGCCGGTGGTCGCCGCCTGCGCCGCCGCCGGACTGGTGGTGGGCGGACTGACGATGACCGGACTCGGCGCCAAGGTGACGGAGCTCATTTTTCTCTTGGCGGGCACGGACATGCTCCTCTCCCTGATCGTCGCCGCCGTCATCACGCTGATCCTGGGCATGGGCATGCCAACGCCGAGCGTGTACATCCTGGCGGCAGTGCTGGTCGCGCCGGCCCTGACCCAGTTGGGTATTTCCCTGATGGCCGCCCATCTCTTCCTGGTCTATTACGCCAGCCTCTCCGCGATGACGCCGCCGATAGCGGTCGCCGCCTTCGCCGCAGCGCCCATCGCCAACGCCAACCCGATGGCGATCGGTCTGAGCGCGGTGCGAATCTCCATGACCGCCTTTGTCGTTCCCTTCGCCTTCGTCTACAACAATGGCATTCTGCTCAGCGGAAACGCCTGGCAGATCGTCTTCGCCTGCCTTGCCGTCACGGCCTCGGTTCCCTGTCTCTGCCTGGCCGCGGAAGGCTTCTGGAAACGCCCTATCGGCGCCGTCAGCCGCCTGGTCTTTCTCGCCGCCGGCATCGCGCTGATGACACCCTCGCCCACGCTCCAGATCGGCGGCGGTGCGATTGCGCTGTTCGCCCTGCTGACCCTGCGGCGGCAGGAAGCCGCGACCAGCGTCGCGTGTGAAACTCTGCCCCGCTGAAGCCGAACCGCCGGACCCCTGCGAAACAGCCCACAGGAGCCATGCCAGCGCCTATACTTTCCGCTTTGGCATATCACGGGAGGCGGGACATGACTTGTTGTTCTTCTAGGCGGCAATTCCTCTTTTCCTCTGCGGCGCTCGGGGCGGGAGTAATCCTGCCATCGATGGCTGCCTATGGACAAACCGGCGGGCTGATTGATGTGCACCACCACATTCTGCCGCCTGTCTATTTGAAAGAGGCGCGGGAGCAGGTGCTGGCGCAGGTGCAGAACATCCTGCCGCCGGCAGTCGCCAACTGGACGCCGCAGAAGTCTCTGGAGGAAATGGACAGACTGGGGATCGCGACCTCCATTCTCTCGGTGTCGAGTCCCGGTATCTGGTTCGGCAAGGCGGAGGCCGGACGCGCTCTGGCGAGGCAGTGCAATGAGTACGCGGCGGCGATGGGCAGAGCCCACCCCGGCCGTTTCGGCTCCTTTGCTTCGATACCGCTGCCCGATACCGAGGGCAGCCTGAAGGAGATCGAATACGCGCTGGACGTGCTCAAGGCGGACGGCATTTGTCTCTTGTCCAGTTACGGCGACAAATGGCTGGGCGACCCTGCCTACGCCACCGTGCTCGAGGAACTGAATCGTCGCAAGGCTATCGTCTATGTCCATCCGACCGCACCCAACTGCTGCCGCGATCTGATGTCCTATATCCCCCAGCCATTGACCGAGTTTCCCCACGACACCACCCGCACCATCACAAGCCTGCTCTATACCGGCTCCTTCAGCCGGCTGCGCGACATCCGTTTCATTTTTTCCCACGCCGGCGGCACCATGCCCATGCTCGCCGGACGCATTGTGCAATTGGGAAAACGCAAGGACTTGGCCGAGAAAGTACCCCAGGGCGTCGAGTACGAACTGCAGAGGCTTTATTACGAGATCGCCAACTCGGCGAACAAGTCGGCGATGGCAGCATTGATGAATCTCGTGCCCACATCGCAAATCATGTTCGGCAGCGATCATCCCTTCGTGCCTCTGCCTGTGACCACGGAAGGCTTCGCCCGCCTGGGCCTGACCCCCGCCGAAGTGCAGGCTATCGGGCGGGGCAATGCGATCAGGCTGATGCCGAGGCTGGCGGGGTAGGTCGGCCTGAAGTCGACCTACCTGACTAAAGCCTGACCTACGGCCGCGGCGATCGCCTCGGCCCAGAGCGCCACTCTGTCGCCATCCTCGCCTTCCACCATCACCCTGAGCAGCGGCTCGGTGCCCGAGGGACGCAGCAAGACGCGGCCGCGGCCATCCAGATCGCGCTCTGCCGCCTCCGTCGCAGCGCCTATGTCCGGGTCGGCAAGCCAGTCGAAGCCGGCAGGCAGAGCAACGTTGATGAGCCGCTGCGGATACATGAAAAGGTCGGCGCAGGCCTCGGAGAGCGTTTCATTATTGCTGCGCAGGGCGGCCAGGACCTGCAGCGCGGCGATGATGCCGTCGCCCGTGCTGTGCTTGTCCAGACAAATGATGTGGCCGGAATTCTCGCCGCCCAGAGGCCAGCCCCGCTCCTCCTGCATTTCCAGCACGTAGCGGTCGCCGACTCTGGCGCGCTCGAAGGGCACGCCGAGGCGCGAGAGGGCGTGCTCGAAGCCGAGGTTGCTCATCAATGTGCCGACCACGCCCAGGGCCATGCCCCGGAGGGCGCGCTGGCGGGCGATGATGTAGAGCAACTGGTCGCCGTCAAAAAGATTGCCTTGGGCATCGGCCATGAGCAGCCGGTCTGCATCGCCGTCTACGGCAATGCCCAGATCGGCGCGGCTCTCCAGCACGGCCCTCTTCAGCGAATCCGGGGCGGTGGCGCCGACACCATCGTTGATGTTCAAGCCGTTGGGAGAAACGCCGACGCTCACGACCTCGGCGCCGAGTTCATGGAATACCGCCGGTGCAACCTGATAGGCGGCGCCATGGGCGCAATCCAGGGCGATCTTCATGCCGCGCAGATCGAGTTCATTCGGGAAGGTGCTCTTGCAGAACTCGATGTAACGGCCGGCGGCATCATTGATGCGCCGCGCCCGGCCCAGCCGCGCCGAGTCCATGCAGACCATGGGCTGACCGAGCCTCGCCTCGATCTCTGTCTCGACCGCATCGGGCAGTTTCTTGCCGCCGGCAGAGAAAAACTTGATGCCGTTGTCGGCATAGGCATTATGCGAAGCGGAGATCACCACGCCCGCCTGCAGCCGCAGGGCGCGGGTGAGATAGGCCACAGCAGGAGTGGGCAGCGGACCGCAAAGCATGACATCGACCCCCGCCGCGGAGAATCCGGCTTCCAGCGCCGCCTCAAGCATATAGCCCGAGACCCGCGTGTCCTTGCCTATCAGGACTGCCGGCCGCTCGCCGGAGGGCAGCGCCTCGCGCGCGACCAGCGTGGTGCCCGCAGCGTAGCCCAGCCTCATGACGAAATCAGGCGTGATCGGGAGTTCCCCGACCCGCCCGCGTATGCCGTCGGTGCCGAAGTATTTTCTGCTCATGCTGTCTCCGAAGATTTGTTTTCCATCTTAAGCGCCTGCAAAACAGCCAGTGCATCCCTGGTCGCCGCCACGTCATGCACGCGCAGGATATCGGCACCCCGCTCTGCCGCCAATAGCGCCGCGGCGACACTGGCATGGAGTCTATCAGCCACCGGCCTGCCGGTGATCTGGCCCAGCATGGATTTCCGCGAGAGACCGACCAGGAGCGGGAAATCCAGGCTTTTCAAATATTCCAGGCGCCGCAAGAGTTCCAGATTGTGGTCCAGGGTCTTGCCGAAGCCGAAGCCCGGATCGATCAGGAGTCGGCTGCGAGAAACTCCGGCCTGTAGAGCCGCCAGCGCCCGTGCCTTGAGGAAGCCAAGCACTTCGCCGACGACGTCATTATAGTGTGGCTCTCGCTGCATGGTCGCCGGATCATTCTGCATGTGCATCAGACACACCGCGGCATCCGAGTCCGCCAGGATTTCGAGGGCACCCGGCGATCGCAGCGCATTGATGTCATTGACCATGGAAGCACCCGCGGCGATGGCCTCACGCATTACCTCAGGCTTGACGGTATCGACGGAGAGCGGCACGCCGCAGCCTGCGAGCTTCTCTATCAGCGGAATGACGCGCGCAAGCTCCTCGGCAGTTGTGACCGGCAGTGCTCCCGGCCGCGATGACTCGCCGCCGATGTCGAGGAGATCGGCACCCTCCGCAACCAGTTGCAGACCGTGTTCCAGCGCGCGCGACAAATCGTCCGCCAGACCATCGCCGGAGAAGGAGTCGAGGGTGACGTTGACGATGCCCATCAGGAGCGGCCTGTCCAGCAACAGATCGAAACGGCCGCAATGGAGTTGTCTCATTGGAACTTTACCTCTTCTCGTGCAAGGGTGTAAGCTTGGAAAAAGGACATTCGCATATTCTGCGACCCCATGAACCAGAAATCACTCAGCGGACTCCACGATCTGGCCGTGTTCCTGACGGCCGAGACGCATTTGAGCAAACGCATCGAGGATCTCGCCCGTTATGCCGCGCAGGCAACGGAAGCGGCAGCCTGCTCCATTTCCCTGCTGGCCGAAGACGAGGCCAACGCGCCGCGCCTCAAGCTTTTTTCTTCGACCGAAACCCTGCCCGCCTCGGCCTGGAAAGAGACACCCGAGCCGGGAAATGGCATCGCCGGGAAAGTCATGCTGCAGGGCCGCGCCATCCTGATTGCCGACATCCGGAATTCGGAGTTCGCGCCTCCGGCGAGGCAGCGCAAAAACCTGGGCGGCAGTTATATCGGCATTCCCATCGTCGTCGATGACAGCATGATAGGCGTCATGAATCTTGCGAATCTCGCCGGAACGCCGCCCTTCGATGAATCCGACCTGAGCCTGGCGGGGATCGTCGCCGCCCTGATTGGCAAGGCGATACAGGTGGAACGACTGCAGATCCTGCTGCGCTCGCGCATCGCCCAGATGACCCTGGTCAGGGAGGAGAAAAACGTCGTTCAGAGTCTGACGGGCGGCACCCTGCCCCCTTCGCGGCTGGCGAAACTGCTCGCCAAATCCTTCTACAAGGACCTCGCCGACGCCGGATTCGAACCCGGACAGATCATCGAAGCGGCCTCCGAGATCATTACCCAAATCACCACCGACATCGAGCGTTTCGGAAAACGTCTGGCGCGCAAAGGCCGGTAAGGACCTAGGCCGGAGCGGTGGCGGTGGGTGCTGCGCCCGGAGTGGTGGGCGTAGACTTCGGCGGCGGCGGCGTCGCAGGCTTGGGCGGGCGCGGATCCTTGCCCTCCATGATGTCGCTGATCTGGTCGGCATCCAGCGTTTCCCATTCGAGCAGGGCCTTGGCCATGACCTCGATTTTTTCGCTGTTATCCTCGATCAGGCGGCGGGCGACGCCGTATTGCTGATCGATGATGCGACGGATCTCGGCATCGACCTGGCGCATGGTCTCTTCCGAGACATTCTTGTGCGTGGTGACCGAGCGGCCGAGGAACACCTCGCCCTCGTTCTCGCCATAAACCATGGGGCCGAGCGCATCGGACATGCCCCACTGCGTCACCATGCGCCGCGCCAGATCGGTGGCGCGCTCGAAGTCGTTGGAGGCGCCGGTGGTCATCTGGTGCATGAAGATTTCCTCGGCGATGCGCCCGCCAAAGAGCACGGCGATCATCTGCAGCAATCGTTCCTTGTCCTGGCTGTAGCGGTCGCCTTCCGGCAGCTGCATGGTGACGCCGAGGGCGCGGCCGCGGGGAATGATGGTGACCTTGTGCACCGGGTCGGTCTTGGTCATCAGCTTGGCGACGACGACATGACCGGACTCGTGATAGGCGGTGTTCTTGCGCTCTTCCTCGGGCATCACCACCGAACGGCGGGCGGCCCCCATGATGATCTTGTCCTTGGCCTGTTCGAAATCCTCCATGTCCACGACGCGCTTGTTCATGCGCGCGGCGAACAGCGCCGCCTCATTCACCAGATTGGCCAGATCGGCACCGGAGAAGCCGGGCGTGCCGCGGGCGATGATGTCGGCCTTGACGTCGGGCGAGATCGGCACCTTGCGCATATGCACCATGAGGATTTGCTCGCGCCCGCGGATGTCGGGCAGCGGCACCACCACCTGGCGGTCGAAACGCCCCGGGCGCAGCAGCGCCGGATCGAGCACGTCGGGACGGTTGGTGGCGGCGATGACGATGACTCCGGCCGTGCCCTCGAAGCCGTCCATCTCGACCAGCAACTGGTTCAAGGTCTGCTCGCGCTCGTCGTTGCCACCGCCCAGGCCCGCACCGCGCTGGCGGCCGACCGCGTCGATTTCGTCGCTGAAGATGATGCAGGGGCTGTTCTTCTGGGCCTGTTCGAACAGGTCGCGAACCCGGCTTGCCCCGACGCCCACGAACATTTCAACGAAGTCAGAGCCTGAAATGTAGAAGAAGGGCACG
>CAIYYX010000120.1 GCA_903930535.1 uncultured Sterolibacterium sp. | reverse complement strand
TGAACACGCCACGCTTGGTAACCGATGACCACCACAACATCGTCTGGCGCAACCTGCCGAGCAACTCGGAGCCCTTCGGCAACAGTTTGCCGGAGGAGGATCCGATGGTGACGGGGAACAGGTTCGAGATGCCGCTGGCGTGCATGGGGCAGTATCGGGACAAGGAGACGGGGTACGTGAATAACGGATTCAGGGTCTATGATCCGAGTACAGGCAGGTATCTGCAGTCTGACCCCATAGGACTCCAAGGCGGCATTAACACCTACCTGTATGTCGGAGGGAATCCGCTGAGCAAGGTCGACCCGCTTGGCCTTGATTCAGAAGTGTGTGTTCGGTCCATTCAGGGTTACATAATTCCCGGCGACCATTGTTTTGTTCGGTTTAACGGGGATGACAACAATACGATGAGCTTCGACGCGAAAGGTGTTCATCCCGACCCGGCTCCTAAAGGAGCAACGTGTGAGGCGACAAAAGGACCACAAGACGATGATTGCGTGAAGCGGGAAATGGCAAAGTGCCAAGACTACAAGTTCCTTACGAACAATTGTTGTCATTGCGCAGAGCAAGCGTTGAAGGATTGCGGCCAATCAATACCCGTTAAGAAATGGCCCAATTGGCCCATCAATCCCGGACCACAGCGGGGCGAATCGGGGTACAAGCCATGATTCGTTGGAGTACGTCTAAGGCTGTGACGGTAGGGGTCGCGGTGTTGATTCTGGCGCAGATACTGTATCTCGGCGTGCTGTTGAGAATTGAGCATCATGAACTGCTGCGTGCGACGCTACTTTTCTTTCCGGGTGTTGCTGCACTTACGACTGCCTACATAGCACCGAACAGAAAGATATTGACGGGGGTTTCGCTGGCTTTGTGGGGCGCTGCTCTTGCGATGCTCTCAGCTTCTTTGTATGAGCTATTTGGACTGCATGTAGATAGTATCGGCGGGCCATTTGCGACGTTTGTAATTCTTGTCGTCTATTTCGCTATTTCAAGCACCGTAGGCAGTACGGTTGGATATTTTCTATCTCATCATAAATCAGACGTTCAAGACAAGTCAGTGTTGGACAAAAGCGAGTAACTGAGTGCGGGGTACGTCTACGACTTATGGACAAAATACCTACCTGTATGTCGGTGGAAACCCACTTTCCTACACGGACCCGATGGGATTATTCCCGATGTACGGAAATTGGGGAGGCGAAAACTATAGCGGCGGTAAGTGGCAATCAACAATTCCAGCGAATCCAGCGCCACCTATAGATGCCTACGATTCATGCTACATGCAGCACGACTACTGTGTGGCCGCGAATCAAAGCCCGCAAAGTTCTAATTCCTGCTCGGCGAGTCCTACTTCCACCGTTGTCAATTGCGAGGCGCAGCTAGCCCATTGTGTTCTGGCCGTTCCTAGCGGGACCGGTGGATGGTATGGAAGTTTGTTTGGAAGTCTGTCAGCGACGTGGGCCATTTTTAAGAGCGTAGGAGCACTTCACAAATGACAGTTAGCCACCGGGCAATGCTCAAGTGATGGGTGCCATTCTTGCCTTTATCGCAGGAATTATCTACTTCATCATCTTGTTTGTGATGGGGTTCGAAACCGGTTGGGGTTGGGCAGTCATCGCCATCATTTTTGCTGCTAGTGTTGTTGTGGCTCTGACTATGCTTTTGCCGCCGAAGTCCCTCTGGCTCTATCCTGGAGCGTTCTCTCTGATTACGTTTCTTGTAGGAGTGTTAGCCCTCGTATCCGGAAGCCAACCTCCAATCGTTGTTGGTATGTGGTTCGGTATTGGGATTGCAACAGTTGCGGTTGGCTTATGCAGCGGATATCTTGCTCATGTAGTTTTCAGACAAAGGCCTAGCAATAAGGAGCCCGGTTCGAATTGATGGACAAAGCCCAATCTATCACTATGACCGGTCCTGCCAACAATACCTACCTGTATGTAAACGGCAAAGGCAACCGAAAGTCTGGGGGGGTCACTTCGTCCACTGCCATCGCCCTAAATGTCAACGCTCCACCGACCGTCGGCATCACCGCTCCGGCCAACAATGCGAACTATGCGGCCCCGGCCAGCATCACCCTGACCGCG
>CAIYYX010000119.1 GCA_903930535.1 uncultured Sterolibacterium sp. | reverse complement strand
CTGCGTAATCTGGTGAAAGGATTGCAATGAAGCCCGTCTATATCGTCGATGGCGCCCGCACGCCCTTCCTCAAGGCACGCAACGCGCCAGGTTCCTTCTCTGCGTCTGACCTCGCGGTGTCCTGTGGCAGCGCGCTCCTGGCGCGTCAGCCCATCTCCCCCAAGGATCTCGACGAGGTGATTCTGGGCTGCGCCAGTCCCAGCGTGGACGAGGTCAATATCGCCCGCGTCGTCTCCCTGCGTCTGGGTTGCGGCCACAAGGTGCCGGCATGGACGGTGATGAGGAACTGCGCTTCCGGCATGCAGGCCTTGGCCTGCGCCGTTGGCAACATCCAACTCGGGTCTTCGCAGCTCGTGCTCGCCGGCGGCATGGATGCCTTGTCGCGCGCGCCTCTGCTCTACTCCGAGGCCATGGTTCTCTGGTTCGCAAGAATGAGCATGGCAAAAACCTTGGGGCAAAAGGCGGCGATGTTCCTGAAGCTTTCCCCCGCCGCACTGCTCTCGCCGGTGATAGGCATCGTCAAGGGGCTGACCGATCCCGTGGTGAATCTGATGATGGGCCAGACCGCCGAGAACCTCGCCTGGGAGTTCGGCTTGACGCGCAAACAGTTGGACGAATATTCCGTGGAGAGCCATCGCCGCGCCGTGGCCTGGCAGGGTTCCGGGCAAGATGCCGAGATCGTCCCTTTGGTCGGCAACGACGGCAGTATCTTTAAACAGGACGACGGCGTGCGGGCTGACTCCAGCCTCGCCAATCTCGCCAAGTTGAAGCCCTTCTTCGACAGGAAATACGGCAGCATCACGCCGGGCAACAGTTCGCAGATCACCGACGGCGCGACGCTGCTGCTGCTCGCCTCCGAGGAAGCCGTGCAGCGCCATGGATTGCAGCCCATAGGCAGGATCACCGACATCGAGTGGGCGGGCCTCGATCCGGCGCAGATGGGTTTGGGCCCGGTGCACGCGGCCACGCCCATTCTGCAGCGTCACGGCCTGGGATTGAATGATCTGGATGCCTGGGAGATCAACGAAGCCTTCGCGGCGCAGGTGCTGGGCTGTCTTGCCGCATGGGATGACGAGACCTACTGTCGCGAGCAACTGGGGCTGGAAAAGGCCATGGGCAGGCTGGATCCGAACAAGTTGAACAGGGACGGCGGCGCCATCGCCCTGGGCCATCCGGTCGGTGCCTCGGGCGCGCGCATCGTCCTGCATCTGCTCCATGTTCTGCAGCGCGATAATGGAAAACGCGGCATCGCCACCATCTGTATCGGCGGCGGCCAGGGCGGTGCGATGCTCGTGGAGACGATGGAGACGACATGATGAAACACTGGAGACTTGAAAGCGATACGCACGGCGTCAGTTGGGCCACGCTCGACAAGCAGGGGTCATCGGCCAACACCCTGTCGTCGGAGGTGATGAGCGAGTTGTCGCAGCTTCTCGACGA
This sequence comes from uncultured Sterolibacterium sp., assembly GCA_903930535.1. Lineage (GTDB taxonomy): Bacteria > Pseudomonadota > Gammaproteobacteria > Burkholderiales > Rhodocyclaceae > CAIYYX01. The sequence goes on along the minus strand of CAIYYX010000119.1, from coordinate 41,066 downwards.
ATGTGATGCGAAGCATCCGCAAGGGCTGGTGTTCCGCTCGGGCAAGAGCGCGGGCTTCATCGCCGGCGCAGACATCGAGGAATTCACCAGGATAGATAACGCGGCCGCGGCCCACGCGCTGGTTCAACGCGGCTGGGATCTCTACAATCGCCTCGCGCGCTTACCCTACCCGACCCTGGCCCTGGTGCGCGGCCACTGCATGGGCGGCGGGCTGGAACTGGCGCTGGCCTGCCGCTACATCGTCGTCGTGGACGAGCCGGGCACCAAGCTCGCATTGCCTGAAGTGATGCTGGGCATCGTCCCCGCCTGGGGCGGCATGTTGCGTCTGCCGCAGAGGGTAGGGCCTGCCGTGGCGCTGGACATGATGCTCACGGGAAAAAGCATAGACGCCAGGCGCGCCAAACGCATGAATCTCGCCGACGAATGCGTGCCGCCGCGGGTGATGGAAAGTGCCGCGAGAATGCTGGTGGTCTCGAATCAGGCGCCACGCGAACTCTCCCTTTTGCAAAAGCTACTGAACGGTCCCTTGAAGGGCATCGTGCTCTCACAGGCGAAGAAGCAGGTGGCCAAGCGCGCGCGGCCCGAGCATTATCCTGCGCCCTATGCCCTGCTCGACATCTGGGCGCACTACGGCGGCAACGCCCTGGCCGTGCCGGCCGACAATCCCAGTTCGCTTGACGCCATCTTCTTCTCGCCGACGACCCGGAGTCTGATCCGGGTGTTTTTCCTGCAGGAGAGGCTGAAGGGTCTGAGCAAGGACAGCAGGTTCAGCGCACGCCATGTGCATGTCGTCGGCGCCGGCGTCATGGGCGGCGACATCGCCGCCTGGTGCGCCTTGCGCGGCATGACTGTGACGCTGCAGGATCAGACCATAGAGCGCATCGCGCCGGCGCTGGCGCGCGCGGCCAAGCTGTTTGAGAAGAGGCTGCGCGACAAGAAGGCGGCGCGTTTGGTTCTCGACCGCCTGATTCCCGATCCTCACGGCAGCGGTGTGGCCAAGGCCGATGTGGTGATCGAGGCGATTTTCGAAAACCTCGAGGCGAAGCACAGCCTTTTCAAAACGATCGAGCCGCAACTGAAATCCACGGCGATTCTGGCCAGCAATACCTCCAGCCTGAGGCTCGCCGATATCGCGTCCGTGTTGAAAAATCCCGGGCGTCTGGTCGGCATCCACTTCTTCAATCCGGTGGCCATGATGCCTCTGGTCGAGGTGGTCGCAGGGGAGGGGACGGACACGAAAGCCGCTGCCAATGCCGCGGCTTTCGTGAGAAGTCTCGACAAGCTGCCGCTGCCTGTCAAGGACAGGCCGGGCTTTCTGGTCAATGCCGTGCTCGCCCCCTATATGCACGAGGCGATGCGCTGCATAGACGAGGGACTGTCGCCCGCGACGGTGGACGCTGCCGCTCTGGCCTTCGGCATGCCCATGGGTCCGCTGGAACTCGCAGACACCGTCGGGCTTGACGTCGCCCTGGCGGCCGGCAAGCAACTCGCCGCTTCTGCTTCTGCGCCAAAGAGACTGAGTGAGTTGGTCGCCGCAGGAAACCTCGGCAAGAAGACGGGAAAGGGATTCTATGTCTATGTCGACGGCAAGCCGCAGAAGGAGGATGCCGGCAGCGTTCCGGCCGCATTGGCGAAACGACTCTTGCAGCCCCTGCTGGACGCGACCCGCCATCTCGTGGCAGAGGGCGTGGTGGCGGACGCGGAGTTGGCAGACGCAGGCGTTATCTTCGGGACGGGCTTCGCGCCTTATACCGGCGGGCCAATGAACTATTTGAAAGAGCATCAATCATGAGCGAGTTCTCTTTGCCCGACAAGCAGCCGGCCTTGCGCATCATGACCATGCCGGCAGACCTTAATCCTGCCGGCGATATTTTCGGCGGCTGGGTGATGTCCCAGGTGGACATTGCCGGCAGCACTGCCGCGACCAAGCTCGCCCGCGGCCGCGTGGCGACCATCGCCGTCAATGCCTTTTTGTTCAAGCAGCCCATCTCGGTTGGTGATCTGGTCAGCTTCTACACCGAAGTCGTCAAGGTCGGCCGCACCTCCATCACCGTCGATGTGCAGGTCTATGCCGAGCGCCATCCCGCAGACCCGATCGTCGTCAAGGTCACCGAGGCGACGCTCACCTATGTTGCTCTGGGCAAGGACGGACAGAAGCGCGCAGTGTCGTAAACAGTATCCTGAAAAGAAAAAAGGGAGCGAACGCTCCCTTTTTTCATGTTGCCAAAACCCTCAGAACGATTGCATCACCGACAAGCCTAAGAGGTGAGTCGTCTGGGTGGGATTCACATTGACTCTCGTGCCATCCGAGAAGGTCCAGTTGGTCCAGGTGTAGTCGTCCATTTTCCTGACGTCATAGATGTAGTCGAGGCGGAACTGGGTTGCCTTGCTGTAGGCGTAGGTTCCGTAAAGTTTCAGGCGGTTGAGCGAATAAACCGTGTCGGGCAGAACCCCGGCACCGGCCGGCACTGAACTGCCGGCTGCCGTCGGGAAGTTGGGATCGAAGTTGATGTTGTAGCGGGTCTTGTCCTTGGAGTAGAGATATTGCGCGCCCACATCCCAACTCGCAATCCTGCCCTGAAGGCCGGCGCCGAAGACGCTTCCTTCCATGCTGAGATCGGCTTGCCAGGGAGAGCAGGCCGTGGTTACCGTGACCCCGGTGCAAGCCTGGTCCGCGGCGTTGATGCGCGGCGTGTAGAGCTCGTTCTGGTGGGTCTTGTTCTTGTTGTAGGTGTAATAGCCATTCGCTCTCCAGACGTCGGTAATCCGGTAGGCGGCGTCCATTCCGTAGAGGTCGGACGAGCCGTCTGTCATGCCCATTCGTGCATTCCCGGAGGGCGGGTTGAAGGGATAGGTGTCCTTGGCGTGCTCGACGAAGAACTGCAGATTCAGGGGGTCGACCGGATTCCAGTCGACCATGAGTTTCACCTTGTCGCGCTTCCTGTCTGAAAACTGCAGCGGCGCGGCGACACCCGTGGATGTCGAGAAGGTGGTCGCGCCTGCGGCCGGCGTTCCGTCCAACAGGTTCCACCTGCCGCCGTCGCGATCGCTGTGGGCGAGCATCACCTTGCCGGTGACCGTCTCGCTCAGGGATTTGCGCAACTCCGCGCGATAGGTTTTTTCTGTCACCTGGTCGCGCATGGTGGCCGGCGTCTTCTTCTGCTCGTAGTCGAAGCCGCCTGTCAGGCGGTAACCCGCCGGCAGGCGATAGCTCAACTCGAACTTGCCGCGATTGAGTTTATGGGACTCGCGGGAATTCATCGCACCCGCGGGATACTCGGCGGAGGCTTGCGCATCCAGGTAGTTTCTCTGCGGCGTCTTGTCGTCGCGATTCTCATAGCGCCAGGAGGCGAGGAAATCCAGTTCCTTGGTGAGCTTCGAGGTGAGCATGCCGAAGTAGGCTGTGGTGTCGACCACACCGCCCAGGCTGGTGTTGGTGATGCCTGCCGCATAGGGCACACCGGGGGGATTCATCTGCGTGTAAGTCGCGGAGATGGGCGTCCCGACCAGCGGTGTGATGGCGCCATAGGCCGGGATGAAGCTGTCATCCTGGGTCAGGTGATCCCGCGACAACTTGAAGCTCAACCTTGTACTGTCCGTGAAGTTGTAGGCTCCCGACAGATACCACTGCTGGTTCTTGTTGTCCGGCGGCAGGGAGATCCAGGGTATGCCGCTGGCGCCTGCAGCAATCGCTGTGCCGCCGCAGGTGACCGCGGAACAGGGCAGCGTCGGTATGGCATTGTTGCCCGGGGTGATGTTGAGTCCGGGATTGTTGTTGTTGGTGAAGAAGCTGCCAGAGTAGCCGCCGGAGAGCTGAAGGTTTCTGGTGAAGTAGTCGAGGCTGGCCTCGAACTGGTTGTGCCTGAAGTTTTCGGGTTGTGGGGTGAAGAACATCGTGCCGTAGTTCTTGGTCGGTGTCGCAGTGTTGGCGCCGTTCCAGGTCGAGCCGATGGAGCTCGACATGATGGCCCCCTTCTTGTCTTCCGTCTTGAAGGAGAAATTGAACTTGAAGGCCTCCGAGAAGGTCTTGTTACCAGAGAGTGTCGTGCCGGTGCGCTCGAGCTTGAGGCTGCTCTCCCCACCCAACCCTGCCGACGATCTCCAGTCGGTGTTCAAGTTCAGCTTGTCCGTGCCGACACCGCCGACCTTGGTGTTGATGGTGTAGGGCGCATACTTGGTGAGTTGATTGTAGTCGAGCCCGATTTTCCAGTCGCCCTGCTTTTCGTAGGAAGCGCCCAGTTCCTGATTGCGCAAGCCCAGATCGCGGGCCTGGAGTTTGGCCCAGGCGCCGTCCTCAGAGCGTCGCACAAGATCGACGTCTACGCTGCCCACGGTGCCCGAGCGGTCCATCCCGGAATACATGCGGTACAGGGGATTGACCTGGTTGAGATTCTGAATCTGAAGCGTCGCTTGGCTTCTGTTGGGATTGGCCTGGTCCTGTGCTTCGTCGGCCATCGCCGATCCGGCCGGGAAGGCGAGCGCAATGGCGGCAGCGATGACGGAACGACTGAATGCTGAGTTTTTCATGATCATCTCCCAATTCCTAGCGCCAGAAGCGCAGGGCTCTTGTTGAATTCATCGGGTTGTTGCTGCCGTGGATGTCGGTATGGCAATTCATGCAGGAGAGACCCTGGGTCTTGCCGACCACGCCGCTGGTGTTGTTGTTGTCGCTGGGAGTCGTGGTGCTCAAGACAGTGCCTGCCCTGTTCTTCGACATATCGACATTGCCGGCGATTCCGGGAACGTTGCCGGGATGGCTGGAGGGGTCATGGCAGGAGAGGCAGAGGAAGGGTGCCCGGGTCTTCAGCAAGAAGTCCGCCGTCGTGCCGTGCGGGTTGTGGCAATTGGTGCAGTTATCCCCGACCGGCTGGTGGCTGTGAATGAAGGGCCCGCGTTTCTCGGCATGGCAGGTGTAGCAGGTGGAGTTCACACTGTCCTTGACCAGATTGCTGGGGCCGGCCGAACCATGCGGATTGTGGCAATCCGAGCAGGTCATCTTGCCTTCGGGGACCGGGTGGTGTGAGGGCTTGTTGGACAGGGCGCGCTGCTCCTTGTGGCAGGTGAAGCAGACCTCGGGCTGGGCGCGCTTGTCGCGCACCTTGTCCTTGGCGGCATGGACCTGGTGGCAGGAAGAGCAGACGATGTCGCGGGCCTGGTGCTGGCTGCCCTTCCAGAACATGCGCTTGGCGTCCTTCTGGTGACAACTGAGGCAGGTGCCGTCGCGCGCATCCGCCGAGGACTTGGTGTTCTTGGTGAATGTGATATCGGGCGAGGTTCCCGGATTCTTCAGGTGGCCGTCGCTGGCGCCGTGGCAGGTCTGGCAGCCCGGGGCGCGGGCATCGGCCTTGCTGCCGTGCTTGGTCTGATACAGTTCCAGGATTGGTTTGTCCGAAGTCGCGTCATGACAGGCGACGCAGACCTTGTCCTTTTCCGGAGCGGTGAAGGTGTCGGCCGCGAAGGCCGATCCGGCCCCGACCAGGCCGAGAATCAAAGCGCTCAGGGCCAAAAGTTGTTTAGAGGACTTGTTCATTTTCTCTCCCTATCCAGCTGGTTGAATCTTCGATTTAAAAACCGCAACTGATGCATATTGCATTAGTGTAAATGAATATATTGCCAAATGTAAATAGATGTAAATTTTCATTGAAGCTTTCGCAAGAGTTGTGCCATTTCATTATTTGATAGCGGGCGGTTTGCTCCTCGCAAAGGCGCGGAAGGCCCAGAGGCCAAGCTCTGGCAGCTTATGTCAGCGACGATTCCGACATGCATTGCAGCGGGAAACCGGACTGTTTCAAACAAGTCAAACAGGGCCCGTGTTACTCTTTGGTAACGGTGTGGCCAGGGAAGTGCGTGCGGATAGAGATTTCATGCTTGCGGCACGCTTATTGCGGGGGATTCCCAACGTCATCGGTCCATTGCTTTGTTCGTCACTTGAATAAGATAGGTGCACCAGCTCTCGAGCCGTGCGAGGGAAAACACCGAAAGTAGAGGGAGATAGGGTCTTGAATCTATTTCGTTACGGTTTGGTAACGTCGGATCGCGGTGTTTGGGCTAATGTTACTTTTCCGTAACATTTTTGCTGGCCTGGGCCTGCTCCTGCTTGCGACTTCAGCCTGGAGCGCCCCGAACCTCCGACCGGTCAGGGTAGGGTTGCCTCATGTGATCATGGACCGACAGTACATTCTGGTCGAGGAATGGCGTTTGTACCTCCAGGCCAAACTTCATCGTCCGGTGGAGTTCGTCATACGCAGAAAAGACAGCGACACCATGGATCAGTTGCGCCTGGAGAACCTGGATTTCGCCTGGATCTCGGATTACCCCTATCTCCGGCTCAAACGTCAACAACCTTACATTCGCCTGGTGGCTGTGCCTCTATACCAAGGCAAGCCTTACTTCCGTTCCTATCTGATTGTTCCGGCGGCCGACGATCAGACCACTTCGATTTCGCAACTGAAGGGCATGGTGTTCGCCTATGTCGATCCTTATTCGACCGGGGGCTATGTTCATCCGCGTCACGAATTGTGGATGGCAGGGGAAGATCCGCGGCGACACTTCAGCAAGACTTTCTTCACCTGGTCAAACCGCACAGTGATCGAAGCCGTCGCCCAAGGTTTGGCCGACGGTGGCGCGGTGGACGGTTTCGTCTGGGACTCCCTGGCGAAGACCCGCCCGGATCTGACCGGACAGACGCGGGTCTTCGCCAATTCGACGGAATATGGCGTCGCACCCTTCATCGCCAATCGCGCGGTAAGCGGGGGCGATTTCCGCGCCATGCGACGCGCGCTCTTAGGCATGGCCAAGGATCCCGAGGCCAGTCAGTTGCTCACGCGGCTCAATCTCGATGGCTTTGTTCCGGGCAAAGCGAAGCTATACGAGTATCTGGCCAAGATGTTGCGGGACATGGACGAAGAATGAAAACATTTTTCGATCTCAGCTTCCGCTACAAGATTCCCTTGTGGGGGAGCCTGCTCATAGTCACGACAGCGCTAGCGGTGTCCGCTTCGCTGATGCTCCTGGACTATGACGATCTCAAGCAAGACCTGCTCATCAGTTCCTCAAATCTCGGACGCACGCTGGCCAAGACACTTTTTTCCCCCCTGCAACAAGACGATGTTTGGCGCGTATCCGAGATCGTCAATGCGCCTCTCAAGCGGGCAAGCGGCGACAATGCGCTTCAGCCTGAGGCCATCCTGGTTGTCGACAAGACGATGCAGGTGGTGGTTTCCACAAGCCCGAGGGCCATCCCCATGCTTGTCGGGCTGCGCCAACTGAGTAGCGAATATGCGGCTCTGGCCGCGAAGATCGAAGAAATTCACGGCGATGACAGTCTGATCATAGACTTGCCGGACTCGAGCCGACTCTATGTCGTGACCCCTATCGCTGACGAAGGAAGTTTTCTCGGAACCCTGATCATCGAGTACTCCAGGGACATGCTTCTGCCGCGATTCTACAGCGCCGCCTGGCGCGGTGGCCTGATGGGTCTCCTGGTTCTGGCGGTACTCCTGCCCATCAACTGGTATTGGGGGAGCCGCATGTCGCGGCCGCTGGTGTTGCTTGCCAACCGCATGGGGGCTATCGATAGCAGAGGCGCGGCAGCATTGCAGCCTGAAATGTATGCCTATCAGGATGAGCTTGGCCAATTGTTCGATGCCTATCGCCGGATGATTGTCGAGCAGGAAAGGAAGGAAGCGCTGGAGCGCCAGATGGTGCAGTCGGAACGACTTGCAGCGGTGGGCCGGCTCGCCGCCGGCATGGCCCACGAGATCAACAATCCCTTGGGCGGCATGCTCACGGCCATAGACACCTTGAAGAGTTTCGGCGAGACTGATCCGCGCACTGCCAAGACCATCGCCCTGATCGAGCGCGGCCTCACCCAGATTGGTGATACGGTGGGCGGGCTGCTGGTTGAGGCGCGCATGAAGAGCCGGTATCTCGAGCCTCAGGATATCGAGGACGTCAGAAGCCTGGTCGTGCCCCTGGCCCGCAAGAAGACGCTGCGCGTAGACTGGAGTGCCAGCCTTGCCCAGCCCTTGCCTCTTCAGGCGAGCCTGGTCAGGCAGATCCTCATCAATCTGCTGCTCAACGCCATCCATGCCGCCGATTCGCGGGGGAGGGTGGCCTGTTCTGTCGAGTTTGACGCCGGCATCTTGCGCATGACCGTCGAGAACGACGGCAAGCTGTTGACGGAAGAGCAAATGACCCATCTCTTCGAGCCTTTCTCTCCCCTGAGCGAGGACGGTCACGGGCTAGGCCTCTGGATGACCTACCAGATTGTCCAGCAACTTGGCGGTGCGATCAGCGTGGACCTGCACGACGGCCATATGCGCTTTTCCGTTACCCTGCCATCAGGTACAAACACATGAGTCCTTACCGTATCTGTCTTGTCGAGGACGACGAGATCATGGGCGAAGCCATCGCCGACCGTTTCGGCATCGAGGGTTTCGAGTGCGAGTGGTTCAAGACAGGCGAGGCGGCACGGGCATCCATTTCGCTCGGCAATTATCAGGTCGTGGTGAGCGACATCAAACTGCCGGACATCGACGGCGAGACCCTGTTCGAGGAGTTGCAGACTGCCGGCATCGCTCTCCCCCCCTATGTCTTCATCACCGGCCATGGCGCCATAGATCGCGCTGTCAGGCTCCTCAAGCTCGGAGCGGAGGATTACCTGACCAAGCCCCTGGACATCCGCGCCTTGCTCGAGAAGGTGCGCTCGCTGTGCGTGAAAACCCGGCCGAGCAACTCGCAAGAACCCGTGCTGGGCATTTCCAGCGCCATGCGCAACGTCGAGGCGATACTGCCGAGACTCGCAGAGGGCAATACGACGGTGTTGATCACCGGGGAGTCCGGCGTTGGCAAGGAGGAGGTGGCCAGAGCCTTGCACAGGGCGCGGGATCCCGGATGGCAACTGCCTTTTGTCACCGTCAATTGCGGCGCCCTGACCGAGACGCTGCTGGAAGCGGAGATTTTCGGCTACGTCAAAGGCGCCTATACAGGCGCCCTGCGCGACAAAAAGGGTTACTTCGAGCAGGCCGACGGCGGCACGCTATTCTTAGACGAGATCGGCGACATGTCGCTGGCGATGCAGGTGAAACTGCTGCGTGCGATTCAGGACCGCAAGGTGGTGCGCGTGGGCGGAGAGATTCCGATTCCCGTCGATATCCACCTCGTCTGCGCGACCAACAAGGATCTGAAGAGTCTGGTCGAAAAGGGTGGATTTCGTGAGGATCTTTATTACCGGATCCACGTCGTGGAGTTGCAGATTCCACCGCTGCGCGAGCGCAAGGAGGACATCTTGTGGCTCTCGGGACATTTCCTGGATGCCGAGGCGGCCCAACAGGGCAAGCCAAGGCGAACCCTTTCTCCTGCCGCAGAAAATGCCTTGCTTGATCATCTTTGGCCGGGAAACATTCGCGAACTCAAGAATTGCCTGGAGCGCGCCTGCGTGCTCTCAAACCAGGCAGTGCTGACGGCGGAAATCCTGTTTCAAGGCGCCCCTCCCGAAACCGATGCCGCGGTGTCCGAGTCTCTCGGCGACTATCTTGAAACCCATGAGCGGCGCTACATCGAGGAAGCGCTTCGCTCCAGGTCCGGGCGTATTGCCGAGACGGCGGCCGCATTGGGAATCAGCCGCAAGAATCTTTGGGAAAAGATGAGAAAGCTTAATTTGCAGTAACGGCCTATTCATCCTCGGCATAAAAACGGGGTAAATAGGGGTCTGCTTGTCATTTACCCGAATGATCCGCTGGCTATCATTCCGGCATAGTGAGCCGTCTGCTTGCGCCATTGTCACGCGAAGGCGCCAGTCCATGTCCGACCGCCGATTTGGCATCGAGACGCTCGATGATATCCTGTGGCATTTGGACCAGGCGCCGGAGCACGGCGCGGCCTGAAGGAGCGGACGACAAGGATGGATTTTTCGGCACTCGGCTGGCGCGACGCGATCTGGATTGCGGTAGCTTTGGCTGCGGTTTATCTGCTGATCGAGCTCGCGCGGCTCTACCGGATCAACCGCCCGCGGAAGAAACCCGCGGCCGCGGAGAAAGCGGCTACTGAGGCTTTGCCGGCGGCAGAACCGGATGACTGGGGGCAGTCGCCGGTGCAATTCGGCGAGCATCTGCTGCGCTCAGGCATCGAGGCCGAACTGCAGCAAATGCGCGGCGAAGTGGGCGCGCTGAGGGATGAACTGGCGAAAATGAAAGCGGCGCGCCGCGTTTCGCCGCAATATAACGAGGCGATGCTGCTCGCGCAGCGGGGGATGAATGCGCAGGCCATCGCTGACCAGTGCGGCATTTCGGTCGGCGAGGCCGAACTGGTGATGGCTCTTAGCCGTAACAAGCAGGAGTATGAAAACCATGGCAAGAATGACAACCAAAAAGCCGGATGAGCCAGTCGCTGCCGCCGACCCTCCCGAAGCTGAGGCAGCGTCTGACGCCCAGGCGCTGAAAAAGCGCCTGCTCAACCGCGTCGCGGTGGCGGCAGTGTTGATCGCAGCCCTCCTGGGCATGCTCATGGTGGTCGACAAGTTGAACGAGCCTGAACCGCCACCCAAGGTGGCGAAGGCGCCAGCCGCGCCGGAGCCGGCGGCGCCGGAACCGGCTGCGCCGGCCCCGGAGGCCAAGGCCGCGGAGACTCCGCCGGAAGAGGCAAAGAAGGTCGAGGAGGCCGCCGCCGAGCCCGAGACGACGGCCGCACCCGTCACTCCCCCGCCCAAGCCAGAGCGGCCGCTGACCAAGCCGGCCACAGGGCGGCTGGCGATTCACAAGCCGTCTGAACCCATTGCCGCGGCAAGGCCCAAGCAGCCGGCAGCCGTTCTGGCGCAGCCGCTGACCCAGCCTTCGCGGCCGCTGACCCAGGCCGCCGAGGCTTTGCGCGGCTTCGTGCTGCAGTTGGGGGTTTTCAGCAATACCGCCAACGCCGAGGAGTTGCGCGCGAAACTTGAATTGAACGGCATTCCTTCGCAGATTGAGGCGCGCGTCCAAGTCGGTCCGTTCAAGACAAGAGAGGAAGCCGAGGCGACACGCGAAAAGCTGAAAGCGCTGGGCATGGAGACCGGCGTGGTGGTCGCGGTGAAAAAGTAGCTAGTCCAAACAACCTGGGAAACAAAACATGAAAATTGAAAGCCCCCGCTTCGGTACCCTGGAGGTCGAGCCCTCCAAAATCATCGAATTCCCCAATGGCCTGGCAGGCTTCGAGGCATGCCGGCGCTTCTCGCTGTTTCATCAGGAGGGCGAAAAAAGCAGTCAGCTCAGTTATTTCATCCTGCAGTCGCTCGACGATCCGGCCGTCGCTTTCCATGTCATGGATCCCTCCCTGCTTGGTTTCAGCTACCAGATCGAACTCTCGGACGATGAGATGGCGCTGCTCAAACTCGCCGATACCACGGACGCGGTGGTGGTGGTGATGCTGGTGAAGGAAGACGGCAAGGCGCAAAGCGAATTGCGCGCCAACCTGAAGTCCCCGCTCATCATCAACACCCGCACCCAGCGCGGCCTCCAGCACGCCTTCGCGCAGATACGCTACATCGTTGCGAAAGCCTGATGATTCCCGGCGATCTGGAATAATATGGTTTGTTCCGGAGAAAACCCATGAGCCGCAAAATCATCAGCAGCACCGCCGCGCCCGCAGCCATCGGCACCTATTCCCAGGCTGTCCAGGTCGGCAACACCATTTATATGTCTGGCCAGATCGGCCTGGACCCGGCCACCATGACCTTGGACGAGGGCATAGACGCGCAGATCGTGCGCGTGTTCGAGAACCTCAGGGCGGTTGCCGTGGCGGCGGGAGCCAGCCTCGATGATGCCGTGAAGATCAATATCTATCTCACCGATCTCGCCCATTTCGCCAAGGTCAATGAAGTCATGGCGCGCTATGTCGGTCAGCCCTACCCGGCGCGCGCCGCGGTCGGCGTCAGGGAGTTGCCGCGCGGCGCTCTGGTTGAGGCGGATGCCGTCCTCGTCGTCGCCTGAGCCTAGCCCCGCCGCTCCGGCGTCACGCGGCATTGCCAAAAATATCGCCGCCAGGCTTGCCAAACTGGGTCTCCACACGGATGCGGAACTGGTGCTGCACCTGCCGCTGCGCTACGAGGATGAGACGCGGCTGACCAGCATTGCTGATGCGCCGCCGGGGATGCCGGTGCAGCTCGAGGTCAACGTGTTGGCAACAGAGATCGCCTTCCGTCCGCGCCGGCAGTTGCTTTGCCGGGTGCAGGATGAGACCGGCGTGCTGCTGGTGCGCCTGCTCAACTTCTATCCCAGCCAGCAGAAGCAGTACGCGCCCGGCGCCCGTCTGCGCCTCTTCGGCGAAGTGCGCGAAGGCCACTTCGGTCCGGAGATGGTGCATCCGCGCGCCAGCGCGGTCAGCGCCGATGCATCCCTGCCGCAGGCCCTGACACCTGTCTATCCGACCACCGCCGGCCTCACTCAAGTGACGCTGCGGAAATTGATCGGGGAGGCGCTATCGCGCACCGATCTTGCCGACACCCTGCCGGAAGAGTTGCGCCAGCGCATCGAACTCGCCCCCTTCGCCCAGGCCGTGCGTTTGCTGCACCAGCCGCCCGCCGGGTTGGAAGACGAGGCCTGCGAGGAACAAGGAGGTCGCGATAGCGGACGAACATTCGACACCTCCGTCCTCGCTAAGGGGGAAGGGGGGAAGGCATTTTCTCAAGCATGGCGGCGCATCCGTTTCGACGAACTGCTGGCGCAGCAGATCTCTCTTCGCCGCGCCTACGCCGCCCGCCGCGCCCGCGGGGCGCCGGCTCTGCCGGGCAGCGGACTGCTCACCGGCAGGCTGCGGGATGCGCTTCCCTTCAGACTCACCGGCGCCCAGGAGCGCGCCTGGGGCGAGATAGGAATGGACCTGGGAGAGCCGCATCCGATGCAGCGTTTGCTGCTGGGCGATGTCGGCAGCGGCAAGACCATAGTCGCCGCACTGGCCCTGTTGCAGGCGGTGGAGAACGGCTGGCAGGGGGCGCTGATGGCGCCCACGGAGATTCTCGCCGAACAACACTGGCGAAAGCTGATGCTTTGGCTTGCGCCCTTGGGTCTGGAGGTGGCGTGGCTGTCGGGAAGTCTTAAGAAGAAGGAGAAGGCGGCGATGATCGCGGCGGTCGGCGAAGGGCGAGCCGCAATCGTCGTCGGCACCCACGCCCTGATCGAGGAGGGGGTTGAGTTCGCCCGTCTGGGGCTCGCGGTGGTCGACGAGCAGCATCGCTTCGGCGTGCGCCAGCGCCTGGCCCTGAGGCAGAAAGGCGCGAGCCCGCACCAGCTGATGATGTCGGCGACACCGATTCCGCGCACCCTGGCGATGAGTTATTACGCCGACCTCGATGTCTCCCTGATAGACGAAATGCCGCCGGGCCGCAAGCCGGTGCTCACCAAGCTGGTGGCGGAAGCGCGCCGCGGCGAGGTGGTGGCGCGGGTGCGCGCCGCCTGCGCCGACGGCCATCAGGCCTACTGGGTGTGCCCGCTGATCGAGGAGTCGGAAACCCTGCAGCTGAAGACCGCGCTCGAGACATTCGAGCGCCTGACAGAGGAGCTTTCTGAAATCTCCATCGGCCTGGTGCACGGCCGCATGAAGTCCGCGGAAAAATCCGCAGTGATGGAGGCCTTCGTTTCGGGACAGGTCCAGCTTCTGGTGGCGACCACGGTGATCGAGGTCGGCGTCGATGTGTCCAATGCCTCGCTGATGGTGATCGAGCACGCAGAGCGTTTCGGCCTCGCCCAGTTGCATCAGTTGCGCGGCCGCGTCGGCCGCGGCGCAGCCGAATCCGCCTGCATTCTGCTCTATGCCCGGGCCCTTTCCCAGGCCGGGCGGGAGCGGCTGAAAATCATTTTCGAGCATTCCGACGGTTTCGAGATCGCGCGCCAGGACCTGCGGCTGCGCGGACCCGGAGAGTTCGTCGGCGCCCGGCAAAGCGGCGTGCCGCTCCTGCGCTATGCCGATCTCGATGATGCAGCGCTGGTCGCCGCGGCTCGCGCCGCAGCGGAAGAAATGCTGCGTGACCATCCGCAGTTGGCCGCGGCGCATCTCGCGCGCTGGCTGGGCGGCAGAGAAGAGTTGCTCAAGGCTTAACCCGGCGATGGGCCATTGCTGAAACGTCCGGCAAGAGTGACATGGTCATTTCCGCGCAGGCGGAAATCCAGTGCCTTCCTGGGTGCCCGCCTGCGCGGGGACGACAGGTTTTAAACTAGCATAGTCGAAAATTACGCGTCACAATGCAGCATTCACATAAGCTTGAGACTCGCCAATGAAGCCGGAAAAAATCAAAGGAGTGCTGTCCCCCGTCGTCACTCCCTTCGCGAAAGACCTCTCGCCCGACGGCAAGCGCTTCGTGGCGCACTGCAAGTGGCTGCTCGAACAGGGTTGCGCCGGCCTGGCGGTATTCGGCACCACCAGCGAAGCGAATTCACTCTCTGTCGATGAGCGCATCGATCTCTTAGACATGCTTCTCGCAGCAGGCATTCCTCCGGGTCGGCTGATGCCTGGCACGGGCTGCTGTTCCCTCACCGACACGGTCAGGCTGACCCGTCATGCGACCCAGGCCGGCTGCGCCGGTGTGCTGATGCTGCCGCCTTTCTACTACAAGGGGGTTACGGATGAGGGCATCTTCAGGAGTTTCGCCGAGACCATAGAGCGGGTGGGCGACGAGAATCTGCAAGTTTATCTCTACCACATCCCGCCGCAGAGCCAGGTGCCACTTTCCCTTCCCCTGATTGAGCGGTTGAAGAAAACCTATCCGAGCGCGATCGCCGGAATCAAGGACAGCTCGGGCGACGTGGCCAATCTGCGCGCTGTGCTATCGGCCTTCGCAGGAGCGGATTTCGACGTCTTCCCTGGTTCCGAGATGCTGCTCCTGGAAGGCATGCAACATGGTGGTTCAGGCTGCATCACGGCGACGGGAAACGTCAATCCCGGCCCCATCGTCGCCGTCTATCAGAACTGGCGGTCGCCGCAGGCGGTTGCGATGCAGGCCGGTCTCGATACTCTGAGGAAGACCATGCAGGCCTATCCGTTGATCGCAGCGATCAAGGCCACCATCGCCCATTATGCGCACGACGAGGGCTGGAATCATCTGCGTCCGCCGCTGGTCGAACTCGACGCCGGCCAGAGGACGGAACTGCAGGCGAAACTTCAGGCGCTGTCCTTCGCCATGCCGGGCATCGTTTGACCGAGCGACCTGACCCAATTACCTGACCTCAGCGCATGAATCTGAAAGCACTGGCCAGGCGCCTCACGCTTTATGAAAAGCTGCTGCGGCTCGACAAACCCATAGGTACATTGCTGCTGCTCTGGCCCACCCTTTGGGGATTGTTGATCGCCGGCAGAGGCCGGCCCAGCCTGGTCGTGGTGTGGATCTTCTGTCTGGGCACGTTGCTGATGCGCTCGGCGGGCGTGGCTATCAACGACTATGCCGATCGCAACTATGACGGCCAGGTCAAGCGCACCAGGGACAGGCCGCTGGCCACCGGAGAGGTGTCGGTGAAGGAGGCGATGATTATCGCCATAGTGCTCCTCGTCCTTTCCTTCCTGCTGATCCTGCCGCTCAACAGGCTTGTCTGGCTGCTGGCGGTGCCAGCCGTATTCTTAGCCGGCAGCTATCCCTTCGTCAAGCGCTTTGCCGTACCGCAAGCCTATCTCGGTGTGGCCTTCGGCTTCGGCATCCCCATGGCCTTCGCCGCGATCCAGAACGCCGTCCCCCTCGTCTGCTGGGTGCTGCTCGCCGCCAACGTGTTCTGGGCGATCGCCTACGATACGGAATATGCCATGGTCGATCGCGACGACGATATCAAACTGGGCATACGCACCTCGGCCATCTCCCTGGGTCGCTTCGATGTGGCCGGGGTGATGATTTGCTATGCACTGATGCTGGCGATACTCGTGTGGATAGGCTGGTCTCTCCGCTATGGCCTGTTTTATTTCGCAGGCCTGGCCGTCGCCGCCATCATCATGCTCTACCATTACACGCTGATTCGCGGCCGCAACCGCGAGGACTGCTTCAAGGCCTTCCTGCACAACAACTGGGTCGGCGCGACGATCACCGCCGGCATCGTCGCCGACTTCCACCTGAGTCTGCCCGGAGTGTTCAAATGAAATACCATGACTTGCGCGATTTTATTTCCCAGTTGGAGAAGCTGGGCGAACTGAAGCGCATCACGGTCGAGGTCGATCCCAGGCTTGAGATGACCGAGATCTGTTCCAGGGTGATTGCCGCAGGCGGGCCGGCGCTGCTGTTCGAGAAGCCGAAGGGGCACAGCATCCCCGTGCTCGCCAATCTCTTCGGCACGCCGCGGCGCGTCGCACTGGCGGTGCACTCTGAGGCGGCCGGAGAGGATTGCGACTGGCAGACAGTCTTGCGCGAGGTGGGTGCGACGCTCGCCTATCTCAAGGAGCCCGAGCCACCCAAGGGCCTGAAGGATGCCTGGGAAAAACTCCCTGTGCTGAAACAGGTGCTCAATATGGCGCCGAATGTGCTCGCCAAAGCGCCCTGCCAGGATGTCGTCTGGGAAGGCGATGAGGTTGACCTGTCGCGTCTGCCCATACAGACCTGTTGGCCCGGCGACGCAGCGCCTCTGGTGAGTTGGGGCCTGACGGTGACGCGCGGCCCGGACAAGGCCAGGCAGAACCTCGGCATTTATCGCCAGCAGGTGATCGCCAAGAATAAGCTCATCATGCGCTGGCTGGTCCATCGCGGCGGCGCCCTGGATTTTCGCAGTCATTGCCTGGCGCATCCGAACAAACCCTTTCCGGTGGCGGTGGCGATAGGCGCAGACCCGGCCACCCTGCTCGCCACCGTCACCCCCGTTCCCGACAAGCTCTCCGAATATCAGTTCGCGGGTCTGCTGCGCGGCGCGAAGACGGAACTGGTGAAATGCCTGGGCTCGGATCTGGAGGTGCCGGCCGGCAGCGAGATCGTCCTCGAGGGTTTCATCCAACCCGGGGAGACGGCGCAGGAGGGCCCTTATGGCGACCACACCGGTTATTACAACGAGGTGTCTGAGTTTCCGGTGTTCACAGTAGAGCGCATCACCATGAGGCGCGACGCCATCTACCACTCCACTTACACCGGCAAGCCGACGGACGAACCTGCCGTTCTCGGCCTGGCATTGAACGAGGTGTTCGTGCCGCTATTGCAGAAACAGTTTCCCGAGATCAGCGACTTCTATCTGCCGCCCGAAGGCTGCTCCTACCGCCTGGCCCTGGTGTCCATCAAGAAGCAGTTCCCCGGCCATGCCAAGCCGGTGATGTTCGGCATCTGGAGCTTCCTGCGCCAGTTCATGTACACGAAATTCATCATCGTCATGGACGACGATGTAAACATCCGCTCCTGGCCCGAGGTGATCTGGGCCTTGACCACGCGCGTCGATGCCGCCCGCGATACCCTGATTGTCGAGAATACGCCCATCGACTCCCTCGACTTCGCCAGTCCCGTGGCCGGCCTGGGCAGCAAGATGGGCATAGATGCGACAAACAAATGGCCGGGGGAAACCAGCCGCGCCTGGGGTGTGCCCATCGCCATGGACGAAGAAGTGAAGCGGCGCGTCGATGCGTTGTGGGATCGACTCGGTTTGTGAAATGAGCAGCGTTTCCGGCCAACGTTTCTGCCTCTACGACGCCGCGCAACTGGAAGTCGTGCTGGATCTCATGGTGGCGCAGGCATCCGCCCTGCTTGCCGGCGCGGAGGATCCGCTGCTCTTAGGCGTACTGCGCCGTGGCGCGCCGGAGATACGTGCGGCCGTTCTCGTCGACCGTTGCGTGGCCAGGCTTCCCGTTCATGCCGACATCGTCGGCGTGTCCTTGCAGGTGGCCTCAGGCGACGTGGTGGAATGCCATCTTTGAATCCGGGTTCAGGATAGAGCTGCTGCGTCCTGAGTGAGCCTGCCTCTTAGGCGCCGCGCTCGAATACCCATTGCAGCAGCGCATCCTGCGCCCCTTGCGCCGCCGCGGCATTGGGATGGTTGACCAGGAAGACGACGATATTCCACTTTCCCCTGCTGTCATGGACATAGCCGGCGATGGCCTTGACGCCTTCGAGACTGCCGGTCTTGATGTGCGCCTGCCCGGCAACGCCATTCTGCCTGAGGCGTTTCTTCATGGTGCCGTCGATTGCCGAGAGCGGCAGGGAGGCGATGAACTCCGGCATCAGCGGACTCTGCCAGGCCGTTGCGAGAAGGCGCGCCAGATTCTCCGCGCTGATGCGCTCACGTCGCGACAGACCCGATCCGTTTTCCAGGATGAGCTCCGGGAAGCGCAGGTTTTTCTGCAGCAGCCAGGCGCGCACGGCAAGATCCGCGTCCGCGGCAGTGGCGAGGCTTTTGCCTGATCGCACTGATTCGGCACCCCGCGTCAGGAAGAGTTGGCGCGCCATCACGTTGTTGCTGTACTTGTTGATGTCGCGCACCACTTCCGCCAAGGAGGGCGATTCGGCTCCGGCCAGGAGGCGTGCGGCTTCCGGGACGACGGCCTCGCGCAGGCCGCCGGTCAGCGTGCCGCCTTGTTCCTGCCAGAGCTGGCGGAAGACACCCGCCACGTACTGCGGATGGGAGAGCACGCCGAGGTTCCAGGTCTTCTCGCCGCAACTCATGGAATAGCTGCCGGACAGGGTCAGGCGGGTACGGCGCTCCTGCTGGGAGACTTCCGTGCGCAGGCCTTCCCGCCAATCGCCGCAGCCGCTGTTTCCACCATTGTTGCTTGGCTTGATGCGGTTGATGAGTTCGAGATTGTCGGGCAAGGGTTCCGCCAGGACGGCGACGCCATTCTGCCCGGGGATGAATTGCAGACGGATAGACTTGAAATTCAACAGCAGCGGGTCAGGAGACACGTTGTAGGGGCGCAGCGGCTGGTCATCGAAGTCGGCCAACGCCGGGACGGCGAACAGGCTGCGGTCAACCACCAGGTCGCCGCGGATCTCGCGCAGGCCGCGCGCGCGCAAGTTGCGCAAGAGCAACCAGAATTGCTCGAAGGTCAGCTTGGGGTCGCCGCCGCCCTTCAGGTACAAGTCGCCATTTAGCACTCCGTCCCTGATCTCGCCGTTGATCCAGACCTCGGTCTTCCAGGTGAAGGCGGGGCCGAGCGTTTCCAGCGCGGCATAGGTGGTGAGAAGCTTCATCAGCGATGCCGGATTCAGCGGCTGGCCGGCATTGACGCTGACCCTCGGCAAATTGACCGAGACTTCCTGCACCACCACCGCGACCGCCGACGCGGGAATGGCGGCCGCCTTCAGCGCGCGTGCCACCGGGATGGGCAGGCGCTCCTCGTATTGCGCGGCTGCCGGCAGGCAAAGCCAGGCGAGCATCAGGGCCAAAGTGACTTTCTGCAAGACGAACTCCAGAGATGTGCTCCATCTATCATAGCCGAGATCGCCGTCTTGACAGGGCGAGACGGGATCGCATAGATTGTGCGTCGCATAGCCACACTTTGAGACAAGATGAAGCTGACTCTCAACGGAAAGAAAATTTACCTCGATGTTTCGCCCGATACGCCTCTTCTCTGGGCGGTGCGTGACAACCTCGGCCTCATCGTCGACGAGCCCGGGTTGCCGCTGCTTGCCCCGGCTGTCGTCAATGCAATCTATCAGGCCACAGGCAAGTGGCTGCGCAAGTTGCCCATCGATTCCCCCGAGTTGCAGTGGAGTTGATCATTGACGCTACATTGACGCTCAATCAGGACGATCTCGACGAGATCATCGCGCTTTGTGACGGTGGCGCCGCGAATCTCGGCGGCAACGCCCAGTGGTGCTGGCCTGACACCGCGCTCGGACGCACGGTCACATTCCTGATGGGGCGGGCGCCGACGCGCATCGAAGTGGTGGCGGCGATGCGCCGTGTCGAGGACAGGATCCCCGTCGTCCTCGCGGATGCGGGGACCCAGGCACATACTGGATTCCCGCCTGCGCGGGAATGACTAACCCGCCACGCCGGACAGCCCGGCATAGACGCCGAATCCCGAGGTCAGAATGATGACCAGGGCGACGATCACCGCATAGAAACCCTTCAGCCGGTAAGGCAGGGGCAAGCGCCTGGCGAGCAGGTAGAGGAAGCCCAGACGATGGGTAACAGCAATGCGTTCATTACTTGCACGCCGACGCTCAAGCTGACGAGATTGACGCCCGAGGCGGCCAGGTCGGGCTTTGCCGCCCAGGCGACGAAGAGAAAAACCAGTTCGAAAGCGCCGAGGGCGATGGCGATGCGCTCGACGGAAAGATAGGAGCCCGTATAGGCCATCAGCGTCAAGCCGCCGACCACGATGGCCATGGTGATGCAGGCCAAACAGTGCGTCAAACCGGCCGCGCCAAACCGGCCTCGGCATATAATCTTTCCCTTTTGGGCTGGAAAAATGAGTTCGACCCTCACCCTCAGGAGCTGGCTCAAGCACCTGGCCGCAAGCGATCGCCTGGCGGTGGTTCGCGAGCATGTGCCATTGAAGCATCGCCTTGCCGCGATTGCCAAGAATCTGGACGGTTCCAAGGCCGCGTTCTTCCCGCGACCGGGAGGACACGCTATCCCCATCGTCTCCGGTTTCATGGCGCGCCGCGAATGGATCGCCGAGGCGATGAATGTGCCCGAGTCCGAACTCCTGGCAAGATTTCGCCACGCCGCTGAGCACCCCGTTCCCTGGCGCGAGGTGGGCCGCGAGGCGGCCCCCGTCCAGACCGTGGTGCATGACAAGGACATCGATATCCGCGCTCTCCTGCCCATCCCGACCCACAGCGAACATGACAGCGGTCCTTACATCACGGCGGGTCTGCTGATAGCGAGGAACCCCAAGACGGGCATCCAGAACGTTTCCATCATCCGCATCCAGGTCAATAGCAAGGACCGCATGGCGGTGCTGATTCTGCCGCGCCATCTTTTCACTTTTTACCAGGCGGCGGATGCCAAGGGCGAGGCGCTGCCGGTGGCCATCGTGATCGGCGTCGACCCGCTGACGCTACTGGCCTCCCAGGCCATCATGCCCATAGACCATGACGAACTGGAGATTGCAGGCGCCTTGCACGGCGCGCCGCTGGCCGTGGTGAAGTGTCTTTCCAGCGAAGTGCGCGTGCCGGCGGGAGCAGAGATAGTCATCGAGGGCAGGTTGCTACCCGGCGTGCGTGAAACAGAGGGTCCATTCGGGGAGTTTCCGAAGTATTACAGCGATGTCGAGGAGCGCGAGGTGATCGCCATCGATCTGGTCAGCCACCGCAAGGACCCCATCTACCACACCATCATTCCCGCGGAGATGGAGCACCTGCTGCTCGGTGCCATTCCGCGCGAAGCCACCCTGCTCGCGCACCTGCAGCGCAGTTTTCCCGGCGTTCTCGACGTGCATCTTTCCGAGGGCGGCGTGTGCCGTTACCATCTCTTCGTCAAGTTTTCCAAGAAGCGGGAAGGCGAGTCCAAGAATGTCATCATGTGCGCCCTGGGGGCGCACTACGACGTCAAGCATGTCGTCGTGGTCGATGACGATGTTGATGTCCATGACCCAAAGCAGGTCGAGTGGGCGATCGCCACGCGCTTCCAGGCGGACCGCGACCTCATCGTGGTGAGCGGGGCGCAAGGCTCCATCCTTGATCCCTCGACCACCGTCGCCACGAGCGGGCGTGCCGCATCCGCGCAGTTGGAGGGCGTCAGCGCCAAGATGGGGCTCGACGCCACCCGCCCGCTGTCCTATGCAGGGCATATCTTCACCAAGGTAAAAATCCCCGGCGAGGATGAAGTCGATCTCGACCAGGAGCTTGCCGCCGCGCCCGGAATCGACTGGGAGAAGCGGCTCGTCGAATGAATATTATTTCAACAGGAGAAATTCATGACTGAACTCGTTCATCAGGCGCATTCCCTGCTCGCAGATCTCGACGGTTTCAGTGTCGAGGTCGATGCGGCGAGAGAGCGTGCCGACATCATCCTTAACCGGCCGCCGTTCAATATCATTTCCATGAAGCAGCGCGACCAGTTGCGGCTCGTCTTTGAGTCCCTCGATCTGGACGACAGGGTGCGTGTCATCGTGGTGCGCGCGATCGGTGAGCATTTCTCCAGCGGCGGCGATATCAAGGGTTTCATCGAGGCCACGCCCGAGCATGTTTCCAAGCTGGCATGGAATATCGCGGCCCCGGTGCGCTGCGGCAAGCCCGTGATCGCGGCGAACCGCGGCTACTGTTTTGGGGTCGGCTTCGAGTTATCCCTCGCCTGCGATTTTCGCATCGCTTCCGCATCCTCGCTCTATGCCTTGCCGGAGCAGAAACTCGGACAGATACCGGGTTCGGGCGGATCCGCAAGGCTGCAGAAAATGATTGGCATTGGCCGCACCAAGGACGTCGTGATGCGCTCCAGACGCATTTCCGGAACGCAGGCTTACGACTGGGGCATTGCGGTGGAGTGTGTCGCCGATGCCGAACTGGAGCAGGCGACCGACGCCCTGGTGCGCGAGTTGTGCAGTTTCTCGCCGCTGGCACAGCGCACCGCCAAGAAGCTGTTGAACGATACCGAGGATGCACCCCTGTCCATCGCCATCGAACTGGAGGGACATTGCTACAGCCGCCTGCGCAGCTCGGACGACTTCCGCGAAGGGGTCAGTGCCTTCCACGAGAAGCGCAAGGCGGTGTTCAAGGGGACCTAGGCCTGTCGAGCAGGTACTGGAGCGACCTCAGGAGGAGCCTGTGAGCATCAGCGCAATAGCGACGGCGACGGTAACCGCCCGCACCAGGTCGGAAACATGACATGAATCGGCCACGGCAATTATGCTGGTGAATTCCATCATGGCGGCTGCTTAACGCCTGCTTCTCATGGGCCGCTGTGCATCGAACAACTTCTGCTGTTCAGGATTCAGCTGGGCATAAAATTCCTTGACTGCCGCCGCCCGCTCCACCATCCGGCTTTCGCGTTCCTTCATCAGGGAGAGCATCCTGTCCATGCGGGCAGGGGTGGGCAGCGCGCGCAACTCGGCACAGACTGCCTTCATCCTGGCCATAGAGGGCGGTTTCACCTTTTCGGTGAATGTTTTCCAGGCCGCTTCCTGCTCGCTGGAGAGTTCGAGCTTGTCATGGAGACGGGCGCGGTACTTTTCCATGTGAGCGCTAAGCTTGCCTGCGTGCATCGGCCCGCGCATTTGACTGCACTCGCCCTCGGCCAGGGCCGCGCCTGCGAAGAGGCCCATCGCGGCGAGAATGAGCAGGGTGGGGGACTTGATCATGACAGGGTTCCGGTCAATCCAGGAATACGATATTGCGCCTCGAGACCGGTCTTCTTATGTCGCCGGCCGGCGGAATTGTGTCCTAATTTGTCTGTCGCGCGCTTCGATACCTGCGGCTACAAATCAGGTTCCGGATATCGTCGGCTCTGGGCATAATGCCGGGCATGGAAAGCCAACCCGCTATTCTCGTGGTCGATGATGATAGGGAGATCAGGGCCCTGCTCGCCGAATATCTCGATGAAAACGGTTTTCGGACCGTGACAGCCGCCGATGGCCTGGCCATGTGGCGGGAACTCGATGACGGCCGCGTCGATCTTGTCGTGCTCGATCTGACGTTGCCAGGCGAGGATGGCCTCACCCTGTGCAGGACCTTGCGCGCCCGCTCCAGCTTGCCCGTCATCATGTTGACCGCGCGCGGCGCGCCACTCGACCGCATACTCGGGCTGGAGATGGGGGCAGACGACTATCTCACGAAGCCTTTCGAACCCCGCGAACTGGTCGCGCGCATCCGCAACGTGCTGCGGCGAACCCAGGCCTTGCCGCCGAATCTGGAGACGCAGGAGGCCAAGCGCATGGTTTTCGCGGGCTGGGTACTCGATCTGGTGGCCAGGCACCTCGTCAGTCCGAAGGACACGGCAGTCATGCTGTCCGGAGCGGAGTTCAGGATGCTGAAGGCGCTGCTCGAACATCCCAACCGGGTGCTGAATCGGGACCAGCTGCTCAATTTCACCAAGGGACGCGATGCCGATCCATTCGATCGCTCTGTGGACTTGCAGATCAGCCGCCTGCGCCAGAAACTGTCCGAGGACGCGAAGGCGCCGATGCTGATCAAGACCGTGCGGAACGAGGGCTACGTGCTGGCGGCATCGGTCACGGTGGAGAGTTGAAGTGAGGGCCTTTTTCAATTCCATGCTCGGCAGGGTATTCGTGACGCTGGTCGGTGGCGTCTTGGCCTCCGCCGCATTGACCCTTTACTTCGCCAACGGCGAGCGGCGCGAGGTCATCGCCCAGTTGCGGGTGATGCGCGCCGCAGAGCGGATGGAGCAGCTCACACGCATGCTCGACGAGGTTCCCCGGGAGACGCGGCAGCAGGTGCTCAATGCAGCCAGCCGCAATGGACTCGCCGCCGAAATTTCCAGCATTGGGGCTATGGCGGAAGCAGATCCCGAGTTTGCCGAAGCCCTGCATGAGCGACTCGGCCCCGGCCGGCAAGTATTGGCTTGGAAAGCCGGCGGCGAAGATTGCAAGGCGGCGGCGCGCGACGCGACTAACGTTCAGACTTCCTGCCGCATAGCCCTGGTCACTTTGCGCGACGACACCTCCTTGCGCATTGTCCTGCAGTTGCAACGCAATGATCGTACGCTCGGCGAGCCATTTCTTTCGCTGCGCGCCAAGAGCCAGTTGGGCTATTTCATTTTCTTCCTGGCGAGTCTTTGCCTGCTCGCCTATGCGGTTGCGAGTCTGACTTCCAAGCCGCTGCAGCGGCTTGCCGAAGCTGCCACGGACCTGGGACGCGATATCGAGCATCCGCCTCTTCCTGAACGCGGGCCGACCGAGGTCAGGCACGCCGCCAGTGCCTTCAACGCCATGCAGGCGCAGATTCGCAAGTACATCAAGGAGCGCGCGCAAATGCTGGCGGCCATCAGCCACGATCTGCAGACGCCGCTCACACGCATGCGCTTGCGTCTGGAGAAGGTGACTGATCAGGCCTTGCGCGCAAAGCTGGTGGATGATCTTTCGGCGATGCAGGGCATGATTCGCGACGGGCTCGAACTCGCGCGCAGCATGACCGCCAAGGAAGTCACGCAGCGCATGGATTTCGACTCCATCCTCGATAGCGTCTGCGCCGACGCCGTGGAGACGGGGCAGGACGTGACTGTGGAAGGGCTTACTGCAGCCTTTGTCCTGACCATGCCCAATGCCATGCGCCGTTGTCTCACCAATCTGATCGACAATGCAGTCAAGTACGGTGCATATGCCCGCATCACCGCGAGCGGAGATGGCAAGGACGTGGTCGTCAAGGTTCGCGACGGCGGCCCGGGGATCCCCGAAGACCGGTTGGAGGCCGTGTTCGATGCTTTCTTCCGGCTCGAGGGTTCGCGCTCCCGGGACACAGGCGGCACGGGCATTGGCCTGACCATTGCCAGAAACATCGCTGTTCAGCATGGCGGCACGCTGACGCTTGGCAACCATCCCGATGGCGGTTTGGTCGCGACGCTCCAATTGCCGTGTGCCTAGAGGCCGAAGTTAGCGGGTGAAATCTTTCAGGTTTTAAGAGACAATTGCCAACGCTGTAGACTTTGTCAGGTTAGGACACGATGAAAAAACTGTTTTTATTGCTTGTCGTCATCGCCGCGGGCGCCGCGTACTGGTTCAAGTATGGGAAAGAGGAACCCGTCAAGCGTGTGCCGCCGCCGGTGCCGGTCGCTGTGGCCCAGGTGGCGACCCGTGACATGCCTGTGATGCTTGAGGTCGTGGGACGGACGGAGGCCTATGAAACCGTGACCCTGAAGTCCCGCCTCGATGGCCAGGTGGAAGCAGTTCTGTTCACCGAAGGCCAGCATGTCCAGGCCGGCGATGTGCTGGTGCGCCTCGATGCCGGAGACTTCAAAGCTCGCCTGCAGCAGGCGGAAGCCAATCTGGCGCGGGACCAGGCGCAGTTGGCGAAAGCGCATATCGACGTCGAGCGTTACCAGGCATTGAAGACGCGCGGTTTTGTCTCCGAGGAAAAAGTGTCCGACATGCGCACCAGCGAGGCGGCCATCGAGGCGACGCTGCGCGCCGACAAGGCGGCGGTGGAACTGGCCCGGCTGCAACTCGGTTATACAAACATACGTGCGCCGTTTTCCGGCATCGTCGGTGCCAAGTTGGTCTTTCCTGGCGCCGGATTGAAGTTCAACGATACCTCCCTGGCGGTGGTTAATCGTATCCGTCCCCTCTATGTCACTTTCACCGCGCCCGAGAAGCATCTGACGCGGCTTAAGGCCGCCATGAAGGCCGGCGCGATGAAGGTCACTGTCAGCGTGCCCGGCGAAGGTCAAGCGCGCTTCGAAGGGGAGGCGAAGTTTATCGACAACGCCGTGGATGCCGCCACCGGCACCATACAGATCAAGGCCGTCCTGGCCAACCAGGAAGAAAAACTCACCCCCGGCCAGTTCGTCAAAGTCAGCCTGGTCATGGATAGGGTGAACAATGCCCTGGTTGTTCCCACCGAAGCCGTGCAGCAGGGGCCAGAGGGCAATTTCGTTTATGTCGTCAAGAGCGACGGCAAGGCGGAGACACGCAAGATCGTTCTGTCGTTTACCCGTGAAGGATTGGCAGTCATAGACAAGGGCTTGCAGGAAGGCGAAACGGTGGTCACCGATGGCCAGTTGCGTCTGACGCCGGGCGTCAAGGTGCAAGTCAAGGAACCCAAGGCCAAAGCTTCCGGCAACGAGCCCGGCAAGGCTCCAGAGTCCGGCAAGGCCCCGGCCGCAGTCCCAACGCCGCGCTGAGGGCACGTCATGCAACTATCTGAAGTTTGCATCCGCCGGCCGGTGATGACCACGCTGCTCATGGCGGCCTTTCTCATTTTCGGGGTCATCGCCTACCGTTCACTGCCGGTCTCGGAACTGCCCAGCGTGGACTTTCCCACCATTTCGGTGACTGCCGTACTACCCGGCGCCTCGCCGGAGACTATGGCGGCGGCGGTGGCCACGCCGCTGGAGAGCCAGTTCTCGACCATCGCCGGCCTGGACTCGGTGACCTCCACCAGCGCCCAGGGCTTGACCTCGATCACCCTGCAGTTTTCCCTCGACCGCAACATCGACGCCGCGGCTCAGGACGTCCAGTCGGCCATCGCGACGGCTGCCCGCAAACTGCCGCCGGACATGCCGACGCAGCCTTCCTTCCGCAAGGTGAATCCTGCCGACTCCGCCATCTTTTATATCAACTTAAGTTCTGCCACGCTTCCCCTGTCGGTGGTGGACGAGTATGCCGAGACGGACCTCGCCCAACGCCTGTCGACTCTTCCTGGCGTGGCGCTGGTCAATGTTTTCGGCGCCCAGAAGTTCGCCGTGCGGGTGCAGGCCAATCCCGATCAATTGGCTTCCCGCGGCATAGGCATCGATGAACTGCTGCAGGCGGTCAAGCAAGGCAATGTCAATCAGCCTTTGGGCTCCGTAGACGGGGCGAGCCAGAGCTTCGCCATCAAGGACAACGGCCGCTTGGCCAGCGCCGCCGCCTATCGCCCACTCATCGTTTCCTGGAAGAACGGCGCACCGGTGCGTCTGGAGGAGGTGGCCACGCCCATAGACAGCATCGAGAACGCCAAGGTCGCCTCCTGGCTCGTGGACCGTCGCGCCATTATTCTCGCCATCCAGCGACAGCCCGGCGCGAACACCGTGGAGACGGTGGATGCCATCAAGAAGGTGCTGCCCGTCTTCGCCGCCAAGCTGCCTGCTGCCATCGAAATGAACGTGCTCTACGATCGCAGCATCTCCATCCGCGACTCCATCGAGGACGTGCAATTCACCTTGATTCTGGCGGGTTTCCTGGTGATTCTGGTGATCCTGCTGTTTTTGCGCAACATCTACGCCACCATCATTCCCAGCCTGGCTCTGCCCATTTCCGTGATAGGCACCTTCGCCGTCATGAACGTCCTGGGCTATAGCCTGGACAATCTTTCCCTTCTCGCCCTGACGCTCTCGGTGGGCTTTGTCGTCGATGACGCCATCGTCATGCTGGAAAACATCATGCGCCACGTGGAAGCAGGAGAGGAGCCCTTCCAGGCGGCGGTGAAGGGAGCGAAGGAGATCGGCTTCACCATTCTTTCCATGACCATCTCCCTGATCGCGGTGTTCATTCCCGTGCTGTTCATGGGCGGCATCGTCGGTCGCCTGCTGCACGAATTCGCGGTCACCATCTGTGCCGCCATTCTGGTGTCGGGTTTCGTTTCCCTGACCTTGACGCCCATGCTCTGCAGCCGCTATCTGAAGCATGTCGAAACGGAGCAGCACAACAAGGTCTATCGCGCCTTCGAGCGTTTCTTCGAAGCACTCTTGGCCGGTTATTCCAGCAGCCTCGCCTGGGCCATGGCCAGACCCAAGCTGATACTGTCGAGCTTCGTGGCCACCCTGGCCGTGACCGGCGTGCTCTTTTCCGTCGTGCCCAAGGACTTCCTGCCCAGCGGCGACACCGGACAGATTCTCATCTTCACCGAGGGCGCACAGGATTCCTCCTTCGCCTCCATGGTTCAGCACCAGCGGCAGGTGGCGGAAATCTTGGCCAAGGATCCCAACGTCGCTTCCTTCATGTCCACGGTGGGCGCAGGCGGCGCGCGCCCGACGGCCAGCACGGGCACCATGTTCATCCGCCTGAAACCGCGGGCGGAACGCAGCCTCAATCCCGACCAGATCATCCAGCAACTGCGGCCGAAGCTCTCGGCGGTTCCGGGCATCAAGGTCTTTCTGCAGAACCCGCCGCCCATCCGCATCGGCGGCCAGAACACCTCCGCCCAGTACCAATACACGATACAGGACACGGACCTCGCTGAACTCTATCAGTGGAACGATACCCTGCTTGCCCGCATCCGCCAGCTTCCCGGTTTCGTCGATGTGAACAGCAACCTCAACAATCAGAGTCCGGTGCTGGAGTTGGATGTCGACCGCGACAAACTCGCGACCCTGGGTCTGACCTTCGCCCAGGTGGAGGACGCCTTGCAAAGCGCTTTCAGTTCGCGGCAGATCTCCACCATCTATGCCTCAACCAACCAGTACCAGGTGATTCTTGAATTGCTGCCCGAGTATCAGTCCAATCCGGCAACCCTCTCGCGCATTTATGTCCGCGCCAGCGGCGGCAAGCTCATCCCCCTGGACACCGTCGCCAGGGTCACGCGCAAGACCCAGGCCCTGACGGTGAATCATCTGGGGCAACTGCCCTCGGTGACCATCTCCTTCAACCTCACGCCCGGGGTTTCCCTGGGAGAGGCGGTGGGGCGCATCAAGGAACTCGAACAGGAACTGCGGCCGCCGGTTTCACTGGCCACCAGCCTGCAGGGTACGGCCCAGGCCTTCCAGGCTTCGCTGAAGGGGCTGGGCATGCTGCTCTTGATCGCCATCCTGGTCGTCTACATCGTCCTGGGCATACTCTACGAGAGCTTCATTCATCCTCTGACCATTCTCTCCGGCCTGCCTTCGGCCGGCATGGGCGCGCTCCTGACCCTGCTGCTTTTCGGTTTCGATCTGAACCTCTATGCCTTCGTCGGCGTCATCATGCTGGTGGGCATCGTCAAGAAAAACGCCATCATGATGATCGACTTCGCCCTGGAACGGCAGCGTCACGGCGGCCTCGCGGCCGGCGAGGCGATATTCCAGGCATGCCAGATCCGCTTCCGGCCGATCATGATGACCACCATGGCGGCACTGGTCGGAACACTGCCCATCGCCCTGGGTCTGGGCGCCGGCGCCGAGGTCAGGCGCGGCCTCGGGATGGCGGTGGTGGGCGGTCTGTTGCTGTCACAGTTTCTCACCCTCTATCTGACGCCGGTGGTCTATGTCGCCATGGATCGTCTGTCGGGGCGAGGCTCGCCCGTCCCTGACTCTGAAAGCGAAATGGCTGCGCACAGTACTTCAGGCTAAGCGCATGAATGCGGCTTCCGCGCAAAGGGCGATTACTCTGCTCACGCTCGCCACTTTCGCCAGCGCCGCCTCGATCAGGGTGTGCGATCCGCTGCTGCCCGAACTGGCCAGGTTCTTCAGCATCACGGCGGGCAAGGCAGCGCAGGTGATATCGGCCTTTGCCATCGCCTATGGTCTGCTGCAACTGCTCTACGGCCCGCTCGGCGACCGCTATGGAAAATTCCGGGTGATCGCCTGGGCAACGCTGGGCGGTTCGGCCGGTTGCCTGGGTGCGACCCTGGCGTCCGACTTCACCTGGCTGGTCATATTCAGGGTGCTGACCGGCGCCACCGCGGCGGCGATCATGCCCCTATCCATGGCCTGGATAGGGGATAACGTCGCCTATGAACAGCGTCAGACGGTATTGGCACGCTACCTGACCGGACAGATACTCGGCATGGTCGGCGGACAACTGATCGCCGGGATTTTCGCCGACACGCTGGGATGGCGCTGGGCGTTCGGATCCCTGCTTTGCCTCTATCTCACCGTTGCAGCGCTGCTGTTCGCGGAGCTCAGACGCAATCCTTCCATCGACGGCCATGCCGGCTCTGCAACCGGCAAGCATTTTGTCAGGCAGACCCTCGACCTGCTGAAGATCCGCTCGGCCCAGGTGGTTCTCGCCGCGGTGTTCCTGGAGGGCATGGCAGTCTATGGCGCTACTGCCTTCATTCCCTATTATCTGCACACCGAATTCGCACTGCCTCTCTCCGCGACCGGCGCCATTCTTGCGGTGTATGGAATGGGCGGATTCCTCTACGCCATCCTGGCCAAGCGACTCGTCGCCGGATTCGGAGAGCGTGGGCTTTCTTCAGGCGGAGGACTCCTGCTCGGCCTGGCATTCATGCTGTTGGTTGTCGTGCCTTCATGGCCCTGGGTGGTTCCGACAATTCTGATGGCCGGCCTGGGCTTCTACATGCTGCACAATACGCTGCAGACCAATGCCACGCAGATGGCGCCGACTTTTCGGGGAACGGCCATGTCGACCTTTGCCGCTTCATTATTCCTTGGTCAGTCGGTCGGCGTGGCGTTGTCGGCGGTCGTCGTCGATAGCGCGAGCCCGCGCTGGCTTTTTGTCGCGGCGGCAGTCGCCCTGCCACTGATCGGTCTGGGTCTCTCCCAGGCTTTGCGCGTGCGGCAGAAGAACCCGTGAACATGGCTGCTAGTACCCGTAGTTGCCCAAGGGGCAACCCAGGGCACTTGTGCCTGTGAGGTGCTTGTGCCCTTGAGGTACTAGGCGGTCAGATCCGGATGATTCATGATCCGCGAGAGCTCGAGAATACTTGAAGCCGATACATCGACGGCTACGCTCGGTTCTGCTTCACCCTGGCCCGGCCCGTTCTCATCGGGACGCGCGACGAAAGCGGTTCTTAATCCGGCCGCGGCGGCGGCGGCAAGATCCGAAGAGTGTGCTGCGACCATCATGGTCTGTTCAGGCGCAAGATCCAGGGCAGACGCGGCAGAGAGATAGACAATCGGTTTGGGCTTGTAATCGTGCGCCACTTCGGCTCCCAGAATCGCATCCCATGGGAATCCATTCCGTCTGGCCAGATTGACCATGAGGGAAATGTTTCCGTTCGAGCAAGGGGCGAGAAGATACTTGGCCTTGAGCGCTTGCAGGCCAGGGCGGACATCGGGCCATGCATCGAGTCTGTGCCAGGCGTAATTCAGCTCGCGGCGGGTCGTCTCGTCAACATGATCGATTGCGAAGTCGGACAGAATGATGTCGAGATTTCTCCGGTGGAGGACATCAAGCTTGGTATACGGCATGTGTCCCGTCCTTACCTTCTCCATGGCCGGTTGATATTGCTGCCGCCAGGCATCGGCAAACGCAAGCCAATCGACCGCGATACCCAGGGGCGAAAGAAGGATTTCAGACTCTCTGGCAATGGATGTTCGCCAATCCACCAGGGTGCCGAAAATATCGAAAACGAGTGCTTTAATCATCCGCTGGCTGCACCCCATTGCGGAAGTCCTTGGTGTGCGCTTATGTGATTTGACCCTAACGGCTCTTCGGGGGCCACTGCCCGATTTCCCTGTAGAACTTCTGTGCTCCAGGGTGATAGGGGACGGGACTGGCCTCGGCCATCATGGCCGGGTCGAAACTCTTCAGCGGTACCGCGGTCGCCGCCAGTTCTTCCTTGTTCTGATATATCGCCTTGAGGGCTTTGTAGACCGCGTCGTCTGACACGTGCGTGCTGGTGGCGAGAAAAGTGCTATAGACCATCAGATTGGTCGGCACGATGACACCCGTGGAGGCGCTCGAGGGTTGGAACATCTGCAGGTAGCCGCTGGGGAAAACCTTGCGCATGGCCGCCACGGCTTCGGGCGTGTCGAGCAGGGGCAGAAACCGCAGGCCGCCATGCGCGGCGAGGGCGACATGGGCCTCCTGGGCGGCGGCGCAGCCCAGGCAAGACAGCGCGGCATCGACCTTGCCTTCACCCAACGCTGCCAGGCCCCGGGTAAAGTCGGAGATCGGCACGGGCTTCATGTCGGCGGTGGACACGCCGCCCGTGGCCAATGCCGCGTCCTGGGCGTGCAGCAGCGTCACCTGCGAGGTGTACTGGCTGGGCATGCGCATGCCCTTGAGATCCTTCATCGATTTGGCCGGCGAGTCGTTGGGTACGACGATGCCGATGGGCACGGTGAATATCACTCCGGCGAGACGCAAGTCGGAATGCTTGCGCCCCTTGAAGCTATCGCTGCCCTCGAAGGCATTCATGACATCAACCGCGTTCAACAGGCCGAACTCGATCTCGCCGCGATTGACGAGCGGCGCATAAGCCGAGGAGCCCGACATGGGCATGACCCGGGTGGTCAGGTTGGCTTTCTTCTGCATGACCCCGGCGACCGCTGCGCCGACCGAATAATAGGCAGAACCCTGCGGATTGGTCGCCAGACCGACGACCTGAGCCTGGGCGAGCATGGATGACAGCGTGATCACGAGCATCAAGAAGTTTTGCCAACGCACGTTTGTCTCCCGTTTAGCTGCAGAGAATCATTGTAACCTGACGGGAAATGACTAGTAAGTAGTCATCGAAGAATTGATGGAGGCAACCGTAGCAGCCTCTTGTAGGTCGGGCTTTAGCCCGACAACACATTAACAGCAGCTTGACTGACTACTAGGTAGAGGCAACGAGCCAGGCCGTGATAAGCCTTCCCTAAGACGCTAGAATGAGTTCGCCGCCGGCGTGCATGTGCGCGCCGATCACCCGACTGGATGACCCTCCGATGAAAGACACTGTAGTGATGATTACCGGCGCCGCCCGTGGTCTGGGCTGCGCCATGACGCTGGCCCTTGCCGCTGCCGGAGCGCGGGTTGCCGCCCTGGACTTGCCGATGAGCGATGACGAGATGGCCAAGCTTCTTCAACGCGCCGGCCAAGGCGCTTTCGCCGACCGCATCCTGCCGCTCCACTGCGACGTCGGCAACGCCCTGGAATGCGCTGCAGCCGTCGCCGCCACGGTCAGGCGCTTCGGCGCCGTCCACGGCCTGGTCAATAACGCGGCGCGGCGCCTGAAGAATGAGGGCGTGGAACTCGAGGTCAAGCAGAAGTTCTATGAGGTCGATGAAACGGTGTGGCGCGGCGTCATCGATGCCAACGTCACCGGGCCCTACCTGATGGCCCGGGCCGTGGTTCCGCACCTGATGGCCCAGGGCTGGGGCAGGATAGTGAATATTGTGACCAGCTATCCGACCATGCTCGCCGCCGAATGCTCGCCATACGGTCAGACCAAGGCTGCACTCGAGGCAGCCACGGTGATCTGGTCGAGAGATCTCGAAGGCAGCGGTGTGACGGTCAATGCCCTGTTGCCCGGCGGACCGGCCAATACCCGCATGATTCCGCTGCAGCAAACCGCTGACCGCACGACGCTGATCCAGCCCGAGGTGATGGCAGCGCCCATCCGCTGGCTGATGTCAAAGGCCTCCGACGGCATCTCCGCTTGCCGTTTCATCGCCAAGGACTGGGATCCGCAACTCGATCCGGCAGAGGCCAGCCTGAGAGCGAGATCCCTGGCGGGATGGCGGGTATAGGTATGCCTCGGGATGAACGCGAAGACATTCGCAGCTGAAATGAGGATTGCCGCGGCGATACTGCAACGCTTCATGGCCTTGTGTGCCGCTCCCCCAAGCACCGCCATTCAAGCGTAGAGTGAACGCGAAAAAGGGTTGCAGGCGATCCCCATATAACAAAAGGAGGATTCATGAAACATTGGCTTGTTGCGTTACTCATGCTCTTCTGCCCGTCGCTGTTCGCGCAGCAGGTGCCTGTGATCGCCTGCCCATCCGAGAATGGGGTGTTCGTCGCCGAATTGCTGAACTGGCGCGTTGAGAAGCTCATTCTGCATCCCTAGGGAAATGCTGATCAAGTACAACTTCGTCATTGCGAGGCCCCTAGGGCCGTGGCAATCGCGCCGACGGATTCCCTAGCTGAAGGACAGGCAAAGGGACCGCTGCCGGCCCCTTTGCTTCCGCATAACTGTTTTTTCCGGAGAGGAAACCATCGTGTCGATCGACCAAGCCGACAGCCGGCGCAAGTTCCTGCAGTTCCTCGCTGCCAGCCCGTTGTTCGCAGGCAACAGCGTGCTCGCCGAAGCCCTGCTGCCGAAGGCCAGGCTTCCTGACCCGCTCACTTGGGCGGCCCTCGATCCGAACAATCTGATCAAGACCCCCAAGGAGGCGATCAACGTCTTCGATTTCGAGCCGGTGATGCGGCAGAACGTGCCGCCCGCACATTTCGGCTACATGGCCTCAGGCATCGACGACGAAGTCACGCTGCGCGCCAATCGCGAGGGTTTTCTCAAATTTCAGCTGCGGCCGCGGCGGCTGGTCGATGTCTCGAAGGTCGACATGAGCGTCGACTTCCTCGGCATCAAATTCGATTCGCCCATCATCATTGCGCCCACCGGCGGCCATAAGGCTTATCACGTCGACGGCGAAACAGGCGTCGCCAGGGCGGCCAAGTCCGGCGACCACCTGCAGATTCTTTCGACCCAATCCACCACAGCGGTCGAGGACGTCATGGCCACGCGCGGAAAGCCGCTATGGTTCCAGCTGTATGCCACCAATAAATTTGCTGTCGCCGCGCACCACGTCAAACGTGCGGAGCAGGCCGGATGTCACGCCGTGGCGGTGACGGTAGACCGCAGCGGTGGTCGCAATCAGGAAACCCTGTTTCGTCTCCGGCCCAGCGATAGCCGCAACTGCTCAGGCTGCCACGACCGCAGCAGTCTCGCGGCAGACCAGCGCCACAAACCGATTTACGATGGCGTCGATCTCTCCGGGCTGAGCAATATCCAGTCTTCCGCGATGAACTGGGATTTCATCAAACGGCTGCGCGACACCACCAAGATGAAAATGGTGCTCAAGGGGATTCTCGCCTGGGAGGATGCGGTGCTTGCCGCCGACGCGGGCATCGACGCGATCATCGTCTCCAATCACGGCGCCCGCAGCGAGGACTCCGGCCGCTCCAGCATCGACGCTTTGCCGGAAATCGTCGAGGCCGTGAAGGGCCGGATGCCCATCTTTGTCGACTCCGGTTTCCGTCGCGGCACCGACATCGTCAAGGCGCTCGCCATGGGGGCAACCGGCGTATGCATCGGCCGGCCCTATCTTTGGGGGCTGGGCGCGTTCGGTCAACCGGGGGTCGAGCGCGTCATGGAACTGCTGCGCATCGAATTGCGCGGCGCCATGCAACAGGTCGGTGCGCCGTCGATCAAGGATTTGAAGGCGGCGATGGTCAGACGGGCGTGATGGTCGAAGCGGGCAATCCGGAAGCCATCAAGCGGCCGCGGCACGGCCTTCGAGCAACTTGACGATGGCGTGGAGGGCGCGATTGACGGGCGTGGGGATGGCCAGCGCCTGGCCCTTCTTGAGAACATAGCCGTTGAGATGATCGATCTCGCTGCGTTTTTGCCGCGCCAGGTCCTGGGCGGTTGAGGAGAACTGGGCGGGCATGGTGCGCGCGATATGCTGCACGGCTTCCCAGATGTTCCCGGGCACGCTCACCCCTTCGCCCTGGGCAACGGCAAGGCACTCCTGCACCACATCGCGCATCACCTCCTCGACGCCTTCACCCTGCACAAGGCGGCCGTAGGGTAGTTGCGTGATCGCGGAAAGGGCGTTGTAGGCGCAATTGAGAATCAGCTTGGCCCACAACTCACCCATGACGTTGCCGGAGATCTGCACCGGCACCCCGGCATCGACAAACAACTTGGCGAGTTCCGCGCTGGCGGCCGACGGCCCGATGACCAGGTCTCCCCGGCCGTGATGCCTGACATGGCCAGGCCCGGCCATCTCAGTGGCAACGTAGACCACCGCCGGAAAGACCTCGCGGCCCAGCGACTCCTGCAAGCGCTCGGCGTTATCGACGCCGTTTTGCAGACTCAGTACGATCGCGTCGGGCGCAAGGTGTGGAGCCATGGCCACAGCGGCGCTCCCGGTATCGGTCGATTTGACGCAGCAGAGCACGAGCGCCGCGCCCTTTAGGCCGCTGGCTTCGCTGCTGGCCTGCAGGGGCACGTGCGCCTTGAAGGTCTGGGTGTCGAGGAACAGGCCATCGCGGCGCACCGCTGCGACATGCTGCGGCCGTCCGATCAAGACCACTCCATGGCCTGCGCGTGCCAGCATGCCGCCGTAGAAGCAGCCTACCGCGCCGGCACCCATCACCGCAATCTTCATGTTGCGCCTTGACCTTGCTGCAACTCCAACTGCGTCAGGTAGAGGCGCAGGTCGAACTCGAGCTGATGGTAGTCAGGCGCCATCATGACGCACAGCTGATAGAAGGCCTTGTCGTGCTCGCCCTCCTTCAGGTGCGCCAACTCATGCACGACGATCATTTTCAGGAATTCTGCGGGCGCCTCCTTGAACAGGCTGGCCACGCGGATCTCGCGCTTGGCCTTGAGCCTGTTGCCCTGCACCCGGGAAATCGTGCTGTGGGTGCCAAGGGCATTCCTGAGCACCCGCAGCTTGCTGTCGTATGCCACCCTCGAGAGCGGCGGGGTCTTGCGCAGGAAGCGGTTTTTCAATTCCAGGACATAGTCGTAGAGTGCGCTGTCTGTCGTCACGGCATGTGCGGCGGGATACTTGTGACGCAACACCTCCCCGAGTCGGCCTTGCAAGACGAGCTGCCGAACCTGGAGCTTCAACTCATCGGGGTAGGCCGCAAAATGTTTCAGGATGGGCATAGTCAAACACTGGCTCATACAAGCAGTGCGGTGCTATTCGAGCTTGATGTTCATCACCTTGATGAGCTTGCCGTAGCGCTCGGAATCGTCCTTCATCTTCGCGGCGACTTCCTCTATGGTGGAACCCATGGCCTCCGAGCTGACAGCCGTCAGGCGCTCGCGCACGTCGGCCATTTTCAGCGCCCGATTGGCGTCGGCATTTATTTTTACAATGATCTCCCGGGGCGTGCCAACGGGCGCGACCAGGGCCGTCCAGTTCGAGGCCTCGAATCCGGGCACGCCGGACTCAGAGACCGTAGGCCATTCCGGGAAAAGAGGAAACCTTCGCATCGTCGCGACCGCTATCATTTTCACCCGCCCCGACTTCATGTAGGGAATGGCCGAGGAGGCCGCCAGGGGTCCGATCAGCACCTCGCCGCCGGCGAGCGCTATCCCCGCCGGACCTCCTCCCTTGTAGGGCACATTCAGCATTTTCGTGTGCGTCTCATACACGAAGCGTTCTGCCATCAGGTGGCTGAGCGAGCCTATCCCTGCCGTGCCGTAGGCCAGACCTTCGGGTCGCGCATTGGCATAGGCCATCATTTCCTTGAGGGTGTTGAAGGGGGCGCCGATATTTGCCGCAAACACCATGGGCGTGTCGGAAACAAGCAGTATGGGCGAGAAATCCTTCAACGGATTCAAAGGATACTTTTCGTGAAGATGCTGGTTGATGGAGAACTCGCCGACCGCCCCCATGAGTAACGTATAGCCGTCGGGTGCCGCCTTGGCCACGATTTCGCTGCCGATGAGACCGCCGCCACCGGCGCGGTTGTCGATGATGACCGGCTGTTTCCAGAGTTCGGCGAGTTTGTAGCCCAGGATGCGCGCGGCGATGTCGTTGATGCCGCCAGGCGCGTAGGGCACCACTATCCTGACGGGTTTGGACGGGTAGTCCTGCGCGTTGGCGAGGGGAGCGGCGAGCGCCGCGAGCAGCAACAGCGAAGTGATCAAACGCATGAGAAATCCTCCTGCCAAATAAGGCATTGTGGGAACATTGTGAAATCAGCCTATAGGATGCGGAAGAAAGCTGTCAACCGTTTGACAGCAAGGCGGCGAGCCGATGCGCCATGCCGGGTTCGCAATACGCCATTTCTTCACGTCACAGAATGTGCTGCCATTTCGTCCGGGTCTTTTCCTGCAACTCCCTGCTCGCTTCCGCCACGGGCGGGAACTCATTGATGAAGTCGTAGGGGCGGCAAGCGTCGATGACCGCTTTCGAGCTGAAGCCTTTGTGCTGGTAGGCAATCGCCATGGGATCGGCCTTCGATCCCATGCCGCGCTTGATGATGTCGATGTCCAGATCCGGTTCGGTGCGAGTGGCCACCGCCCACATCACTTCATGGAGATTGGACGGATCGATGTCTTCATCGACGACCACCGCATAGCGCGACAGATAGGCGCCGACGCCGCACTGGCTGAGCACATGGCCGGCCTGGCGGGCGTGTCCCGCATAGCGTTGTTTGATGGCCACGACATTGAACATCCGGGCGCCGCCGATCTCGTGCGCCCAGGCGGCCACGACGTCGGGCACGCCGGCGGCATGGAGGGCATCGGTGAGCATGGCCGAGCGCGTCACTGCCTTGGCATAGGAGTAGTCGTTGGGCGGCTTCGCCGGCGGACTGCCCATGATGATGGGGTTGTTGCGATAATGAATGCGCTCGATGGTGACCACCGGCGCCGTCTCTGCCTGGCTGGAATAGTAGCCGTGGAACTCGCCGAACGGACCCTCGATGCGCTCGTCCCCGGGATAGGCCCAACCCTCGAGAACGATCTCGGCGGCGGCGGGAAAGGGCAGGCCGGTGAGTGGTCCATTCACGACCGAGACCGGCTGCCGCATGATCGCGCCGATGTAGTTGTACTCGCACATGCCGAAGGGCACCTCGAGGCCGGAGATCCAGTAGCCGAGCGGATCGCAGCCGAGCACGATGGCCACCGGGAAGGGTTTGCCGGCCTTCATGTATTTCCGGTACTGGATGGCGCCGTGCTTGGCCGGAATCATGTTGAGGCCGACATGATTCCTGTCATGAATCATGTTGCGGTAGGCGCCGACATTGACCCAGTCGGAATCGAAATCGCGGGTCACCACCATGCAGCCGGTGCCGATATAGCGGCCGCCATCCTTTTCGTGCCACAGCGGCGAGGGGAAGAGATTCACGTCGACCGCATCGCCGCTCAGCGTGTTCTCGAAGACCGGCCCGGATGCGGTGACCACGGGATCGTAATTGACCGCATTCGTCTGCCACTCACTGGGCTTGCCGCGCAGTGCCTGCACCAGTTTCAGAGGGGAGCGCTCCGTCTCCATGCGCAGCATGGTCGACAGTCTTGCCGGGCTGGCGCTGCTGCAGGTGACCAGGCGAAAGCCTTTTGGATAATCCTTGATTTCGTCGAACAGCAGGGCCGGCGGCAAATCCTTCTTGGCGTTCAATTCGCTGATCGCGCCCAGTTCCAGATTCCAGTCGGCCCCGACGACTTCGGTCAGTTCATCGAGCGCCCTGACCTGTTCCAGCCAGACGCGCAGGTCAAGAGGGTTTCCTTCGCTTTTCATCGCTATCCTTTGGCTTTATAACGTGCTCGTTGATGACCCATATTCCGACAGAATCTGCAGTATAGTATGGATGGAAAGCGTCATGGGGCGTTAATAGACAGCCTGCCTGGCGCGACGGTTTTCCAAATGTCCGCAATGGGGAGACGATCTTGATTTCGATAAAATTATTTCTGTCCGCGCTGATCCTGGTGTCTGCGGCGATGGCGGCCGAGGCACAGGTCGTCGGTGTCGCGACCCTCTCCCAGGGCTCGAGTTTTTATTCGGTCGGGGCAGGGATTTCAGGCGTCATGCAGCAAAAAGCCAATATCACCACCCGTGTCCAACCCATGTCCGGGCCCTCGGTGTACCTGCCCATTTTGAACCGCGGCGAGGTCGAGTTCGCAATCGCGCAGGCGCTTGACGTGACCAACTCCTATCTCGGGGTCGAGGCCTTCAACGGCCGCAAGAATTCCGAGCTGCGCCTCGTCGGGTTGGTGTTCGTCATGCCCACAGGTATCGCCGTGCCCAACGATTCCCCCATCAAATCCCTGAAGGATCTGAAGGGGGTGCGCATGCCCGGTCAATTCACGGCACAGGCGGTGATGCGTCTGCTGCAGAACGCGATACTGGCCACTGCCGGCCTATCCACCGCCGACATGAAGCAGTTTCCCGTCGCCGACTATCTCAAAGGGATGGCTTCACTCGGCGAAGGCAAGGTCGATGCTGCGATGTTCTGCGCCGGCTGCGCACAGACCCAGGAGGTCAATCTCGCTCTTGCCTCTCATGGCGGCCTGCGCTTCTTGCCGCTGTTAGATACGCCCGAGGCTGTCGAAGCCATGCACAAAATCTCTCCCGCCTCCTCCATCAAGGTCTTCAAGCCTTCGCCCTCGCTTCCCGGGATCATCGAGCCCGTTCCCCTGATCATTTCCAGCGGCTTTCTGATGACCAGCACGCATGTTCCAGACGATGTGGTCTACAAGACGACCAAGGCTCTCTACGAGAACAAGCCCATGCTGGAGGCCTCCACCCAGTATCTGAAGACCTTCGAACCGAGCATGATGGCCGAGGCCAATATCGTTCCCTACCATCCGGGAGCGGAGAGGTTCTACAAGGAAGTCGGTGAGTGGCCTCCCAAGAAACGCTAGAGTCGGGCTTTCGATGGAGACACCCGAACGGGTGCAGCCCGACCTACAAAATGTGCTGCCATTTCGCCCGGGTCTTTTCCTGCAACTCCCTGCTCGCTTCCGCCACGGGCGGGAACTCATTGATGAAGTCGTAGGGGCGGCAAGCGTCGATGACCGCTTTGGAACTGAAGCCCTTGTGCTGATAGGCGATGGACATGGGGTCGGCTTTTGAGCCCATGCCGCGCTTGATGATGTCGATGTCCAGATCCGGTTCGGTGCGCGTGGCCACCGCCCACATCACTTCATGGAGATTGGACGGATCGATGTCTTCATCGACGACCACCGCATAGCGCGACAGATAGGCGCCGACGCCGCACTG
>CAIYYX010000118.1 GCA_903930535.1 uncultured Sterolibacterium sp. | reverse complement strand
TATCTGGCGAGAATCTCCATCACGCCAGCCGGCCTGAAGAAGTTGGACAAGCATCAAATGCAGGCCGGCATGCCCGCCGAGGTGGTGATCAAGACCGGCGAGCGCACGGTACTCACCTATCTCCTCCATCCTTTCTTGAAGCGCATGGCGGCTTCGCTGAAAGCGGAGTGAAATCGTGAATTTGAACCCCATGCTTTTGCGAGCACTCGGTGTTCTGCTGTTCGCAGCCTCTCCCGCGATCTTCAGTCTGGATCTGGCGCAAAGCTATCGGCTGGCGCTCGCTCAGGATGCCCGCTATCAGGCCGCACGCGCCGATACGGCAGCCAGCCGTGAGGCCGTGCCCCAGGCTTTTTCCCAGTTCCTGCCCAATGTTTCGGGCAGCATGTCGCGCAGCAAGAATTACACCGACAGTGCGGTTCCCGGCTTCGGCGGAGCCATCGTCAACAGCGCTTACGATTACCTCTCTTCTAGTTTCGCGCTGAGCCTGCGTCAGCCGCTCTACCGCAAATACACCTTCGCCCAGTATCAGCAGGCAAAGTCGCAGGTGGTGAATGCGGAGGCCACTCTGGACAAGAGTCTGCAAGACATGCTGGTGCGTCTGTCCGGGGCTTATTTCGAGGCTCTAATGGCACGTGACCAGATGGCCTTGATCCAGTCACAGAAGGAAGCCTATGCGGCGCAACTGCAAGGGACCCAGCGTGCCTTGCAGGCGGGCCAGGGAACACGTACCGACATTGACGACGCGCAGGCCCGCTATGACATGGTTTTGTCGCAGGAACTGGAAGCGGCAAATAACCTGAGGCAAACCCGCCGCGCCCTCGAAGCCATCATCAACAAACCAGCGGGTGAGCTCTCGCGCCTCGATCCGAAACGCATGGAACTGGTGCCGCCGACGCCGGCCAACCAGGAGGAGTGGATCGCACGCGGCGAGGAGGTGAATGCCGAACTGCGGGCGGCACGGGCCAATATCGAATCGACTCGGCAGGAACTTGAGAAGGCCAGGGCAGGGCACACGCCGACGGTCGATCTGGTCGCGAGTCGCAGCAGAAGCTTGAGCGCGAACGACGTCACCATCAATCAGCTCTATCTCACCTCTTCCGTGGGCCTGCAGGTAAACATTCCGCTTTTCGCCGGAGGTTACGTCAACTCCCAGGTCAGACAGGCGCAGGCCAATATGGAAAAATACGAGCAGCAATACGAGGCCAATCGCCGCGAGGTGGGCTTACAGGTCTCAAAGGAATTCCAGAACGTGAGCGAGGGTGTGTTGAAGATCCGGGCGCTGGAACAGGCCGAGCGCTCGAGCGACCAGGCGGTGTTCTCGAATCAGAAGGGATTCCAGGCCGGCACGCGCACCCTGATCGATATCCTGAATGCCCAGCAACAGCGGCTGAACACGCGGCGCGATCTGGCCCAGGCGCGTTATCAATACATCCTGGCCAGAGTGCGCCTCCAGGGCCTGGTGGGCGCTCTCAACGATGAGGAGATTGCGCTGATTAATTCGTGGCTGACTGATTCGAATTTATAGGTCGGCGTCGATGTAAGGACATGAATGCAACTTCAACTGACTTACGATCCGGCAGAAGACCGCCTCCTGCTCTCGCTGGGGCTGGCTGACCGCACGGCCGGCTTCTGGCTGACGCGGCGCATGACGGCATTGCTTTGGCAGGCGCTGTGGGAGCGGGCCGGAGCGGTGATCGACGGTCAAACCAGCGCGACCGCGAAGGAGTGGCTGTTGTCGTTGCAGCAGGATGAGGCGCGCCAGAAGCAAGCCTTGACCCGGGAGCCGCTGATGGAACTGAAGGCCCAGCCTGTCTTGGTCTCGACTCTGAAATACGGGCCGGACGAGACGGGAGCCCATGCGCTGGAACTGACCGATGCGCAGGGCAAGGGGGAATTGCTCAAGCTGGACGATGGCAGTCTCCATGCCCTGATCCGTCTTCTCGACGAGACGGCGGCGATGACCGGATGGGGACTGGACCTGTGGCGGCCTCATTCAACCTCGCCGGAAGTGCCGCCGGCTTCGACGGCGCTGCACTGAACCGGCGTAGAATTCGCCCATCCATACCGCTTGTGAAGCCATGACCATTCCCAAGAGAAAAGGCATCATCCTCGCCGGCGGCGCCGGCACACGATTGCATCCGGCAACGCTCGCCGTGTCGAAACAGCTCCTGCCAGTGTTCGACAAGCCGATGATTTACTATCCGCTGACCACCCTTATGCTGGCGGGCATCCGCGACGTCCTCGTCATCTCGACGCCGCAGGATACGCCGCGCTTCGAACAACTCCTGGGCAGCGGCGAGCAATGGGGGTTCAATCTCTCCTATGCCGTTCAGCCTTCTCCGGATGGGCTCGCTCAGGCTTTCCTGATCGGAGAATCTTTCATAGGCGACGATCTCTCAGCCCTGGTCCTTGGCGACAATATTTTCTACGGCCATGACTTGAACAACTTGCTGGCCAATGCCATGGGGCGGAGCGAAGGGGCGAGCGTCTTCGCCTACCATGTGCAGGATCCGGAGCGCTACGGCGTGGTCGAGTTCGACTCGGGCGGCAAGGCGGTGAGCCTGGAGGAGAAACCTAAACAGGCGAAATCCAATTATGCGGTGACCGGCCTTTATTTCTACGACCGGCATGTGGTCGAATTGGCCAGGAAGCTCAAACCCTCTGCCAGAGGGGAACTGGAAATCACCGATCTCAACCGGCGCTATCTCGAGCAGGGCAATCTTTCCGTGGAGATCATGGGGAGGGGCTATGCCTGGCTGGATACCGGCACCCACGAGTCCTTGCTCGATGCCAGCCAGTTCATTGCCACCCTGGAAAACAGGCAGGGTCTCAAGGTTGCCTGCCCCGAGGAGGTCGCTTATCGGCAAAAGTGGATCGACAGGGTCCAACTCGAGAAATTGGCGGCCCCGCTCGCCAAGAACGGCTATGGGAAATATCTGCTGCAGTTGCTCAAGGAGACCGCGTTCTGACGGAGATCCTGGTCACCGGTGCGACGGGCTTCATCGGCCGGCATCTTTGCCGGCAACTGGCGGCTAGTCATCGGCTGCGATTGGCGCTGCGAAATGATTTGCCGCCGGGCGATCCTCTGCTGCAATTGGGCGAAGCAATCGTTGTCGGCGAGATCGGGCCCGACAGCGATTGGTCGCGGGCTCTCCGTGACGTGTCTTCTGTCGTTCATCTGGCCAACCTCGCGCATGAAATGCATGGGCAGGCACCGCTTGCCAGATACCTCAAGGTGAATGTTGAGGGCAGCCGCAATTTGGCCAGACAAGCTTCTGCTGCCGGAGCGAAACGGCTGGTGTATCTGAGCTCGGTCAAGGTGCTGGGTGAGAGAACTGCTGCTGCGGGTTTCGACGAGACGAGCCCGGCGAACCCGCGTGATGTCTATGCGCAATCGAAATGGCAGGCAGAGCAGGCTTTGCGCGAAGTGGCCGGGCAAACCGGACTGGAGGTGGCGATATTGCGCCCGCCCCTCGTCTATGGGCCGGGCGTTCGCGCCAATTTTTTGCGGCTGATGCGCCTTGTCGCGCGCGGCCTGCCGCTGCCCTTGGGCGCCGTGACGAATCGGCGCAGCCTGGTGTTTGTCGGCAATCTGACGAGTGCGATCGAGGCTTGCCTTT
Organism: uncultured Sterolibacterium sp.; assembly: GCA_903930535.1. Lineage (GTDB taxonomy): Bacteria > Pseudomonadota > Gammaproteobacteria > Burkholderiales > Rhodocyclaceae > CAIYYX01. Next base: position 4,901 of record CAIYYX010000118.1, on the reverse strand, counting down.
ATCACCCGGCAGCGACTGGAAAGACTTTCCTGGTCAGCGATGGCGAAGCGATTTCTTCCGCCGATTTGGTGCGGGCCTTGGCCTCGGCGCTGGATGTGCCGGTGCGCTTGCTGGCCGTGCCGCAGCCCTTGCTGCGGGCAGTGGCGGGGCTTGTCGGCAAGAGTGAGGAGGCAGGCCGGCTGCTGGACTCGCTGGAGATCGACGATGGTCTGCTTCGTCGCGAACTGGACTGGTCTCCGCCCTATTCTGTGGCCGAGGGGCTGGGCATCACTGCACAGTGGTTTAGAGAATGATGTGTAGGTCGGGCTTTAGCCCGACAACCATCGTTGTCGGCCTGAAGGCCGACCTACACGGACCTGCACCAGGCAACTGCGGTTGTCTCCATCGATTCTTCGATGATTCACCACTAATCGTGTACACTTTCGTCACTTGTTTTGGAGAGTGCGATGAAAAATATTCAGTGGTCTGGGGGCGTCGAGCATTGGACGAAGAAGGGAGACATCAAGCTTTTTCTCTGGGAGAAACCTGCGTCGAGCAAGGTCAGCCCGGCAGGAACGATACTCTTTGTCCATGGCTCCTCGATGGCTTCCCAGCCGACCTTCGATCTTCACGTGCCTGGCCGGCCTTACTCGTCGGTGATGGATTGGTTCGCCGAGCGGGGCTTCAACACCTGGTGCATGGATAACGAAGGTTACGGGCGCTCCGACAAGCATCGCCCGATCAACTTCGACATCGCGAACGGTGCGGACGATCTTGCAGCAGGCAGTGATTACATATTGAAAAAAACCGGCGACAGCGGACTGTTTGTTTACGGAATTTCATCCGGAGCGCTGAAGGCCGCCTTGTTCGCACAACAACACCCTGAGAGAGTCGCCAGGCTGGCACTCGATGCCTTTGTCTGGACGGGCGAAGGCAGCCCGACGCTGCAGGAAAGAAAGAAAAAACTTGCCGACTTCATCTCGAAAAACCGCAGGCCGATCGATCGGGCATTCGTCCATAGCATATTCAATCGCGACCATCCCGGGACGGCAGACGAAAATACCATAGAGGCATTCGCCGACGCCATATTGACACTCGATGATTCGATGCCCACGGGCACTTACGTCGATATGTGTTCGAAGTTGCCGCTGGTTGACCCCAAGAGGATCGCCTCTCCGACCATCATGCTGCGCGGGGAGTACGATGGCATCGCCGCCATGGCCGACTTGATAGACTTTTTCAATCGCCTTCCCAATATGGATAAGCAATTCAGCGTCATGGCGGGAATCTCTCACGCCAGCTTCCAGCAAAAAAACTACCTGGCCGTTTATCACATTCTGCATGGCTTTTTTTCCATGCCGGAACTTTCCTACAAGGGCTGAACGCATGAGAGTCACTTCGCTATTGATAGGGATTCTGCTCTCGCTCTCCCTGGGTGCCGCCCATGGGCAGACCTATCCGAGCAGAACCGTCAAAATCATTGTCCCGTTCGGCCCCGGCGGCTTCACCGATGTGGTCGCCCGTGTCCTGGCGCAGAAGCTTACCGCTGAGATGGGCCAGGCCTTTGTGATCGAAAACAGGGCTGGGGCGGGATCGACCATCGGCACCGCATCCGTCGCCAAATCGGACCCGGACGGCTATACGCTGGTGATGGTCTCCACGACACATGTGATCAGTCCCTGGATCATCAAGGATCTTCCCTATGATCCGATCAAGAGCTTTAGCGTCATCTCAAAACTCGCGGACTCTCCTTACGTCTTACTGGTTAACCCGCAGAAAAATTCCGCCCGCAACGTTCAGGAATTCATTGCATTGGCGAAAGCCAATCCCGATAGCATCCACTATGCGTCCTCGGGGAACGGCAGCTCGCAACAGCTGATGGGGGGCCTTTTTGTTTCCATGACAGGGGCCAAGCTCAAACACATCCCTTACCGCTCCAGCAGTCTGGCCATGCAGGATCTTGTCGCCGGATTTGTGGAGAGCAGTTTTGCCGGCATCTCCAATGCGCTTCCCCATATTTCGTCGGGAAGATTGAAAGCGCTTGCCGTCACCACGGCGACGCGCAGTTCCCAACTGCCCGACGTCCCGACCCTCCAGGAGGCTGGCGTGAAGGGTTACGATGCCTCTGTCTGGTTGGCTCTTCTGGCACCGGCCGGGACGCCCAAGGAAATCGTGAATCGCCTGAACGCGGCTGTCGCGAAGGTATTGGTCACTCCAGACGCAAGAAAGGCTCTATCGACTGCCGGCGTCGACGTGAGCCTGTCTGCGCCGGAAAAGATGACAGCCTATATGCAGCAGGAATACGAAAAGTGGGGAAAGGTCGCCAAAGAGACGGGTATCAAGGTAGACTAAGTAGGTCGGCATTCATGCTGACAACTGCCGGATTTCCTGTGGAACAGATCGGGCTAGAGCCCGACCTACTATAATCCCTCTTTGATGCGGCCCGGTTCCAAGCGATGCTTTTTGTTCCTTTCCTTGCCTTTGTGCTGAGTTGGTGTCTGCTTGCCGCCCTGCTTCGTTCAGGCTTAGCGGGTCGACTGGCGATGGACGAACCCAATCACCGTTCCTTGCACAAGGTTGCCATCCCGCGCATTGGCGGCCTCGGCATCCTGGCGGGGACTCTTGCCTGCATGACCTCACTGACGCCGATGCTCTGGCTGGCGGCTGCCTTGGTCTGCGCTCTGGGACTGTTGTCTTTTTTCGACGACCGGCGCGGCGTTCCCATCCTGATCCGTTTATCTGCGCATTTCGTTGCCGCAGTGATCTGGGTCCAGAGCGTCCACAGTTGGCCGCCGCTGCTGGCTATTCTCGTAGCACTGCTGCTGGTCTGGATGACCAATCTATACAACTTCATGGACGGGGCGGACGGCTTGGCGGGGGGCATGGCCATCACAGGATTCGGCGCCTATGGAGTCGCGGCAGGGCTGGGAGGTCAGGCCGAGTTTGCATGGCTTTGCGCAGCGGTGGTTGCGGCCAGCCTGGGTTTTCTGCGGTTCAACTTTCCTCCGGCCAGGTTATTCATGGGTGATGTCGGCTCCATTCCACTGGGTTTTCTCGCAGGAGCGCTCGGTTTGCTGGGATGGGATCTGGGGCTTTGGCAGGTCTGGTTTCCAGCGCTGGTGTTTTCCCCCTTCGTGGTCGATGCGAGCCTGACCCTTTTGCGCCGCATGATAGAAGGCAAGAAATTCTGGCTCGCTCATAGCGAGCATTACTACCAGCGCCTCTTGCGCATGGGCTGGTCGCAGCGCCGCATGGCTCTGGCGGCTTATGCATTGATGATGGCGAGCGCGGCCTCGGCTTTGTGGCTGGAGCGCGCCAATCCTGTTTTGCAACTCGCCATTCTGGCCGGGTGGGGTTTGGTCTATGCCGCGCTCGCCTGGCGCATCGATGCGGCCTGGCGCGAGCAAGAGACCGTATGAACCCACGCGCCCTGCTGGTTTTTCTGCATGATGTGGCGGTGGCCTGCCTGGCCTGGGTCGCGGCATACTGGCTGCGCTTCAATCTGGAATTGCCCGAGCGTTTCGCGCAGGGACTTCTCGATACCCTGGGGCCGGTGGTGCTCATCCAGTCCTTACTGTTCTTCGCCTTAGGTCTTTACCGGGGGATTTGGCGTTTCGCCAGTTTGCCGGATCTGAAACGCATCGTCACCGCAGCAGGCCTGGGAGCGCTGGCGGCGCCGATGTCTCTGTACATGATGAGTCGGTTGAGCGATGTGCCGCGTTCGGTGTTGTTGCTCTATCCCCTCCTGTTGGTTCTGATGATGAGCGGCAGTCGCATGTTCTATCGTTCCTGGAAGGATGGGCGTGTTCTGCGCGGCGAGAAGGGCCAACCAGTGTTGATTCTCGGCACGGGCGATGCCGCTGCGACATTGCTCCGCGATCTGGCGCGCAGCGAAGAGTGGTGCGCGGTGGGACTGCTCGATGACGACAGCCATCAGCATGGAAGGCAGTTGCACGGTGTGCCCATACTCGGGGGCATCGCTGCAATTCCAGAGCAGGCGCGGCGACTGGGCGTGACCAACGTCATCATCGCCATGCCTGCCGCCTCCGCGGCAAAGCGCCGTCGTGCCGCGGAGCTAGCCGCTGCAGCCGGGCTGGGCGTGCTCACCGTCCCGTCCTTCGACGATCTGATCTCCGGCCGGGTTTCGATCTCGCAGATCCGCAAAGTGGAGCTCGAGGACTTGCTCGGCCGCGATCAGGTGCAACTCGACGACGCAGGACTTTACCGCCTGCTCTCCGGCAAGGTGATTCTGGTCACGGGCGCAGGCGGTTCGATCGGATCCGAACTGTGCGTCCAGATCGCCCGCTTCGCGCCGCGGCTGCTGGTGTTCTACGAGGTTTCAGAACTGGCGCTTTATTTTATCGAGCAGGAATTCTCCAGGCGCCTGGCACAGATTCCCATCGTCTGCGTGGCGGGCGATGTGCGCGATGCCGGCCGGCTGGCTGAAGTCTTCACCAAGTACCGGCCTGAGGTGGTGTTCCATGCCGCCGCTTACAAGCACGTGTCGCTGATGGAAAGCGATAACGCCTGGCAGGCGCTGCGCAACAATGTGCTGGGCACCTGGGAGGTGGCGAGGGCGGCGCTGGCTCATGGCGTCGGCAAATTCGTGCTGATCTCCACCGACAAGGCAGTGAATCCCTCCAGCGTCATGGGGGCGAGTAAACGCCTGGCCGAGATGGTATGCCAGGCCATGAACTCTTCTGCGACAAAGACGAGTTTCGTCACAGTGCGCTTCGGCAACGTCCTGGGCAGCAGCGGCAGCGTCATCCCGAAGTTTCGCGAGCAGATCGCCGCGGGTGGACCGCTGACCGTGACCCACCCCGAAGTCATGCGCTACTTCATGCTGATCCCCGAAGCGGTGCAGTTGGTTATGCAGGCGGGGCTGATGGGGGAAGGAGGCGAGATTTTCGTGCTGGACATGG
>CAIYYX010000117.1 GCA_903930535.1 uncultured Sterolibacterium sp. | reverse complement strand
GGCTGCCATGCGTTCCAGTTCGAACTGCTTGTTGCGCGGCGCATAACCTTCCTTGACCAGGTCGCGAACCCCCTTGAGATCCTCCTGCAGGAATTCCAGTTGGCTGCTGCGGGCCTTGAGCATGCCCTCGTAACCCTGGATGGAAGCCTTCTGACCTTCGATGGACTCTTCGATCGCCTGCATGTCCGCCTGAGTTGCCAGGCGCCGGGACTGGAACAACTGCTGCTGGTTGTTCAGGGTCTGCTTGAGTTGGGCATCGTTTTGTCCAAGGAGATCCGGATGGAAAGTGATCTTGGCCTGACCGGTCTGCTCCGCCACGAGACGCCCTTCCATGGCCCGCAAGGTGAAGTAATGCTGGCGTGTCGCCTCGAAATTGGCGGACACCGTAGCGTCATCGAGGCGGATCAGGGGATCATCCTTCTTGACGAATTGCCCTTCCTTGACGAAGACTTCGCGCACCAGGCCACCCGACATATGCTGGACATCCTTGCGCTTGGTGTCGATGGTGACCATGCCCTGCGTCGGCACGCCCTCATCGAGCGGCGCCAGACCGGCCCAGAGCAGAAAGCCGCCGAAACCCACGCCCAGCACCCACAGTCCTATCCGTGCAGGCTGGGACGTGTCCGAGGACAAGACGAGTTCGCCCTCCAGCGCGGCACCCTTCGCCGGGACCGCGACGGGCTTGATGTTTCCCAATAGATTTTGACTTGCCATGGCTTAATTCCTGATTTTTTAAAAATGAATCAAATGGGTTGGGGCTCTGCGCCGTCGGGCGCGTTCTGCTCGCCGGCAGGACGTGACGGCTTGGGCTGCGGCGCAGCCTGGGCCTGCATGGCGGCGATGACTTCCGCGGTCGGACCGTAGTGCAAAATGGCGCCGTCGTGCAACAACAGGATGCGATCGGCGACGCCGATGATGTTGGTGCGGTGGGTGATGAGAAAGACCGTCTTGCCCTGCTGCTTGAGATCATTCACCGCGGCCACCAAGGCTTGTTCGCCGACTTCATCGAGATTCGAGTTGGGCTCGTCCAGCACGATCACGCTGGGGTCACCATACATGGCGCGGGCCAGGCCGACCCGCTGGCGCTGGCCGCCCGAGAGCAGGCTGCCTGCCTCGCCCATCGAGGTGTCGTAGCCGCGCGGCAGGCGCAAAATCATTTCATGAACGCCGGCACGCCCGGCGGCGAGAATCACCTTGTCCGGATCGATGTCGCCGAAGCGGGAAATATTCTCGGCGATCGTACCGTCGAAGAGTTCGATGTCCTGCGGCAGGTAACCGAGAAATGGTCCGAGTTCATCGCGGTTCCAACTCTGGATGGGTTCGCCGTCGATAAGCACCCGGCCCTCGACATGCGGCCAGATGCCCACCAGGGCGCGCGCCAGGGTGGACTTCCCGGAACCTGAAGGCCCGATCACCGCGATCACTTCACCGGCCGGGAAGTCCGCCGTGAGGCCCTTGAGAATCGGCTCTTTGCGCGTGGGCGCGGTCGCCACCAGGTTCTCAATGCGCATGTGTCCCTGCGGCGCGGCATGAACGAGGCCCGAGTCGCGTTCCGGGTGCGCTGCAAGCAGCGCTTCCAGTCGGTCAAAAGATTTGCGCGCCGAGAAAAAGGATTTCCAGGTCGACACCATCAGGTCGATGGGGGCCGATGCGCGCCCCATCAACACGTTGGCGGCGATCATCGCACCGGGGCTCAACTCGCCTTGTATCACCAGGAGTGCGCCGGCACCCAGGGCCAGAGACTGCTGCGTGTAGCGCAGAAACTTGCTCGCGGCCTGCATGCGGTTACCCAGATCCTGCGCCTCATGCTGGCTCAGCAGATGCTTCTGATGACGAATCTGCCAGCGGCGGCGCAGGTCTCCCAACATGCCCATGGACTCGATCACCTCGGTGTTTTTTAACTTGCTATGCACATAGATATTCACCTGCATGCCCGCTTCCATGACCTTGTCCAGAGGCGCGGCGGTCAGGCGGTGGCTCACATAGGCGAGGACTACGAGCATCAGGGAAAAGACGATGGAGAGCCAGCCGAGAAAGGGATGGAGCAAGAACAGCACCGCGATGTAGATCGGGGTCCAGGGTGCATCGAGAAAGGCGAAGAGACCCTGGCCGGTGAGAAACTGGCGCAGATTGGTCAGGTCGGAAAAAGGCTGGGCCGAATTCACCCCGGATCGACTGAGATAGGCTTCGAAGCTGGCGTTGAACACCCGTGAATTCAGCAGTTCATCGAGCTTGACCCCGGTGCGCACCAATAGGCGCGAACGCGCCCACTCGGCGAAAGCCATCACGGCGAAGAAGAAAAGCATCACCAGGGTCAAAACCGCTAGCGTCAACTCGCTCTGGCTAAGCATCACCCGATCGAACACCTGCAACATGTAGAGGGTGGGGGTGAGCATCAGGATGTTCACCACCATGGTGAAGATCACGCAGACGATAAACTCGCGGCGGAACAACCACAGCGTTTTCGACAACTCGCTGCGCTGAAAGAAGGAAGG
>CAIYYX010000116.1 GCA_903930535.1 uncultured Sterolibacterium sp. | reverse complement strand
GATTTTGAGGTCGACCGCAACAAATGGTAACGGCATTAAATGCTGACCAATTAGCACGAAAAACGTTCAGATAAATTTAGTTTTATTCCAAAATGAAATAACAAGATGCTCAGTTGTTCTTAATCGAATATTAAGGCCTTGCTACAATAGCGTCCATTCGACAATCCACGCGGATTTACCAGCAATGACCCAACGCAACACACTAACTCACCTCGACTGGCTCGAAGCCGAAGCCATCCACATCATGCGCGAAGTGGCCGGCCAATGTTCCAACCCGGTGCTACTCTTCTCCGGCGGCAAGGACTCGATCTGCATGCTGCGCCTGGCCGAAAAGGCTTTCCGCCCGGGCAAGTTCCCCTTCCCGCTGATGCACATCGATACCGGCCACAACTACAAAGAAGTCGTCGCCTTCCGCGACAAACGTGCCGCCGAACTCGGTGAGCGCCTGATCGTCCGTTCTGTCGAAGACTCGATGGCCCGTGGCACCGTGGTTCTGAAGCATGAGGGCGAATCACGCAACAAGCACCAGTCGGTGACGCTGCTCGAAGCCATCGAGGAATTCGGCTTCGACGCCTGCATCGGCGGCGCCCGCCGCGATGAGGAAAAGGCCCGCGCCAAGGAACGCATCTTCAGCTTCCGCGACGAGTTCGGCCAGTGGGATCCGAAGAACCAGCGCCCGGAACTGTGGAGCCTGTACAACGCCCGCAGCCACAAGGGTGAAAACATCCGCGCCTTCCCGATCTCGAACTGGACCGAAATGGACGTCTGGCAATACATCGAGCGCGAAGGCCTCGAACTGCCCAACATCTATTTCGCTCACAAGCGTCCGATCGTCATGCGTCAGGGTTCGATCGTACCGGTCAATGTGCCACTAGTCGGTGGTGGAGTCGCCAACCCGTCCAAGGCCGGTGAAGAGATCATCGACCTGCAAGTACGTTTCCGCACCGTTGGCGACATTTCCTGCACGGCCCCGGTCGAGTCGGATGCTGACGACGTTGCCAAGATCGTTCTCGAAACCGCCACCACCACCATCACCGAGCGCGGCGCTACCCGTCTGGACGACCAGACTAGCGACGCCTCCATGGAACAACGCAAGAAAGAGGGTTACTTCTGATGACCGCCCAAGTTGAAGACCACGGCCTGCTGCGCTTTTTGACCTGCGGCAGCGTCGATGACGGCAAGAGCACGCTGATCGGCCGCCTGCTGTTCGATACCAAGACCATTCTCGCCGACACGCTGTCGGCCATCACCCGCACTTCCGAAAAGCGCGGCATGGGCGCGGTTGACCTCTCGCTGCTGACCGACGGCCTGCAAGCCGAACGCGAACAAGGCATTACCATCGACGTCGCCTACCGCTATTTCTCGACCGGCACCCGCAAGTACATCATTGCCGACGCGCCGGGCCACGAGCAGTACACCCGCAACATGGTCACCGCCGCCTCGACCGCCAACCTCGCCATCATCCTGATCGATGCGCGCAAGGGCGTCCTGACCCAGACCCGCCGTCACTCCAAGCTGGCGTCGCTGGTTGGCATCCCGCACCTG
>CAIYYX010000115.1 GCA_903930535.1 uncultured Sterolibacterium sp. | reverse complement strand
TGGTGAGGTAGGGGGCGCAGTCTTCCATGAGGGCGAGTTCGGCCTGGGTGCGGGCTTTCCAGCCGAGGTCGAGCGGGGCCATGAGATCGCTGAGCTGCTCGCCATCGAAGATCATGCGGTCGAGGATGCCGTCCACGAAGGATTGCAGGGCGGCGGCGGCGAGGCCGTGCCGCGCGGCGATGTCGGCGAGTTCGGCGGCGTCTTTCTCGGCCTTGAAGCGGGTGTAGCCCTCGCGGATGGCGGTCTCGCTGAGGCCTTCGCCGGCCTTGAGCGTGCCGATGTATTCGGCGATGTCGTCGCGCTCGTTCATGAACTTGGCATCGGCGCTGATGAGGCCGATGAGTTCCTCGCGGGTCATCTTCGACTTGCCCGGTCCTTTCTCCGAGAACTTGGCGATGAGGCCCATGATGTAGTCGTAATCAATGACGGCGGAGGCGAAGAGGACGAACTCGAAGTCGATCTGGTCGATGGCAGACGCGCCGAGCTGGGACTCAGCGCTCCCAGGTTTGCCCTGCTGGTCTTTGAGTTTCTTGGCGGTTTCCAGATACTGGCCTTTGAAGCCGCGCAGGTTTTCCTCGGGCAGCACCTGCTCGATGGTGGCTTTGTTTTCCTCGGTGAGGTCGGTGTATTGGTCGAGCTGGGTCTTGAGCCGCTGGACTTCCTTGAAGTGGGTGATGAAGGCCGCCTTGGCGGCATCGCCCTTCAGATTCGCCACGGCGGAAGGCGTGCAGTCGAGGCCCTGGGACTTCATGAAGCCATCGAGTTTCTGGACGGCGGTCTCCAGTTTCTGAATGACGACGGGGGCCTTGTCCACGAGCCAGATTTCCCGCGCTTGCTCGCCGGTCTTTTCCCCGGAGAAGAGGGCGATGGCGGTATCCACGGCGTCCTGCTGCTGGCGGAAGTCGAGGATGTTGCCGTAGGGCTTGGTGGCGTTGAGTATCCGGTTGGTGCGGGAGAAGGCCTGGATCAAGCCGTGGTGCTTGAGGTTCTTGTCCACATAGAGGGTGTTCAGGTATTTGGAATCGAAGCCGGTGAGCAGCATGTCCACCACGATGGTGATGTCGATCTTCTGCGCATGGGGAAAATCGGCGTTCGGCCACTGCTGGTCTTTGATGCGCTTCTGCACATCCTGATAATAGAGATCGAACTCGCTGAGGCGGTGATTCGTGCCGTAGCGGGCGTTGTAATCGGCGAGGATGGCCTTGAGCGCGGCTTTCTTACCCTCGGGGTCCACTTCGTTGTCTTCCTTTTCCTGCGGCAGGTCTTCCTGGATCTGCTTCACATCGGGATCGCCCTCGGCAGGCGGGGAGAAGACGCAGGCGATGTTCAGCGGCTTAAAGTCGGGATCAGCGGCCTGTTTCTCCGCCTGCATCGTCGTGAACAGGCCATGGTATTCGATGGCATCATTGATGGACGCGGTGGCGAGGATGGCATTGAAGCGGCGTCCGCCGGTGGCGGCATCGTGCTTGGACAGGATGGCCTCGATGACGGCTTTCTTCGCGATGGCCTCGCCGGGCTTGGGCGGCTTCGAAGAGGATTCCGGCGGGACGCCGGAACCAGCACGCGGGACGCGTGCGCTCCCCTGATAGTAGTCCACATGGAAGCGGAGCACGTTC
>CAIYYX010000114.1 GCA_903930535.1 uncultured Sterolibacterium sp. | reverse complement strand
TTTCAACGTGACAGTGCCGGCGCGCCAGTCGATGTCATTGATCTTGAGGTGGGCAATCTCACCGGCACGCAGCCCCAAGTCCAGGGCACAGCGCACGATGGCGTAGCCGCGTTTCGGCCAACGACAGGCGGCTGTAAAAGAGGTCAGCACGCGCTCAGCCTCTTCCGACGTAAGCGCGCGTGGCAATGTCGCCAAGTTCCAGTGCACCGGATTCTGAATGACTCCGAGCAGTGCGCCGATCTGATCACCGCAGGTGGTTCGGTAACGCAAATAACTTCGCAGTGCCGACGCCAGTTTCGATGCGTGGGACGACGACTGGCGCGCATCAAGTTGGCTAGCAAGAAATTCCCGCACGTCGTCCGGGCGCAGCTTGGCGATTTCGATAGGTCGCTTTGCAAATTTCTGGTGCAGCAAACGCCCCACGATCTCAGTGCAATTCTTGCGAGTACCGGCCGCCAAGCCGCGCACATCGCGCAGATGCTCGTCGTAGCGGTTCAGTTCCTTGGCGATGTGATCCGTCGTTGCCGACGATTGCTGTGTGCCTGATGCGGCACGATGTTTACTCGTGTGGTTCATAACAGTCTCCTGAAGTGGAACCACTACTTCAGACGACCGCAGATATTATGTCGAGCGCTCGGCAACACGAATCTTTGCCGATCCCATGAATACCTACCCCTTAGCCCTGTCTGTGTTGGCTACTTTCCATAATCAACGACTTTGCATAACGGCCATTACCGGTCCCCCAACTTTCTTCTCTAGACCGGCCACCCATCAAGCGACGTCTCAAGCAAGATATCCGACCGAGGCGGTTAACTATTCTGGTCTGTAGGCCAGATGTGCAGCGAGAGCCGTCACTGACGAGGGTTTGAACAGGCGACTTGAAGGCCCTATGTCAGGGGTAATCCTGATACAGGCACCGCGCACAAATATGAAACCGATGTATCAGATTTCGGGCTTGCTATGCACGAGTACTGCGGTTGAACGAATATCTGACAGTTCAATTCGATTGAATAGAAATCCTAGTAAGAAAAGGGAGAGTTTTTTTCATCTAATAAGCATAAGGGGATATTTTATGAAAATTACAAATGCATTGGCTGTAGCAGCCGTTTCTATCCTGCAATTGTTGACCATGACCTCTGCTTCGGCTGCTGCAATCGTAGACCTATACGTCCCGCAAGCAAAGTCAGCGGCAACCGTATCTACGAGCGGGCAAGCAAAGCTACTGATAGACCAAGCCGCAGTGGCCAGTGCTTCCAAGGGACGGACTGGCGGCGTCATCCTCAACCCGGTCCTCAACTCGGTCACGACATTAACGTGCCAGCAGATGAGCGATAAATCTGAAGCCAATACATAGCAAAGATGTCCCCAGAGACAAAGTCTATGCGCCAGCTGACCGCGCCCTGAAGGCTGCTGTGTAGCCAATTGACCCAGCGTCGGCTTTCCGACTTTTGCGAGTGGCGCCCTGATGAATGCTTTTAATTTTACGCATGGACAAATAAAACTGCCCAAACCTGAAGCTGGTGATCTATGGGGTGGTTTTTCCGCAATGCTTGTAGCAATGCCATTGTCTATTGCTTGGGGCGTCGTTATATACGCTCACTTTGGTACTTCTTATGTAGCGCAAGGAGTTCTGGCTGGTATTGTCGGCGTCATCGCGCTCGGCCTCATCGCACCGTTACTTGGTGGCACCAATCGGCTTATCACATCGCCTGTCGCTTCCGGGGCAGCTGTGCTTTCGGCTTTTGCCATTGAGTTTATGCATGGTGGAGGCAAGCCTGAGACCACTTTGTTGATGGTTTTGATGATAGGAATCCTTGCAGGGCTTCTGCAGATTTTGTTCGGGGCGCTGCGTCTTGGGCAACTGATTAAATATATGCCTTATCCGG
>CAIYYX010000113.1 GCA_903930535.1 uncultured Sterolibacterium sp. | reverse complement strand
CACCGAGATCGACTTCTCGCCGGGCACGCCGTCGGAAAGCGTCACGACGCGGCGGCGGTTCACCCCCCAGGGCACTTCATGCTCGTTCTTGCAGGCGGTGACGCAGCCGTTGCACTCGATGCAACGCTCGGAATCACAGAGGAATTTCATCCTTGCCATTGTCGTTCCTCCTTAAGCCTTGACGACCTGACAAACGGTCGTCTTGGTTTCCTGCATCATGGTGACGCTGTCGTAGCCGTAGGTCGTTGCCGTATTCACCGCCTCGCCGCGCACCAGCGGGTGTGCGCCTTCAGGGTAGTACTCGATCATGTCCTTGCCCTGCCAGTGCCCGGAGAAATGGAAAGGCATGAAGCAGGTATCCGGACCGACGCGCTCCGTGACCTGGGCGCGCACCTTGAGTTGCGCCTTGGTCGGCGTCTTGACCCAGACCCAGTCGTCATGCCTGATGCCGCGGTCGTTGGCCGTCTTCGGATTGATCTCGACGAAAGCCTCCTGCTGCAGTTCGGCCAGCCAGGGGTTGGAACGCGTCTCCTCACCGCCGCCCTCGTATTCGACCAGACGGCCACTGGTGAGGATTAGCGGGAAGTTTACATGCACCTTGTCAGCGATATTCTTCTGCTGCACCGACTTGTACAGGGTCGGCATGCGCCAGAAGGCTTTCTTGTCATCGTGGGTCGGGTATTTCTCGACCATGTCCGGGCGGATCGAATACAGCGGTTCGCGATGCACCGGCACGGGGTCCGGGAAGTTCCATACCATGGCGCGCGCCTTGGCATTGCCGAAGGGATGGCAGCCATGAACCTTCATCACGACGCGCTGGATACCGCCGGACAGATCGGTCTTCCAGTTCTTGCCTTCGGCCTTCTTCTTCTCGTCCTCGGTGAGATCATCCCACCAGCCCAGTTTCTTCAGCAGCACGTGGTCGAACTCGGGATAGCCGTATTGCAGGTCGGCGCCTTTGGAGGCCGAACCGTCGCCGGCGAGCAGATTCACGCCTTCGCGCTCGACGCCAAAATTGGCGCGGAAGTTGCCGCCGCCATCCATGACGTGCTTGGAGGTATCGTAGAGATTGGGCGAACCCGGATGCTTCATCTCCGGCGTGCCGAAGCAAGGCCAGGGCAGGCCGTAGTAATCGCCGTCGCAGGGTCCGCCCTTGGCGCGCAGCGTCTTCACATCGAAGGTGTGCATGTTCTTCATGTGCAGTTTCAGGCGCTCGGGCGACTGCCCGGTATAGCCGATGGTCCAGGTGCCGCGGTTGATCTCGCGCAGGATGTCCTCGACGTTGGGTTCGCTGTTTACAACCTTGATGTTCTTGCAGAGTTCCTTCTCGAAGCCGAACTTCGCAGCCAGCAGATACATGATGGTATGGTCGGGCTTGGACTCGAACAGTGGCTCGATGACCTTCTCGCGCCATTGCAGCGAACGGTTCGATGCCGTCACCGAACCGACGGTCTCGAACTGGGTTGAAGCCGGTAGCAGATAGACGCCGTCCTTCCTGGCCATCGCAGCCATCGCCGCGGTCGCCGAAGGATAGGGGTCGATGACGATCAGGGTCTCCAGCGCCTTCATCGCTTCCATCATCTCCAGGCCGCGGGTCTGGCTGTTCGGCGAGTGGCCCCAGTAGATAACCGCCTTGAGATTGGAATCCTGGTCAATGTTCTCGTTCTTCTCCAGCACACCGTCTATCCAGCGCGAGACAGTGATGCCCGGCTTGGTCATCATGGCCTCGGAGGCGAAGCGGCCCTTGATCCAATCGAAATCCACACCCCACACCGTCGCCCAGTGCTTCCAGGCACCCGGGACGATGCCGTAGTAACCGGGCAGGGAATCGGGATTCGGGCCGATGTCGGTCGCGCCCTGGACATTGTCATGACCGCGGAAAATGTTTGCGCCGCCGCCCGAAGTGCCGATATTGCCCAGCGCCAGTTGCAGGCAGCAGAAGGCGCGGACCATGGCGTTGCCGATGGAGTGCTGTGTCTGACCCATGCACCAGACGATGGAACTGGGCTTGTTCTTCGCCATGGTCTCGGCGACGCGATAGAGATCTGCCTCCTCGACGCCGCTGGCCTCCTTGACCTTCTCCGGCGTCCATTTCATGACCTCATCGCGCACCTTGTCCATGCCATAGACGCGGTCGGCGATGTATTTCTTGTCTTCCCAGCCGTTCTTGAAGATATGGTAAAGGATGCCCCAGATCACCGGAATATCCGTGCCGGAACGAAAGCGCACATACTGGTCGGCCTTGGCCGCGGTGCGCGTGAAGCGCGGATCCATGACCATGATCTTGGCGCCGCTCTCCTTGGCGTGCAGCACGTGCAGCATGGCCACAGGATGCGCCTCCGCTGCGTTGCTGCCCATGAACAGAATCGCCTTGGCGTTCTGCATGTCGTTGTAGGAGTTGGTCATCGCGCCATAGCCCCAGGTGTTGGCCACACCGGCGACGGTGGTCGAATGGCAGATGCGTGCCTGGTGATCGCAGTTGTTGGTGCCCCAGAAGGAGACGAACTTGCGCATCAGATAGGCCTGCTCATTGCTGTGCTTGGATGAGCCTATCCAGTAGACGGAATCCGGGCCGCTCTTCTTGCGGATGTCGGTGAGCTTGGTGCCGATCTCGTTCAGAGCCTGCTCCCAACTGATCTTCTGGTACTTGCCGTCGACCAGTTTCATCGGGCTCTTCAGTCGCATCTCGCCGTGGCCGTGCTCGCGCACCGCAGCGCCCTTGGCGCAGTGCGCACCGAGGTTGAGGGGGGAATCGAATACCGGCTCCTGTCCTATCCAGACGCCATTCTTGACCTCCGCGTCGATGGCGCAGCCGACCGAGCAATGGGTACACACGGTGCGCTTGATCTCGACGGCGCCTGTTTTGGGCTCGTCGGCAGCCTCGGCCTTGCCTATCATGGCGAAGGGCAACTGGTTTGCGAGAGTGGAAAACGTCGCGCCAGCACCCAGGCCGATGCCGGATCTCTTGAGGAAGGTGCGCCTGTCTATGGTCGCCGGCAGCAGCGCATCGAACTTGGCATGGACGCGACTGAGCCGGCCGCCTGCACCGGATGTGGAGGATTTCTTGGTCAGCATGGGGGTCTCCCGGTTAAACGCGGGCAGTGCGGTAATAGTTCCGCACGTGTTCTGTGGCTTGGTAACCGCTGTCGGTTCTTGCCGCCACCGGGGCGACGACTTCCCTCTCCATCAGGGCGGTTCCGCCGGCAACTGCAGCGACGGCGCCTGCCCCGCCCACTCCTGCGGAGAGCAGGAATTTTCTGCGCTTAAGATTTATAGGATTGCTAGTCATGCTAGGCCCCCTCAAGTCTGATTATGTTTTTAATTTCTTATCTGATTACTTTACCTGAAAAAAATATTTTTCTAAAGATAAAAAAACACGTGCGAATTTTGCCGCCGCGCGATAAAGCCTGGCCTCGGCAGCAACGTCCAGTGCGGTGCACAATTTCTCGCTCCAAGGATCTATATGTGCGAGGAAAAACTTGTGCTGCAATGCAAGGCGTTCTTCCTCAGTCCGGCTCATATCCCCTGTCAGATGGCGCATCGCCTCCAGCAGCGCGGCGAAGTGGTCCTCGGATTCGCGCACCTCGCCATGGCGCGCCAGACCCAGCGCGGCCAGATCGTCACGGAGGGCGGCGAGCGGTTTTTCCATCATGAACCCTGTCTGATACCACGAGCCATAGAGGACTACTTTCGGCCTGCCGATAGCGACGAACAGGGCGGAAAATTCGGCGCCGACACTGTCCACCGTCTCTCCAGCCGCAGCAGCGCAGAGTTCATTCCATGCCTTAGGCAGCGCCGCATCTGCATTCTCACTGGCATCGACAGATCCCGCCAACGCCGCGAGTAAGGAAGCATCCGGGGGCGCCTGGAACAGCCGGGCCAGAACGGCGTAACAATTGGCGCGGGCCAAATCCTCGGACGACAAACTCATTTCGGCTGATCCCCCTTTTCCATCATGTCGATGACGCGGCAGTCTGCGCACATTTGCAGCCGGCGCAAGCCGGGTCCGGTGGCGAACATGCTGTGGCCGGAAAGCTTGGCAAGCATGGCTTCCATCATCGGCTTGGTGGCAAAAGGCTTGGCGCAGCGCAGGCAGTGAAACGGCTCGACCTCGTTCAATATCCGATCACGGCGCGCCTCAGCGCTGAGCAGCAGACGCGGGACTAGTGCGAGCGCCTTTTCAGGACAGGTATTGACGCACAGACCGCACTGCAGACAGTTCTTTTCCAGGAATCGCAAACGCGGCGCATCCGGCGTGTCCATCAGCGCACTCGCCGGACAAGCCCCGACGCAGGCCAGGCAAAGTGTGCATTTCTGCTTGTCTATGGCAAGATCGCCCCAGGGCGAGCCCTTGGGCAGCACCACGACTTCGGGACGTTTGGGTGCATGTGCGAGAAAGTGATCGAGAACGAAACCCAGAGTCGTGCGCTTGTCTTCCGAAAAATTGAAACTGGCGGCAGGCAGCGCCGATTCCGGATGCTGCGACCACAGGAAGTTTTCGAGCGCCTGAGCATCGTCCTCAGCGAACATTTCCAGCGCCCGGCCGTCCAACCCAGCCAGTCCAAATCCATCGAGAAGGGTCTTGCCGATTTCGATTTGTCCGGAGAGCGAGGCGAGATAAGTCTCCGGCTCCTCTGTGTCACTCATAACCAGACACTGGGCTGCGCCGTAAGCCAGGGCGCCGAGCAAAAGATCCAGGCCGATGGCGGCGATGTCATGCACCTCGAAGGGAATCATCCGTGCGGGCAGTCCCCGTCCGTGGCGACCAAGCTTCATGAGCGAATCGCGGCCGCGACGACCGTCGTGGAACAGCAGACAGGGCGCGGTCCCACCCGCAGGCCCGCAGGCCTCGCGATAGGCCGACAGGAGAACCTTCAGGCGCAGGCCGAGGTCGGGCACACCCGGATAGGCATGGCGCAGCGCACCGCTCGGACAGGTGCTGGCGCAACCGCCGCAGCCCTGGCAGAGCACGGCATCGACGCGAATACGGTCGCCATCGTGGGTTATGGCACCGGTGGAGCAGACATCGAGACAGCGGCTGCAGCCGAGAATGCTGTTACGGCCGTGGGCACAGAGCTTTTCCTTGTAGGCGACATACTGCGGCTGCTCGAATTCGCCGACGAGTCCAAGGAGTTGATGAGCCGCCTCGAACTGCGCCAGGGGATCGCGGCCGGGGGCGGCATAGCCCTGAGGCAGATGTGCTGTGCGGATCAGAGCTTCATTCGAGAGATCGAGCACCAGGTCGAAGCGATCAGTGTGCCGCGTGTCGCCACGGGCGAAATCGATGGCGCGATTATCGCCGCATGCGACAACGCAGGCGCGATGGCTTTTGCATTTGTCGAGATCGATCTGATAGGCATAGTTGATTGCACCTTCCGGGCAGACGGAAATGCAGGCGTTGCAGCGCGTGCAGTTTGCAAGGGCTATGGGGTTAGTCTGCCGCCAACTCGCCGCGAAGGCGCCGAGATGTCCGGAGAGGGCAATATCGCTGCCGGAAAATACCGGATAGTCATTTCGTGACGGCAGTTCGCCGGCAGTCGCGCGCGTGATCAGCACCGAGACATCCAGCCTGTCCTTCAGGCGTTCTGCCCAGTCTATGGCGGCCTCAAGGGGTCCGATGATCAGGGTCGCACCGGCCGAAGAGGTTTCTATCGCCGCCACAGGGAGAGGGGAAGGCAGACTCGCCTGCGCCAGGAGTGCCGCCATTTTCGCCGCGGCATCCTTGCCTTCAGATGACCAACCGGCTGCTTCGCGCAAATTGACGAAACGCAGATCGCCGCTGAAGGCTGCCTGTTCACTCAGTTCCGCGAACAGCGACGCTTCCTGGGTGCAGCCGATCACCAGAGGATTGCTGCCGGAAAACAGCGCCTTTACCTGACCGAGCTGGCGCCGGCAAAGCGCTTCTCCTGCGACCACAGAGCCGTCCGACAAGGCCTTCCGGAGTGCACCGGCATCGAGCGCGGCGGTGCCGTTGCAGTTGCACAAGGCATAGCGTATTTCACTCATGCGGGCTTATCCGTAGCGTCTTTCACCTCGTCATCCGCCCTGTCATTCACCGCTTCGTCATTCCTGGCATTCGCAGGTATCACCTCCGGCCCTGTGGCCGGGTCCCGAACAAAATCATTCAACAGGCCGGGAGCCTGCATCAGTTGCTGCAACATTTCCTCTCCAATCGGCTCGAACTTGTTGTAGTCATCGACATAGACATCGAGCCCGTCCATTACATTGAAATGCTCTGCAGTAAACAGTTTTTGCAAGGCTGAGCGGCGCACGCTCTCCTCCACTTCGCCCTGCATGAAGGGCAGGAAGTCCGAGGACAATTCCAGGCTATCGACTGCCTGAAGAGGCGCGGCAGGAGCGGCTGCCGCAGGCGCAACAGAAGGGGCTGCGGGCAGCGGATCCAGCGGCGCGCGCTTTAAGCGTGACCAGCGTTTGAGAAAGTTCTCTGCCATTATCTACTCCGTCTTGAGGTTGCTGCTGGCATAGCGGCGGCGTTTCTTTTCTTCCGGCGGCCGGTAATGGTTTCTGGCGAAATCCTCTATCCAGCCGAATAAATCCGCAGGCAGAGGCACGCCATCGACCTGCTCGTTGGCATCCATCATCCGCGCCGCCTCGCCATAGCTGACGGTGACCATCACCGGCACCGCGATTTCGTCCTCCAGTCGCCAGATGACGAACACACGCGGTTCCGGCGCGCCGATATTGAGCTGGTAGTTTTCCGCTTCGTCGCCATAGAGCTTCAGTTCCAGGCCGGGGAAAAGCCATTTCTTGACGCCGTCCTGCGAGATTTCGCGCGGCCCGGCCGCGGCATCATCCGGGTCGGGCACGACCCCGACCGCCTCCCAGCGATGGTCGCTCCACTTGCTGATGATCGGCTTCCGCTCCATAATTACCGCAAGCGTGATCCCACTGCCAGACTTCCCTAAGTGTTTTTCCGCTGACACCTTGGCCTCATCCATAGAACTCATTGGCTTTAGCTTAACTCAACCATGAACAATCTGGTGATCCCGCTCACCGACATACGCAGCATCATCCCGCCCATCTCGGGCGACGATAGTTCCGGGTCGCTTAAAGACACGCGCGGCCGGGTCATGTCTGACCTGCGCATCTCGGTCACTGACCGCTGCAACTTCCGCTGTGTCTATTGCATGCCGAAGACGGTGTTCGGCCGTGATTACCCCTTCCTGCCTCATGGTGACTTGCTCTCTTTCGAGGAGATATTCCGCATCGCCCGTCTGTTCGTCGAACGCGGCGTCAGCAAGATCCGCCTGACCGGCGGCGAACCACTCCTCAGGCGCAACATCGAAAAACTGGTCGAGATGCTGGCGACCCTGCCGGGAATCGAATTGACGTTGACCACCAACGGCTCGTTGCTGCGGAAAAAGGCACAATCCCTGCATGACGCCGGCCTGCAGCGGGTGACCGTCAGCCTCGATGCGCTGGACGATGCGACCTTTCGCAAGATGAACGACGTGGACTTTCCTGTATCGCAAGTGCTCGATGGCATCGCTGCGGCGGAAGCCGCCGGCCTGGCACCGGTCAAGGTCAATATGGTGGTCAAGCGCGGCACCAACGACCACGCCATTCTTCAGATGGCGCGCCACTTCAAAGGCTCAGTTACCAAGCCGGGCCACATCGTGCGCTTCATCGAATACATGGATGTGGGCTCGAGCAACGGCTGGAAGCTCGACGAGGTTCTGTCGTCCTCGGCGGTGGTGGGGCTCATCAACAATGAGATGCCGCTCGAGGCGATAGGCCCCAATTATCCGGGCGAAGTCGCAGAGCGCTGGCGTTACCAGGATGGCAGCGGCGAGATCGGCGTCATCTCCTCGGTGACCCAGGCCTTCTGTTCGAGTTGCACGCGGGCGCGATTGTCCACCGAGGGCAAACTCTACACTTGTCTCTTCGCCCAGAGCGGCCACGACCTGCGCGCGCTGCTGCGCGCCGGCAGGTCGGATACGGAAATTTCCGGGGCGCTGGGAGCCATCTGGGGAGTTCGCAGCGACCGCTATTCCGAGATCCGCACGGCAGAGACTGCCGCGCAAAAAAAGATCGAGATGTCATACATCGGCGGCTGAAAATGGTTTCCGACCACGCCCTTGCCTTCGATCTGGATCAGATGACTCGCCCTCAGCTCAAACTCATACTCACTGCGGCAACCCGTTCCGCCACCGTCACCGTCGATGCCATCAATGAACGCGGCGAGACCGTGCCGACACCGATTGCCGGCGAGCATCCGCTGACGCTATACCTCGACAAGCGCGAAATCGTCACCCTGATGACCCTGGGTGCAGCGCCGGAAGCCCTGGTGCTGGGTTATCTGCGCAACCAGCGTCTGGTCGGCGACATCGCGGAAATCGCAGCGGTGCAGGTGGACTGGGAGACCGACTCGGCCGCCGTGACAACCCACGCCGGAAGCCATGACATCGATGAACAAATGAGCCGCCGTACCGTGACCACAGGTTGCGGTCAGGGGACGATGTTCGGCGACTTGATGGAGAATATCGACAAGATCGCCCTGCCAGACGAGGGACGGCTTGACGAGGCAACGCTTGGTGTCCTGCTCGACAACGTGCGTCGCCACGAGTCCATCTACAAGCAGGCCGGCGCGGTGCATGGCTGTGCCCTGGCAGGGTCTGACGGCGAGATCCTGATGTTCGTCGAGGACGTGGGACGCCACAATGCGGTGGATGCCATCGCCGGTAAGATGTGGCTTGAAGCCATGGCGGGCGGGGACAAAATCTTCTACACGACAGGAAGGCTGACCTCGGAAATGGTCATCAAGACGGCGCAAATGGGCATCCCCATCCTGGTCTCGCGCTCGGGCCTGACCCAGATGGGCCACGATATCGCACAGAAGGTCGGCCTGACCATGATTGGCCGCGCACAGGGCAAGCATTACCTGCTGTTTACCGGGGACAAACGCTTCGTCCGGAAGCCCATCCCGTGAGCGAAGAAATACTGACCGGGCTGATACTCGCCGGCGGCCTGGCCCGGCGCATGGGCGGCGGCGACAAGGGCTTGCGGCCGTTCATGGGAAAACCATTGGTGGCTCATGCAATCGAACGCCTGGCGCCGCAAGTGGATTTCCTGCTGATCAATGCCAATCAGAACAGCGAGGCCTATGCCCGTTTCGGCTATCCTGTGATTGCCGATGCCGTCAGCGGCTTCGCCGGTCCCTTGGCAGGACTGCACGCCGGCCTGCTGGCGGCGAAGACGCCTCTCCTGGTCACCGCGCCCTGCGATTCGCCCTTCCTGCCGCTCGATCTCGTCTCCCGCCTCCATGGCGGTCTCCTGGCTGCGGCAGCGGATCTGGCCGTGGCCAAGACAGGAGAACAGCCTCACCCTGTGTTCTCCCTGGTGCGCCGCGAAGTTCTTCAGAGCCTGAGCGAATTTCTCGCATCGGGCGGCAGAAAAATTGACCTCTGGTATTCGGCGCTGAAGGTGGTCGAAGTGCCCTTCGCCGATGAAGCCGCCTTCGCCAACATCAACACCCCGGAAGAACTCGATCGATTGGAAAGCCGATGAACTCTCTGCTACAGACGCTCTCCTGCCTTGATGACTACGACCCGAATTCCCTGCCGGTTTCCCGCGCCCAGGAACTGATTCTTTCTCTCGTTGCGCCCGTGCCAGGCTTTGAACGAGCCTTCGTGCGCTTGGGGCTGAACCGGGTGCTGGCCGAGGACGTCATCGCTCCCATGAACGTTCCCGCCCACGACAACTCGGCGATGGATGGATACGCGGTGCGCCATGCCGATCTTTCCGGCGGCGGCAAAAGCGGCGAGACGATTCTGGACGTTGCAGGCACCGCCTTCGCCGGCCGGCCCTTTGCAGAAAGGGTCTGCCCGGGCAGTGCGCTGCGCATCATGACCGGCGCCATCGTGCCGGAAGGCCTGGACACCATTGTCATCCAGGAGGTGGCGCGCGCAGAGGGAAGCAAGGTGGTCATCCCGCCCGGACAAAGGCTTGGCCAGCACTTTCGCCGTGCCGGCGAGGACCTGAAAGCCGGGCAGCCGGCGCTCAAGGCCGGCAAGCTCTTGCGTCCCGCCGAGATCGGCCTGCTCGCTTCTCTGGGTGTGGTGGAGGTCATGCTGCACCGGCGCGTGCGCGTGGCGGTGTTCTCCACCGGCGACGAACTTTGTCCTCTAGGCAGTCCTTTGCAGGCAGGTCAGGTCTATGACAGCAACCGCTACACCCTCTGGGGCATGCTCGAACGACTGGGCTGCGAGGTGCTGGACATGGGCGTGGTGCGTGACGACCCGCAGGCGCTCGAAGCGGCACTCCTTTCGGCAGCGGCGAGTTGTGACCTCATCGTCACCAGCGGCGGCGTTTCTGTCGGCGAAGCCGACTTCGTGCGCGAACTGATGGCCAGACTGGGCGAGGTGGCCTTCTGGAAAATCGCCATGAAGCCGGGTCGGCCAATGGCCTTCGGCAAGATTGGTGATTCCTGGCTGTTCGGCCTGCCGGGCAACCCGGTGGCGGTGATGGTGACCTTCTACCAGTTCGTGCGCCCCGCCCTCTTGAAACTGATGGGGATGAGCCCCGAACCCTTGCCGATCTTCCGCGTCGCCAGCAGCGCAAATCTCAAGAAGGCTGCCGGCCGCACGGAATTCCTGCGCGGCCGGCTGTTCCAGGAAAAGGGGGAGTGGCGCGTGCAACCCACGGGTGCTCAGGGCTCAGGCATCCTGCGCTCCATGTCCGAAGCCAATTGCTTCATCGTCCTGGAGCACGAGCGCGGCAATGTCGCCGCCGGCGAACTGGTCAGCGTGCAGGCGATGGATGGACTGGTTTGATACATTCGCAAATCCGTAAACACAGAAAGGAAACCCATGTCTTTTGTCGATATCACAGGTGGACGCATCCACTACCGCTTCGATGGTGATGCAAAGTCGCCGGTACTCGTTCTCTCCAATTCCCTGGGCACTGACCTTGGCATCTGGGATGGGCAAGCCGCGACGCTTTCAAAGAACTTTCGCGTTCTGCGTTACGACACTCGCGGCCAAGGCGGTTCGCTGGTGACGCCTGCCCCCTACACAATTGAGCGCCTGGGGCGAGACGTGATTGAGATGCTGGACGCACTCGAGATAGAACGCGCGCATTTCTGCGGCCTTTCCATGGGCGGCATGATAGGCATGTGGCTGGGCATCAACGCCCAAGAACGTGTCACTAAGCTTGCGCTGTGCAATACCGCGGCCCTGATCGGCACTGCAGAACTTTGGAATACCCGCATGGAAGCGGCCATCAATTCCGGCATGGCGCCGCTTTCCGACTCGGTGCTGGCGCGCTGGTTCACGCCGGCTTTCCTGGAAAAGGCACCCGCAGACGTAGCAAGACTGCGCAAGATACTTCTTGCCACACCCGCAGAAGGCTATGCAGGGGGTTGCGCTGCGTTGCGCGACGCGGACTTGCGCGCGGAAGTCTGCCGCATCAAGGCGCCCACCCTGGTTATCGCCGGCAGCGGCGACACCGCCACACCGCCGGCAGGAGGACGCTTCCTCGCCCAGGAGATTTCCGGCTCCCGCTATGTTGAGTTGCAAGCCGCCCATATGTCGAATATAGAGGCGGCTACACCCTTTAGCGAAAGCGTCGCGAACTTCTTCAGCGAGTAGATCCGGACCACGTCGATCTATTGACGGCTCCCGAGTATCCACAGATAATGTGGTATATCACAAGCGTTTCAGATCCAAAAAAGGCCAAAATTTCAGCCCGCACCCCTGGAAACACAAGCGTCTGCCCAAAGAACATCGAATCCAAGTCGCGAATGCATTTTCGCCAAATCAACACCACAACAGAGAGGACTCGCATGTCCGAGATCAAGCAAGGCAACACCACAGCCGCCCAGATGTCCGAGATCAGAAATATCCTGGCAAAGGTAAGACTGGACGGCCGAACCCGACTCACGGAACAGGAGGGGAAAATGGTTCTCGCCTGTGCAGGGGTGGGGATCACCC
Source organism: uncultured Sterolibacterium sp. (assembly GCA_903930535.1). Lineage (GTDB taxonomy): Bacteria > Pseudomonadota > Gammaproteobacteria > Burkholderiales > Rhodocyclaceae > CAIYYX01. The sequence continues at coordinate 4,308 of CAIYYX010000113.1, read as the reverse complement.
AGGAAGAATTGGCGACATCCGAGGACGAGGCGCTGGCCTTGTGCAAGAAGATCGGCTATCCGGTCGTTCTCAAGATCGCCTCTCCCGACATTCTGCACAAGACCGAGGCGGGAGGCGTCAAGGTTGGCCTGTCCGACGCGGAAGCGGTGCGCCGTGCCTATGCTGAAATATTGGCGTCGGCAAAGAAGTACGATAGCAAGGCACGCATCGACGGCGTCCTGGTTCAGGAGATGGTGACAGGTGGCGTCGAAACCATTCTCGGCGTAGCCAACCGCCCGCCCTTCGGTCCCGTGGTGGCATTCGGCTTGGGCGGCGTATTCGTTGAACTGATGAAGGACGTGACTTTCCGCATCGCACCCGTGGACGAGGCCGGGGCCACTGCCATGCTCGGCGAAATCAAGGGCGCAGCCATGCTCGACGGCTACCGCGGCGGCCCAGCGGTAAACAAGGCAGAATTGGCGAAAATCGTCGCCCGCCTTTCCCGTCTGGCGGTGGACCTCAACGAAGAAATCGAAGAGTTGGACATCAATCCCCTGGTCCTCACGGAGAAGCGGATTGTCGCCCTCGATGCTCTCATCACCCTGAAGTCGGAAGGTACGAAGACCCGGGTTTATCCCGCGCCGAAAAACGACATCCGGGCCGTCCTCGAGCCCCGCTCGATCGCGGTGATTGGCGCATCGACCGACCCGACGAAGACAGGCCATGTGCTGCTCAAGAACATCCTGGTCAACGGCTTTCCGGGAAAGGTGTATGCCATCAACCCCACGGCCAAGGAAATCCTGGGCGTCAAGGCCTATCCCAACATCCTCGCGGTACCCGACGACATCGACATGGTGTTCTTTCTGCTTCCTGGCAAATGGGTGCCAACCCTCTTCGAGGACTGCAAAAAGAAAGGGGTGAAAGCGGCCGTCATCATCTCCGCCGGGTTTGCCGAGGTCGGCGACGAAGGACGCAAGGTGCAGCAGGATCTGCAGGAGGTTATCCGGGAGAGCGGTGTGCGCTGCCTCGGGCCCAACTCAATCGGCTTCATCAACATGTCCCACAAGCTCATGGGCAGTTTCATCCTGTTCGAAAACTGGCTGGATGGTCCCATCTCCCTCGCCGCCCAGTCTGGAATCTTCGCCGGGGCGGTGGCGGACGAATTGATGTCCAAGAGCGTGCAGCGCATCGGAATTGGCCAGAGCGTGATTTTTGGCAACAAGATCGATCTGGACGAGAGCGACTTCGTCGAGTGGGCATGGAAGAACCCAAAATCGAAAGTGATTGCGATCCATATGGAAAGCATGAACAACCCCCGGCGCTTCCTCTCTCTGGCCAACAAGGTCAAGAAGGACAAGCCCATCATCGTCCTGAAGCCCGGCCGCACCGCTGCGGGAGCCATTGCCTCTGCCTCCCACACCGGATCGATGGCAGCGGACGAGACCCTGGTCGATCATAGCCTGCGTCAGTACGGGGTCACACGCGCCTACGACCTCGAAGAGTTCGTGGAGTTCATGAAGGCATTTTCCTTCCAGCCGTTTCCCAAGGGCAAGCGTGTGGGCATCGTCACCTTCAGCGGAGCGAATGGCGTGATGTCATCCGACGAACTTGCCGAGCATGGTTTCGACCTGGCCGAATTCTCAGAAACCTCGAAAGAGCGCATGAAGAAGTTCCTGCCTGAGTGGCAACCTGCCAAGAACCCCCTGGATCTGTGGGCATCCCTGGGAGCGGGAAACCGCCTGACCCACGAAGAGGGCATCCTCTCCGTCCTGGCCGATGAAAACGTGGACGCCGTCCTGGTCGTATTGCTGGCGCTGGCGAATGCCGACTTCGACGGGATACGGGAGATCTATGAGAGGGCGCGCAAAGAGTTCCCGGATAAGCCGGTGTATACGGTCATACTCGGTGGTCCGATCAAGGGACGATGGATAAAGGAGATCGACGGTCTGAACATGCCGGTCTTCGACACCACCCGAATCGCCGTGAAGGCCCTGGCTGCAGCACGGCAGTATGTGGTACAGAGGGATGAGGTGCAGCCTGACCCAATCCTTCCAGTTTCCGGAGGCTGAACAAGATTGCATCGGGGCGGGGGTTACACCCGTCCCGATGCTGTCGCCTTGTTCCTACGTTTGAAAGGAGCATCATGAAGAAGATCATTGGGCTGACGGGGTTGATCACGCTGCTCACCCTGATTACGACGGGCACTGCGCTGGCTCAAGCCTAGCCCAATCGCGCGGTCAAACTGGTCGTGCCCTTCGCTGCCGGCGGCAATACCGACGCCATTGCCCGCATCACCGCCGAGCACGTTGCCAAATCGGCGCCGGACGGCTATACGTTTTTCGTTGGCACCACCCCCAACAATTCTCATTGTTCCGCTGGTGAACAAGGTCAACTACGACGGCCAGAAGGACTTCGTTCCGGTGGCAATCGTGGCCACGAACCCGTTCGTTCTCGGGATTTATCCAGCGATCGGCGCAAAAACGCTGCGCGAGTTTGTAGACTATGTCAAAGCCCGCCGGGGCAAGCTCAACTACAGTTCAGGCGGCACCGGCAGCGTCGGCCTCAAGATGCACCCGCCTGTTGCAGTAAAGCATGCGCCTTTTCTCAAGAACACCCTGAGCGGTGAAGAGGTCGATGTCGGCCTGATCGCAGCGGCACAGAGCTATATGGGACGACTCGTGGTCACCCTAGACGAGGATGTGGACCCCTCGAATCTGGCCGACGTGATGTGGGCCATCACCACGCGCTGTGAACCCTCGGAGTCCGTGGATATCATCCGCAATAGCTGGAGCTCGGCGCTCGATCCGCGCATCACGACGGAGAACCGCATGCGCGGGCAGACATCCAACTCGAAGATGATCATCGATGCCGGCATGCCTTTCAGCTGGATGAATGAGTTTCCCAAGACCTCGGCGCTGTCGCAGGATGAAGCGCGATCGCTTGCAGAGAAGTGGCATGCTTCCCTGCGCCAGTGAATGGGGGGGGGAAGGTCAGACGTCAGGCAAACAAGGAAATGGCGGTTGACAAACATTGCGCTACAGGTAAGATACCTGTGAAATATCAGCTCACAGCCACAACAAAACCAATTGGCATAAGCAATCAAAGGAGGTTCCATGAGATCCATCGTCAGCATCCTTCGCGTTCTAGCCCTCTTCGCGTTTGCAACAGGCTTTGCCGCCTCCGTCAGCGCACAAACTGCGCCGCTGGTGATGAAAATAGGCACCGCCACGATCAACGACAGCCAGCACCAGTGGATGAAGATTTACGCCGCGCAGGTGGAAAAAGGTTCCAACGGACGGATCAAGGTCGAACTCTATCCTGCCAGCCAGCTTGGCGCGATTCCGCGCATGATAGAAGGCACTCAGTTCGGCTCCATTCAGGCCTTCGTCGGGCCGCCCGAATTCCTCTCCGGCGTCGATTCGCGTTTCGAGGTTCTCTCCGCGCCTGGACTGTTCAAGGATTTCCCCCATGCCAACCGCACCCTCCAGGATCCCGAGTTCAACTCTGCCTTCCTGGCCCTGGGCGCCAACAAGGGATTGAAGGGTATTGGCTTGTTCCTGTCAGGCCCGGCTTCAATCAATACCCGCACTCCCGTTCATAAACTCTCCGAACTCGAAGGCAAGAAAATCAGGGTTCTCGCCTCCGCCCTGCAAATGGATCAGATGCGCAAACTCAAAGCCACGCCGGTACCCATGTCTCTGGGCGAGGTGGTGCCGGCGATGCAGCAGGGTGCGCTGGACGGTTCCATGGGTTCGACACCGGTATTCACCGCCTTGCGTTTCTACGACGCGGCAAAATACATCCTCGAGACCAACCACGCGATAGTCAGCGTCCTGACCGTGATCAGCAAGAGTTGGTACGACAAGCTGCCGGCCGATCTGCAAAAGGTCGTGTCTGATGCCGGACAGAAGGCAAGCACCGAGGTCTATCAGTGGTCTTTCGATTTCGTCGAGTTTCAACGTCAGGCGTGGATCAAGGCCGGCGGCGAACTCATCCAGCAGACGCCCGCGGAGCATGCCCAACTGATGAAGCTGATGCTGCCCATCGGCGCCGAAGTGACCTCCAAGAAGCCCGAGGAAAAGGCGCTCTACGAACTCCTGCAGAAGGCAGCCAAGCGCACCGAATAATTCACCAAGCCGGAGCATCCATCGATGAATGCAACGCGCCGGGTCATAGACTCTGCCACAAGAGTGCTGCGGGTGATTTCCGCGATGATGCTGGTGGCCATCGTGGTCATCAATGCCGCCAACGTGGTGGCGCGCTATGTCCTCAATTCCCCCTTCAGTTGGGGCGAGGAGGTCATGCTCTTCCTGATGATAGTGGCGATAT
>CAIYYX010000112.1 GCA_903930535.1 uncultured Sterolibacterium sp. | reverse complement strand
GCCGTGGCCAAAGCAAACAAAGCCTGGGGTGATACCACACCCGGTGTGGAACTGGTCTTGCGGGCGGCGGTCGCTGCCGGGGATACCACCTCTGCCGGCTGGGCCTCTGAGCTTGTGTATGCGCAGAATCTCACCGCGGAGTTCATCGAATTCCTGCGCCCCATGACGATCCTGGGCAAACTGGCCGGCTTGACGCGCGTGCCATTCAATGTCCGCATGGGTTCGCAGAATTCGGGTTCATCTGCATATTGGGTAGGTCAAGGCTTGCCGGTTCCTGTGTCTAAGTTGGGCACCGCCGATGTCACTCTCGGGATGGCAAAAGCGGCCGGCCTGGTCGTGCTCACAGAGGAATTGGTACGCAGTTCATCGCCATCGGCTGAATTGCTGGTGCGCTCAGACCTCACCAAGGCCATCGCGCAGTTCCTTGATGTGCAGTTTATCGACCCGGCTTTCGCAGCGGTCACCAACGTCTCGCCCGGTTCCGTCACCAACGGCGTCACACCGACCGATGCGTCAGGCGTCACTATGGCGCACATCCGCGCCGATGTGTCGGCCTTGTTTGCCGGCTTCATTGCCGCCAATCAAGACCCCACTGGCGCCGTGTGGGTGATGACACCTGTCACCGCACTGGCCCTGTCCATGTTGACCAACCCCCTGGGTCAACCGGAGTTTCCGACCATCAACATGAACGGCGGCACCTGGTTTGGCCTGCCGGTCATCACGTCGATGTCGGCGGCCGCATTGGACGGATCGCCGGCAATCTCCACAGGCATGATTGTTCTGGTCAACGCGCCGGATATTCTGCTGGCCGACGATGGGATGGTCACGATTGACGCGAGCCGTGAGGCGGCAATCCAGATGCTCGACAACCCGACCAACGCAAGCGCTGGCGGCACCGTGGCGACCTCAATGGTCAGCATGTTCCAGACCGAAAGTGTCGCGATCCGCGCGACCCGGTTCATCAACTGGAAAAAGCGCCGTGACAATGCGGTGAGCTATATCTCTGGCGCTGCCTACGTCGGCGGCTAGTCGCTGAAATTCCGGGTGCCCTGTTCCGCGTTCGGATGGGCACCCGTTCAATAAGGAAACGACATGCCGCAGATGACAGCACGAGTCACGATGACCTATGCCGGGCGCGCTCGCAGCCCGGGTGAGTCTTTCGAAGTCGATCAAAAATATTCCGCAATCTTGCAAACCCTTGGACGGGCCTATCTTAGTCAAGGCGGAATCGACGCAGGGACATACAGCACCCGGGACATGCAGGCGACACGGCGCAGCCGGCGAAAATACAAATCAACTCCCAAGGCGGATTAAATGCGCATATTGGGATTCGAGGTAGCGCGCGCCAAGGCGCAATCCCTCACGGCCATAAGCTCGTCGGGCGGCTGGCTTGGATCTATTCGCGAATCATTCGCCGGAGCATGGCAGCACAACATCACCGTCGATACCCCGCGCGAGATCCTTGCATTCTCGGCAGTCTTCACCTGCGTGACGGTGATCGCCAACGACATCGCAAAGCTGCGAGTCAAATTGGTAGAGGAAGACGCTGACGGGATTTGCTCAGAAGTCAAGATAACGTCGCCTTTCCTGCCCGTATTGCGCAAGCCAAACAGGTATCAGACACGGATCAAATTTGTTGAGCAGTGGATTGTCTCCAAGCTGCTCTATGGCAACAGTTACGCCCTTAAGCAACGCGACGCGCGCGGGATCGTCACCACGCTCTACATGCTCGACGCTCAGCGCGTCATGCCGCTGGTGTCGTCAGATGGCGGGGTTTACTACCAGCTTGGAGCCGATCCGCTTTCGCAATTACAAGAATCTGTGACCGTGCCGGCCAGCGAGATCATCCACGACACCATGGTAGGTTTCTGGCACCCATTGGTGGGCGTGTCACCAATCTACGCGTGTGGGATTTCGGCCACGATGGGCAATCGCATTCAGGGTAACAGCACCAAATTCTTCAATAACATGAGCCGCCCCTCGGGGATGCTGAGCGCACCGGCGGCAATCAGCGACGAAGTTGCCGCGCGCCTCAAACTCTCATGGGAAGAGAACTTCGGTGGGGCCAACATCGGGCGCCTGGCCGTGC
>CAIYYX010000111.1 GCA_903930535.1 uncultured Sterolibacterium sp. | reverse complement strand
GTCGCGTCTCGGCGCTCGGACCAGGCGGCCTGACCAGGGAGCGCGCCGGTTTTGAAGTGCGCGACGTGCACCCCACCCACTATGGCCGGGTGTGCCCGATTGAGACACCTGAAGGCCCGAACATCGGCCTGATCAATTCGCTGGCGCTGTATGCACGCACCAACAATTACGGTTTCATGGAAACGCCCTACCGCAAGGTGGATAGCGGCGGGGTGACCGACCAGATCGATTATCTGTCAGCGATCGAGGAAGGCAACTTTGTCATTGCCCAGGCCAATGCCGAACTCGACAAGAAGGGCCGCCTCACCGACGAACTGGTCTCCTGCCGCTTCAAGGGCGAGTTCGAGCTGAAGGGTCCGGACGAAGTGCAGTACATGGACGTGGCGCCGGGGCAGATCGTCTCGGTGGCAGCCTCGCTGATTCCCTTCCTTGAGCACGACGACGCCAACCGCGCGCTGATGGGCGCCAACATGCAGCGCCAGGCCGTGCCTTGTCTGCGCGCCGAGAAGGCACTGGTGGGAACAGGCATAGAGCGCACCGTGGCGGTCGACTCCGGCACAGCGGTGCAGGCGCTGCGCGGCGGCAAGGTCGATTACATCGACGCCAACCGCATCGTGGTGCGCGTCCATGACGACGAGACCGTCTCCGGCGAAGTCGGCGTGGACATCTACAACCTCATCAAATACACGCGCTCGAATCAGAACACCAACATCAACCAGAGGCCTCTGGTCAAGGTCGGCGACGTCATCGCCAAGGGCGACGTGATCGCCGATGGCGCCTCCACCGACATGGGCGAACTGGCGCTCGGCCAGAACATGCTGGTCGCCTTCATGCCCTGGAATGGCTACAATTTCGAAGACTCCATCCTGATCTCGGAACGCGTCGTCGCCGACGACCGTTTCACCTCGATTCATATCGAGGAGTTGACCGTGGTCGCCCGCGACACCAAGCTCGGTGCCGAGGACATCACGCGCGATATCGCCACTCTGGGCGAAGGCCAACTCGGTCGCCTCGACGAATCCGGCATCATCTATATTGGCGCTGAGGTGGAAGCTGGCGATGTGCTGGTGGGCAAGGTCACCCCCAAGGGCGAGACCCAACTGACGCCGGAAGAGAAGCTGTTGCGCGCCATCTTCGGCGAGAAGGCCTCGGACGTGAAGGACACCTCGCTGCGCGTCCCCTCCGGGATGTCCGGCACCGTCATCGATGTGCAGGTGTTCACCCGCGAAGGCATCGAGCGCGACATGCGCGCGCAGCAGATCATCGACGACGAATTGCGCCGCTACAAGACGGACCTTGCAGACCAGATGCGCATCGTCGAGCGCGACACCTTCGCCCGGATCGAGAAGCTGCTCCTGAACAAGATCGCCAACAAGGGACCGAAGAAGCTGGTCAAGGGGTCCAAGGTCACCAAGGCCTATCTCGATTCCATCGACCCGCACCACTGGTTCGATATTGCCATGGCCAGCGACGATGTGGCGCAGCAGATGGAAAATCTGCGCGAGAGTCTGGAGCAGACGCGCAAGGACTTCGACATCGCCTTCGAGGAAAAGAAGAAGAAGCTCACGCAAGGCGACGAACTGGCGCCCGGCGTGCAGAAAATGGTCAAGGTCTATCTGGCGGTGAAGCGTCGCCTGCAGCCCGGCGACAAGATGGCCGGACGCCACGGCAACAAGGGTGTGGTCTCGCGCATCGTGCCGATCGAGGACATGCCCTGCATGGCCGACGGCACTTCGGTCGACATCGTGCTGAACCCGCTGGGCGTGCCCTCGCGGATGAACATCGGGCAGATTCTCGAGACGCACCTGGGCTGGGCAGCCAAGGGCCTGGGCCAGAAAATCGGCGCAATGCTCAAGCGCGAAGCCGCTGTCGCGGAAGTACGCAAGTATCTCGACAAAATCTACAACTCCAGCGGCAAGAAGGAAGACATCGGCAGCCTGAGCGACAGCGAGGTCATCGAACTGGCACAGAACCTGACCAACGGCGTGCCCTTCGCCACGCCGGTGTTCGACGGTGCCAACGAGGCCGAGATCAAGACCATGCTCGAACTTGCCGGCCTGCCGACTTCCGGCCAGGTGATGCTGCATGACGGCCGCACCGGCGAAGCTTTCGAGCGCCTGGTGACGGTGGGTTACATGCATGTCCTGAAGCTCCACCACCTGGTTGATGACAAGATGCACGCGCGCTCCACCGGACCTTACAGCCTGGTGACGCAGCAGCCGCTGGGCGGTAAGGCGCAGTTCGGCGGCCAGCGTTTCGGTGAAATGGAAGTGTGGGCGCTGGAAGCCTATGGCGCCGCCTTCACGCTGCAGGAAATGCTCACGGTCAAGTCGGATGACGTCAGCGGCCGCACCAAGGTCTATGAAAGCATCGTCAAGGGCGAGCACAAGATCGATGCCGGCATGCCGGAGTCTTTCAATGTGCTGGTCAAGGAAATCCGCTCGCTCGGGATAGACATAGACCTGGAACGGTTTTGATTTGAGCCACAGCTCAGAAGGGTTCATCCCTTCTGAGCTTAAAGATTTGCTGCTCCACCCCATGCAGGAGTGACGAAATGAAAGCACTGCTCGATTTGTTTAAGCAGGTAACGCAGGAAGAAGAGTTCGGCGCGATCACCATCGGTCTCGCGTCGCCGGAAAAAATCCGCTCGTGGTCCTACGGCGAAGTGAAGAAGCCGGAGACCATCAACTACCGGACCTTCAAGCCTGAGCGCGATGGCCTTTTCTGCGCCAAGATCTTCGGCCCGGTCAAGGACTACGAGTGCCTCTGCGGCAAGTACAAGCGCCTGAAGCACCGTGGCGTCATCTGCGAGAAGTGCGGCGTCGAAGTGACCCAGT
>CAIYYX010000110.1 GCA_903930535.1 uncultured Sterolibacterium sp. | reverse complement strand
TGCCAGCCCTGCGCCTGTGCCGACAGACTGAACAGGGCCAGCAGCATTACGGCAGCCAGCCGATGGCGAATTCCACTCACTGCTTATTCCTTGTTCCTGTAGCGCCAAACAAACTCCGTTCCTTCACCAGCGCATAGATCGCCGGAATAACCACCAGCGTCAGCACCGTCGACGAGATCATGCCGCCGATCATCGGCGCGGCGATGCGGCTCATCACTTCCGAGCCGGTGCCGTGGCTCCACATGATCGGCAGCAAACCGGCCATGATCGCCACCACCGTCATCATCTTCGGCCGCACCCGCTCCACCGCGCCTGCCATCATCGCGCCATGAAGATCGGCGTGTGACAGCTCTCGCCCCTCGGCCAGACAGCGCGCGCTGGCTTCGTTCAGGGCGTGGTCGAGGTAGATCAACATCACCACCCCGGTCTCGGCAGCAACCCCCGCCAGGGCGATGAAGCCCACGGCCACGGCCACAGAGAGGTTGTAATCGAGCGCCCACATCAGCCAGATGCCGCCGGAGAGCGCGAAGGGCACAGAGAGCATGACGATCAGGGTCTCGGTGAGGCGCCTGAAATTGAGATAAAGGAGCAGAAAAATGATGGCGAGAGTCACGGGCACGACGATTTTTAGTCTTGCCGCGGCACGCTCCATGTATTCGAACTGGCCGCTCCAGGCGGCGTAGCTCGCGGGCGGAAACTTGACCTGCTCGCGCACCGCTTTCTGCGCATCGCTCACGTAGCCGCCGATGTCGCGGCCGCGGATGTCGACGAAAATGTAGGTAGACAGCAGCGCATTCTCGGTGCGAATCGCCGGGGCGCCGCGCTCGACGGTGATTTTCGCCAGCTGGCCCAAGGGAATCATCGCCGATTTCCCTCCCATCTCGCCGCCCGACACCGGCACCAGGACCTGGCTCGCGATAACCTGCGGATCCGAGCGCAACTCGCGCGGATAACGGACCGACACGCCGAAGCGCTCGCGCCCCTCGACCGTGGTGGTCACGGTCTCACCGCCCAGGGCTGTGGCAATGGTGTCCTGCAGATCGCCCACGGAGAGACCGTAGCGCGCTAGCTCTTTGCGCTCGGGAGCGATGGAGAGATACAGGCCGCCGGTGATGCGCTCGGCGTAGGCGCTGGTGGTGCCGGGGACCTTCTTCACCACCGCCTCAATCTCGCGTGAGAGCTTCTCCATCTCTGCCAGATCGCGGCCGAAGACCTTGATGCCGACCGGCGTTCTAATTCCCGTCGACAGCATGTCGATGCGCGCCTTGATCGGCATGGTCCAGGCATTCGCGATGCCGGGGAACTGCAGCGCCGCATCCAACTCGGCAATCAGCTTGTCGATGTTCATGCCGGCTCGCCACGCTGATTCCGGTTTCAGATTGATGACCGTCTCGAACATTTCCATGGGTGCCGGATCGGTCGCGGTCTGCGCCCGGCCGGCCTTGCCCCAGACCGAGGCGACCTCGGGAAAGCCCTTGATGATCCTGTCCTGGGTCTGCAGCAGTTCGGCGGCCTTGGTCACCGACATGGCGGGCAGCCCGGTGGGCATATAGAACAGCGTACCCTCGTTCAGGGTCGGCATGAACTCGGCTCCCAGGCGCAGCGCCGGCACCAGACTGAGTAACAGCGCGAGCACAGCAAGAATGATGGTGAACAGGCGCCTTCGCAGCACCCAGCTGATCACAGGACGATAGAGGCTGATCAGAATGCGGTTCACCGGATTTTTTGACTCCGGCAGGATGTTCCCGCGTATGAACAGAAGCATCAGGACGGGCACCAGGGTCACGGACAGCAGTGCGGCGCCGGCCATGGAAAAGGTCTTGGTCCAGGCCAGGGGGGCGAACAGCCTGCCCTCCTGCGCCTCCAGCGTGAACACCGGCAGGAAGGAGACGGTGATGACCAGAAGGGAAAAGAACAGGGCCGGCCCGACCTCCTGGCAGGCAGTGATGATGGCGCGCGCACGCGCCTTCATCACCGCCAGTTGATGCATCCCCCGCTCCCCCGGCCCCTCCCCCGCCGGGGAGGAGGGGAGCACGAGCCGCTCCAAATGCTTGTGGGCATTCTCTATCATGACGATGGCGGCATCGACCATGGCGCCGACGGCAATGGCGATGCCGCCCAGGCTCATGATGTTCGAGCTCATGCCCAAGGCGTGCATGGCGATGAAGGCGATGAGCACGCCGACGGGCAGCATGACGATGGCCACCAGGGCGCTCCGCACGTGGAGCAGGAAGAGCACGCACACCGCGGCGACGATGGCGGCCTCCTCGAGCAGGGTGCGCTCGAGATTGCCGATGGCCCGCAGTATCAGTTCCGAGCGGTCATACACCGCCATGATGGTGACGCCGGAGGGCAATCCGCTACTCACCTCGGAGAGTTTCTCCTTGAGACTGTCAATCACCGCCAGCGCGTTCTGGCCGTAGCGCGCCATGACGATGCCCGAGACGACCTCTCCCTCGCCGTTCAACTCCGCGATGCCGCGGCGCTCGTCCGGGCCGATTTCAACGCGGGCGACATCACGCAGCAGAACCGGCACGCCCCTGTCGCTTTTCACCACCAGTTGCTCGATGTCCTCTTTGCCGCGCAGATAGCCGCGTCCGCGCACCATGTATTCGGTCTCGGCCATCTCGATGACGCGGCCGCCGACATCGCGATTGGACTCCCGAATCACCTGGCCGAGCCTGGGAAGCGGGATGCCGTAGCTCGCCAGCTTTCTCGGGTCGACCACGACCTGATACTGCTTGACGAAGCCACCTATGCTCGCCACCTCCGCCACGCCGGGCGTCTTGGCCAGCTGGTAGCGCAAGTACCAGTCCTGCAGCGCTCTCAACTCGGCCAGCGTCTTCTGCGTGCCGAGGACGACGTATTGATACACCCAGCCCACGCCCGTGGCGTCCGGCCCCAGTGTGGGGTTCACGCCCTGGGGCAGGCGGCCGGCAAGCGCCGAGAGATATTCCAGGACGCGGGAGCGCGCCCAATAGATATCGGTGCCGTCTTCGAAGATGACATAGACGAATGAGGCGCCGAAGAAGGAGAAGCCGCGCACCGCCTTCGATTTCGGCACCGACAGGAGGGCCGAGGTCAGAGGATAGGTGACCTGGTCCTCGACCACCTGCGGCGCCTGACCGGGATACTCGGTGTACAGGATCACCTGCGCGTCGGAGAGATCCGGCAGGGCGTCAAGCGGCGTCTTGAGCATCGCATAGACGCCTGCGACGATCACGAACAAGGTCGCGGCCAGCACGATGAAGCCGTTCCTCGCCGACCAGGCTATGAGGCGGGCGAGCATCTCAGCGGGCCTCCGGTTTGGCTATCGCGCCCAGCGCCGCCTTCAGGTTGCTCTCGGAATCGATCAGGAAATTCGCCGAAACGACCACTGTTTCGCCTGCGACCATGCCCTCCCTCACCTCGACATAATCGTCGCCCTGCAGCCCGAGTTTCACCGTTCGCGGCTCGAAGCGGCCAGGCGCTATTTCGACCAGCACAACTTGTTCCCGGCCGGTCGAGAGCACGGCGGAGTTCGGGATGGAAAGTGTGCGGACCTTGCCGGTCGATAGTTCCACGCCGGCGTACATCGCCGGCTTCAGGAGCCCGCCGGGATTGGCGAGTTCGAGGCGCACCGGGGTGGTCCGCGTCTGGGCATTCACCGTCGGATAGACGAAACTGATCCTCGCCGCAAATGTCCGGCCAGGATAGGCATTGATGCTGACGATCGCACTCTGGCCGACCCTGACCAGCGCCAGATCCTGCTCCGAGACATCCGCCAGCACCCACAGCGAGGACAGGTCGGCGATCTGGTAGAGCGCTTCGCCAGGCATGAAACGGCTCCCGGCCAGGGCCTTCTTCTCCATGACGACACCCGTGGCAGGGGAACGGAAACTCAGGACCCGCTTCGCTTCGCCGCCGGCGCGCAGGCGCGCTATCTCTTCGCTGGCAATATCCCAGTTGCCAAGCCGCGTGAGGCTGGCCTCGGCCAGTTGCTGCATGCCTGCCCTCGCTTCCTTGCTGGCGTCCTTTAGACTTTCCATGCCGCGGACGGCAATGGCGTATTCCTTCTGCGCAGAGACCAGTTCCGGGCTGTAGGCATCGAACAGGGCCTGGCCGCGCAGGACGTTCTGGCCGGTGGCATTGACGTAGAGCCGGTCTATCCAGCCCTCGAACTTGGGCGCGATGGTGAACACGCGCCGCTCGTCCACCTCAAGCCGGCCGGTGATGCGCACCATCCGTGACAGTTCGCGCATCGCCGCCGCCTCGGTGCGCACGCCCAGCTTCTGCATTTTTCCGGCATCCAGGCTCACCTGTTTGCTCGTTGCGGCCTCGCCCTCATAGACAGCGATGTAGTCCATGCCCATGGAGTCCTTCTTGGGTGTCGGCGAGGTGTCTGGCAGTCCCATGGGATTGCGGTAATAGAGCAGCTTCTTCTCCGGCTCTGCCGGTTTGCCCCCCTGGACCTGGGACGCCGGGGTCTGCGGCGCCTCCTGCCGTGCCTGCCTCGCACCCAGCCAGTAGGCCGCAGCCAACCCTGCCGCAACGAGGCTCGATACCAGGATCGTCGCAATGATTCGTTTCACAGATCTTCTCCCAGCAGTCTTTCGATATCGGCCAGGCGCAGCTGCGCCTCGACCTGAGCCTTCAGTTCCTCCAGCCTCGCCCTGCGCATCTGGCGCTGCGCCTCGAGGAGGGTGGCGAAATCGACCTTGCCGTTCTCGTATGCGGAAAGCGCCGCCTGGTAGTTCAACTCGGCCTGCGGCTTCAGGCTGCCGCGCGTCAAAGCCAAGGCGCTCTTTGCCGCTTCGAGGCCGGCCAGGTTTTCCGAGAGTTCGCCAACGAGTTGACTGCGCGCTCCATCACGGCGCGCCTGCGCCGCTCCCAGCAGGGATTGCGCCTCGCGCTCCTGGGCACGGCGGGTCTCCTGCTGCAGCGGGATGTTCAACTCCAGCATCACCCCCCATTCGGCTATGCGGCCGTTCATCTGGGTGGGAAAGACACCGACGGCGAAATCGGGATAACGGTTCCGCTCCGTCAGTTCGCTATTCTTCTCGGCGGCGGCAATCTTCGCCTGCGCGACGAAGAGTTGGGGGTTCTTCGCGAGGAGGAGCGCTTCAAGGGCGGCATGGTCTGGCACCGCCGGCAGCGGCCGCAGTCTTTCGGGCTCGGCCAGGGGCTCGCTTGCCTGACGGCGCAGCAGGGTGTTTATGCGGGAGTGCAAATGATGGCGCTCGGTTTCCATGACCAGAAGATCGCTTTTCAAGGAGGTCTGCTCGACCTGGGCGCGCAGCACGTCCTGCTGCGGCACCAGACCTGACGAGTAACGCGCCTGGGTGAATTGTTCCAGACCGGCGGCGAGCGCCAGCATCTCCCGCGTCAGTGCGATGCTGCGGTTTGCCAGGTAATACTGGGCGTAAGTCGCCTTGATGCGCGCGGCCAGATCCACCCAGGTCGCGTCATAGCGGCCACGCGCCTGCTCCGACTCGGCCTGGGCGGCGTCGCGCTTGAGGTCGCGCTTGCCCCAGAATGGCAAGGGTTGGATCACTGTGTACTTGGCGCTGCCGATGCGCCCAGGCAGGAGATTGGGAGCCGCCTCAGTGCTACGGTTGGTGATGTCCATCAGTTCCATGCGCAGGGTCGGGTCGGGCAAGGCCCCCGCAGGGACCACCCGCTCCATCGCCGCCGAGGCCTCCAGGCGCATCGCCGCCAGTTCCGGGTTCTGCCGCCGGGCGATTTCCAGCAGGCTGTCCAAGCTGGCGCCGGGAGTCCCGCTTTCGGCCCAGGCTGGCGTGAGCCAAGCCAGTCCGAGCACGGCGAGCAGCATGCCTGTCGCCGGCCGGTTCATTTCCGGGTCTCTATGCGCGAAATCAGATAGGCGCCAGAGGCATCCCTGACCAGGCCGAAAGCGACCTTCTGTCCTTGCTTCAGGCCGGTCAAGAGCTTCTTGTCGGCGACCTTGAAGTCCATGGTCATCATGGGCCACTGCAGTTGCGGGATGGCCTCATGCCTGAGATTCACGATGCCGGCGGGGCCGTCCACCTTGATGACGGTCCCCGTTCCCTGCGCCGCCTCTGCGGCATAGACAGGGGCGGCGGCAAAGAGCAGGGCTGTGACCAGCATGGCGATCGCGGTCAATATTTTGTTCATGATTTTTCCTCCGAATTGAGTTCTTATGCGCATGCCGCAGGCGAAAGCACCCGCTTTGCGGCGGCTCCAGGAATGGCAATGGTGCCGCATCCCCGCAGGGATGACGGACAAATCAGGCGCGACTGGGAGGTCGCTGCGGCTGTTCGGGGATGTGGGAGGCGTGAGCCTGCTCGCGCGGCAGTTGATACACCCGCGCCGGAGGATGTTCGGAAGAGGGCAGGAAGGAGATCGTGATCAAACCGGCAGAGGCCAGATGGCAAAAGCCGCAGTTGTCGCAGGCATCATGTCCCTGCGGCGTCTGCTGCCCGTCGGATGGCGCAGCCGATTGAGAACCCGCATGGTCGCAATGCTCTGTCATCGCCTGCGGCGCAGCAGGCTGGCAGAATGGCATGGCCATCGCCGCCACCGCCTGCAGCGGCAGACAAAGCATCAGGAAAACGGCAATGAATTTGCGAGCCATGGAAGCAATTTACGCCCCCGTCATCAGTATTGCAACCCTGCCCGCCGTTCAATTACCGCTCAGTTGCCCTCTATGAGCTGTCGCCAGGAGACGCGCCGGGTGGTGGCAGAGTCGTTTCCGATGGGAACATCGGAGGTGATGGTGGTGCCGTCCGACATCCGCGTCAGCTCGACGACGGTGTTGTTGGGCAGCCGCACAAACACCGGACGCGTGGCCAGCGCATTGCCCAGTCTCGCCGCGACGACGGCGGTGGTGGAAGTCGAGACGGCTGCGCCGGTGCGGAAGTCGAGGAAGTATCTGTTGCTGTAGCCGCCCACCGTGCAGGCGTCCGAACTGGGTATGTTGGTATTGAAACCCAGGGTTCCCAGGGCGAGAGAAGGATCGGTATTGGCGCGCTCGCCGCTATCGGGCAGGTCTACGAACCAGCCGTTATTGGTGGCGAAATTCACGGCATTGCTGCTGCCGGTGCGGACGATTTGCCCGACCGTGCAGATGGTTGCCGGAGAGCCTGCGGGACACGTGGTGATGCTCAGCGTCTGCTGCACGAAGCCCCCGAAAGTCCTGGGGTTGGGATAAATCGCAGTACTCGGGGTTGTCCCCGCCGTGAGGGGATCCTTGATGGCATAAAAGGTCTGGCCGCTGACGTCGGCCAGGTCCGAGTTGCCCAGATATTTCCCGCTGCCGACGAACACGACGTTATAGCCGCTGATAGTCCCGAGCTGCGGCAGGGTGGTGATAGGCTGGATGCTGCCGCTGGAGTCCTTGAGCGTTGCCAGCAGTTGCGCGTCGTAACCGGCGGCGCCGAGGTCGTTATTGACGTCGAAGCGCCAGAGGTTGCCGTACAAGTCTCCTCCATAGACCTGCTGCACGGTGTTGTTGGACATGGGATTGAGCACGCGCGCGCTGATTCGCGCCAGGCCGCTCGGGCAGGGCGCCGCTGCGCAGGCCCCGGCGACGGTGGCGATGTCGCTGCCGACACCGGTGGCAATCGACCGGATGACGGCGCCGGTCTGGGCATTCAGCACATAAAGGCGACCCTGGCCATCACCGGGCGATACATTGTTGTATCCGGAGGCCAGCAGCACGACCCATGTGCCGTCGGCGAGCTTGGTGATTTTCGGGTTGCCATAGGTGTATCCGAGATTGCTGTCGGTAAATTGCCACAAGGCCTTGGGCGCGGCAGGGTCGGTGATGTCCAGGGCGTAGTAGCCGCGGCCGCCGCCATTCAGCCCGCCGACCAGAATGGTTTTCCAGATGGCTGCCGGCGTGGTGGAGGGAGGGATCGGCGCGGTGCAGTTGGCGGCACAGATATCGCCGACAATCGGCGTTCCGTCGACGAGATACTGGTGCAGGTTTGCATAATTCTTGTCGGCCAGTTTGAAGAGATTGGGCAGAACCAGCGAAGGAATGAAGGCCCAGGCCTCATTGCCGCCGACGACACCGGTGCCGTTTGCCGCATAGAAGGCATGCAACATGCCGTCGTTGGCGGCAGCATAGACCATGCCCTGGCGCGCAGCATTGGCACTGATAAAATCTCCGTAGCCGAAGTCCGCATAATTGTAGAGAGGGGTCTTCACATACACCGCCTCGGCATTCACGATGTCGCCGAGAAGATGGGCGCGCTGGCGGTAAAACTTGCTGGTGTCAGTCACCTCCCCTTCGTTGCTGCGGTCACCCGCGAGAAAGCTCACCAGGGGAGCGCCGACGGCGGCGGCCTGGGTCGCCGCGCCAAGGCAGGTGACGCCTGCCGCACAGAACTGCGACAGGGTGGAAATATTCGGCGTGCTGAAATAGCCTTGTTCGGTCGCAGTCAGGTTCGCCCATTGGAAGGCTTTCAAATGACTGGCAGAGGTGGGGTCAAAAGTGTAGACGGTGCGTGCCACATTCGCGTCGAGTTTGGCCTGGGCAGACCAATCGATGGTGGTCGAAGTCACGCCGGTGGTCAGATCCAGTTGCTGGCGGACGAGTTCACCCGTCCATTCGGTCGTGGTGAAGGTGGAACTGAAGACGAAGTTGTCTCCCGAGGTAACGTTCGGATTGCTGGTCGTCGCGGCGGCGGAAGCGCCGCTGCGCGCAGTCACCCCGGCCAGGGCATTGTTGAGGCCAGCCGACAGGGAGGCCGGGTTGCCGGCGCTGAAATAACTGCCGCGCCCGTTCACCGCGGCATGCCAGAGGTCGTCGATATTGGGCTGGGTGTTGCTGACCGGGACAGGCCAGTTGCAGGCGCCGTTGGCCTGCCAGGAACAGATGCCGGAAGCAGGGTTGGCCGTCGTGCCGTTCTTCACGTCAAAGTAGTCGCCGCTGGTGGCGGTCGCATAGCTCGGCGAGTACTGCATATAGCCCGAGGCGCCCAGCCCCAGGGTGAAGGTGGTCATGTGCTGCCAAGAAGCGCCATCGAGGCCGTTCGAGGGCACGTTGTTGCTGGCGACATCGCTGCCCAGGGCGCCGATGTTGTTGCCCAGGGCCGCCGTCCGCAAATCGGTCACGTAATAGTACTCGGCGACGTCGGCCAAAGTATTGCTGGTGCCGGGGCTGCCGTCGAAGTAGGGTCTTTGCTCGCCGCCATCCTGGTTGCCGACGGCGGTGACGCCGTCCAGTTTATAGCCGCCCGGGTTGGCCTCGTTCCAGTAACCGTCGGTGGACATGATGGTGAAATTCTGCTGGCAGGAATACTGGATCGGATCGATCACGGTGCTGCCATTCAGAGTGACTCCATTCAGTTTCCCCCCATAGACCCGGCCGGCTTTCGACAGCGCGGTGCGCAGCGGCGTCGAATTGTTCGGGATGGCATTGAGGAACTTGGCGTACCAGGCCTTCTTCTGTGCATTGTCGAATTTTGCGATGTTCAGGAAATCATGGCCGGTATTGTCGTTGATGCTCAGATAGCCCACGCGGTAGGTGTTGCCGATGGTCGCGAAAGAGATGCTGAGTGCGGTTTTCATCATCTGCATGCGGGTATGGTAATAGGCCCACCAGTTGGCGTAGTTGGTCATCTCTTCGGCATAAGTGCAGGTGGCGCCTGCACAGTCTGTGCGCGTCGTGGCCTTCGTGGCTGTTCCTGGATAAGGGTAGCTGTTGTTGGCGGACGAAATGACGGTGAGCACGTTTGAGCCGGGAACGGCTCCTGCGGCAAACGCCGTTGCGGTGGCCGTCATGGTGCCGGCCTTGGTGACCACCGGGGTGACGCTGGTGCTTCCCGCAGCGGTGATGGTGACGACGCTGCCGGAACGACTCGCTATATAGCCGACCACCTGGCAGTTGCCTGCGAGGCTGTTGCTGCAGTTGTTGATGTCGCTGACGATACGGCTGGCGACGGTGCTGGTGACGGTTGAGGCGGCCGTGGCGGCGGCCAGTATCTCCAGGCCACCCACCTTGATGCTGCTGACCGAAGTGCTCCCCGCGCCGCCAATCGTGATCGTGGCGCTCGGCGGGCTCGGGTAGCGCGGAAAGGTGTAGGTCGTGGCGCCCGTCTCTATCCTCACTGCCTGGCAGCTTGTCAGGGCGCTTGTCGTGCACCAGCGCAGCTTTGCCGGGTAGGGGAAGCCGGCCGAGGGAGCCGAAGCAGCAGTGCAGCTTCTCAGGTTTGGCGAAGAGCAATACTCACCCGCCACCATGGTGTAGAAGAGGGCATTGCCGACCAGGTTGCTGCTGGAATTGCTTTGCACGCCGTAGCCGTCGTCCTTCACCGAAGTCCACCCGGAAGTATTGGCCGAAGTCTGGCTGGGGTAGGAACTCGTATCCACGGTGCCGTCGCTGTTGAAAGCGGTCGGCTTGGTGTAGGTGATTGCAGGATTGTAATAAACCCCGTTGTAGTCTGCGTTCCTGAAAATGGCGTTGTTGTTGCTGTTCGCCCAATCCGGCAGATAATCCCAGTCCATGCTGCCGGAGTCATCGAGAACGTACATGATGTTGGGCAGCACGGCCGAGGGCGATGAGGTGACCAGGGGCACGCCCGCGAGGTCGGTCGTCGCAGCCTGAACAGTCAGGGCAGAGAATATGAGTCCCCAGCCAAGAGACTTCATGAGATCGTGAATAGTCATGTCCTGCTCCTTTGCTTCATCACAGGGCGACGACTGCCTGCACGTAGTCCACCGTGTTGCGTGGCCCGGTGACGCGGGATGTGATGCGGTAATACACCTGGCTGTTGTAGAGCAGGGCAATCGATCCCGCGTCCTGGCTGCTGTTTGCGTTGCTGCTCGCTGCGGGCGAAACCTGGCAACCCGTGCTCGGGCTTGCCGGATCGCCCACGGCATTGCACAGACGCTGAATGGTGTAGGAAACGGTGTCGCCCGAAGCATTCGTGGCCAGCGTAATAACTTGATTATTACCGGCCAGCACGGTCCAGAAATCATCCCAGGACTGGCCTGCCCCAGGATCCTGCCTTGAGGCAGCGTAGCCGCTGGCGATGATGTTGGCGTGCAGGGTGGTGCCGGCATTGTTCGCCTCAAGCCAGGTGATCGCAGACTCGATGCCGAAGTCGCCCGAATGGGTCGCGGATTGCTTGAATGCCAGATTGCCGGCGATGATGTTGCTGGTGTCCACCGAGCGGACCAGGGCAATGGCGGCCAGGGTCATCACGACCAGCATGATTAACGCGACGATCAGCGCGATGCCTTTTTGACTGGCCTTGGGAGCGTTCATCAGCATTGCGCACCCAGCCAGGCGATATTGCGAATCGGCGCCACGGTCTGGAACACCTTGTAGCGATAATGCTGCCAGTTGGCATCGGCCGTAAGATCGATAGCGGTCGCCCCTATCCAGGCAGGGGCAATCGTTGTGGGCGTATTCTTATCGAACTGGGCGTTGCGCGCCACCAGGGCGAGCCTCAGCGCATAGACCGCCGACCAGGCACAGGCAGTGCCCGGCGTGTTCTGGTCATAGACATCCACGATGGCATCCATGGGTGCACTGGTGTCGCGGCCATACTCCGCCCGCATGCTGACGATGTTGCTGGCAACGGGTATCCACATCGCCTGCCAGGTGGCAGCGCTGACGGCACCCTGGGTAATGCTGCAGTCGACTGCGATGTAGTCGCACACAGTCAGATTGCCATTCCGGATGGCATAAGCAAATATTCTGGGTACCTGGCCGAGGTTATAGAGCGTGCCATTGGTCATGCCTGCCACCCCTGATGTCACGGTGACGGCGGGACTGGCGACAGCGGCGACCTGATCCAGAACCAGATTGCAGGCGGCGGGACGAATCTGGGGCAAGGCGATGACGTTGTCGTTGCCGACAAATGAAGTCGGTGTCTGAACGGCATAGCTGGCCGCTGCCGGCTGCGAGGTGATGCCATCGCCTTGCGGCGAGCCGTTGCTGTTGCCGTACACCACCAGTACCGTGTCGGTATTCGCATCCCCGGCGGGAATGGCGGCGGCATTGATGGTCACCGGCGCCATTGCGGCCAGGGTCACGCCGGCGCGCAGCAGGACATTGCAGCCAAGTAACCTGACGTCGCTTAAACCATAGCCGCCCTGAAGAATGTCTCGCTGCAATCCGTAGAGCGCGATCGCGCCATTGTTCTGCGCATCGTCGCCGCCGGTGGTGTCGCGCTTGCG
>CAIYYX010000109.1 GCA_903930535.1 uncultured Sterolibacterium sp. | reverse complement strand
TGTTCGCAATGACGGGGAGTTGATGCGACGAAGATTGCTTCACTGTGTTCGCAATGACGGGGAGTTGATGCGACGAAGATTGCTTCACTGTGTTCGCAATGACGGGGAAGCGATGTGGCGAAGATTGCTTCGCCGTCGGCTCCCAATGACACCCTCACCCCCGAAAAAAACCCGTCATTGCGAGGCCCAGAGGGCCGTGGCAATCTTGGTGACGGACTTATTCAGGCATTCCTTATTTCTCTAACAGGAGGCTATTTCGCATCGAGTCCGGCCAGATATTCGGCGACCGAGCGCATCTCCGCTTCGCTCATGCGTTTGGCGATGACGCGCATGTAACGGCTGACGTCATTCGTGCGACCGCCAGCGGCAAAGTTCTTCAACTCCTGGACTACGTATTGGGCTTGCTGGCCGCCGAGGCGAGGATAACCGTGGTGGCCCGAGCCCTCTGGTTCATGGCAACCGACGCAAGGGGGCAGGCCGGAATCATCATTGCCGTTGAAGTAAATCTGCTTGCCTCGTTCGATGGCCTGCTTATCCACTGACGAGCCTCGATTCATCTTCTGGCCGCTATAGTAGGCAGCGAGAAGCGGGATATCCTCAGGCATGAGTTTTTCCACGACGGGGCTCATGATATCGCTCTTGCGCTGCCCCGATTTGTAATTCCACAATTGCTTGGCGATGTATTCCTCCTGCAGCCCCGCGACATTGGGAAACATGGGAATGACGCTGTTGCCGCCCTCCCCGTGGCAGGAATTGCAGTTGGTGGTGGCAATGGTCTTGGCATCATCCGCAGCGCTGGAACCGGCAAGTGCCAAACCCATTACCAGGACAATGGCGGCGCCAAGTGCGCTAAGGCCTGAGTGCGTCTTGCGGTTGTCTCGATTATTCAATTTTCAAATCCTCCGGCAAGGTGTTCGGCTCTTACAGCTTGTACTGAATAAACACGCCAAAGACATTGGTGTGGGAGTTCAAACGGCCCGGATCCAGCAGAATGGTGCCGCCGTCCATCGCCTGCACCTGCCCCTGGATGACTTCGTCATAATGCCAATCCTTCACCCTGAAATCCTCGAAGCGATACATGAAACGTGCCGTCAACCGCTTGTCGATCGGCACCATCAGGTTCAGCGTCAGCGTATTTTGCACCGTCGTCATGTCAGGCATGGCATTGCCAAGGAGAGCCTCGAAAGGCGCCTGGATGGGGAAGACCGTAGACCCGTAGTCGTAACCGATTCTGGTGCGGCCCCTGGTGTAGCTGTAGTCGACCCCCAACCTCACCGTGCCCAGATCCTGCTGGAAGCTCAGGCCGAAGATGTCATTGCTATCCTTGGTATTCATGTTCCAGACGCTGGTGGCCGGATACATGCCGGCGCCGGCCGTTGTGCTGCTGGTGGTCATGGCGCAATTGGCCAACATGGTCGCCACAGAATTGCCCATCCCCGCGAAAGTGCAGGTGCCGCCACCGGCGTTCCCTGTCGTCTTCTTGCTGCCATCCTGGCGTGAATAGTAGGCAATGAACTGCCGCTCGTGAGAAGGCTGGTAGTTGATGTCGAAGTTGACTGTGCTCAGATTGTCCTGTTCAGAGCCGTAGACGGTGTCAGGATATTTGGCGTTCTTCAATTGCATCATCACGCCAAAGTCGAGATTTTCCCTCGCCATGATGTTCAGGCGCGCGTTGAGGATGTTCTGATCGCGATTGGCGAGGTCTGTCTTCTGGCTTTGGGCCGAATAGCGACCCAGGTAGTTGTTCAGATTCGTGCCGACATAGCCCACCGTGCCGGCCAGGGTCTGCGTCGCGACATTGCTGACGCTGTTCCCCGGCAGCGCCAGACCGTATGCGACCTGCTGGTAGTAAGGGACATTGGGGAGCAGTCCGGCGTTCCATTCACCGCCGCGCCTGCCGTCAGTCTCGAAAGAGGCGCGCAAGGTCGCACTGTCGAAGCCGCGGTTCACATAAGCGAGCTTGAACTTGTTTTCCCAGGTCTTTTCCCGTTCCCGCATGGTGCGGGTGAATTCCTCCCGTTCAAGAGAGCCCTCGATGTTCGACCTTTTCCCCAAATCATAGTCGACACTCAAACCGTAACTGTTCTGCTTGTAGTCGCGGGCGAGGCTATAGACGACAGGACTTGACGGGTTGTTGGCAGGGTAGGCGAGATTGGGCATGCCCAGCGCGACAGCCTGGGCGGCCGTGAGTGCGGCCGGTCCGTTGAACAGGCAACCCGCTACAGTGGTGCCGTTAGGGGTATAGCAGGGGCTGCCGACCACGCCCGTCGAGCTGCCGACCACCGCAGTGATGCTGTTGTCGTACTTGATGCCGACGCCGTACTGACCGGTCAGCGGGTTATACGCCGTGTATTGATGGCCGCTGCCGTCGTTGGCCTTGTTGTCGGTTTCGTAACGGCGCAGACTGCCTTTCACGCTCAGGTCGTCGATGGGCTTCAAGGTCAGACCCAGATCAATCAACTTGGTGTCCAAGCGCTGATTCGCCGTCCGCTGACTCAGTGCGGCGGTGGTATTCCAGTTGTTGATGTTGAACGGCGCGGACGCGGCAGTACTGCTGTAGCCTGCGCCTGCGGCGACGCCCGAGATTGCCTGGACGCTGGGATTCAGAGGCGCCATCAGACTGTCGTTCTGGCGATTCGAACCGTAG
The DNA here is from genome assembly GCA_903930535.1 of uncultured Sterolibacterium sp. GTDB lineage: Bacteria > Pseudomonadota > Gammaproteobacteria > Burkholderiales > Rhodocyclaceae > CAIYYX01. The sequence continues at coordinate 5,883 of CAIYYX010000109.1, read as the reverse complement.
GCCACGCTGGCGGTGAAGCGGCCGTTGAAGAAACCCGGCAGCTTGCGTGCGAATTCCCCCTTCAGGTTGAAGGCCGTATTGTCGGGGTTCAGATCGAAGCTGGATTGGGTGATCGCGCCCAGCGGCGTCACCGGACCGAACAACGGATTGTCGGCAGTCAGCGAGCCGATATTGTTGCGGAATACCGAGGCAGAGGCGCGAAGATTAAGCGCCGTGAGCTTGTCGACATATTGCAGCCCGGCGAGAAAATCGCTGGTCGTGTAGTCGATCGGCTCTGCGATCTCGACGGCCATGTTGCCGCTGCCAAAATTCATGCCGAAGGGACGTGCGCCCGTGCGTTTTTCCTGGGAGAAGCTGGCATAAGTTTTCCATGAGTCGGTGAGATTCATGTCCAGCCTGGCCCCGGTCTTCTTGCGCACAAGCGCCAGCTCGGTCGGACCTACGCCGGCCAGGTAACCGTTGATCGAGGCAGCAATATTCGATTCCGCCGAGCCGGCGATCAGGGTGCCGGTGTTGTCAAAGCGACCCGTGACGCCGTTGATGGCATTTAACGCGACGCCATTCTGGTAGGTCTTGCCGCCATAGCTCCAGCAGGGGGCCGTCGCAGAACAATTGTTGGCGGCGGTGACTGCGGGGCCGACATAATTGGCATTGTAATTTGCGCCTGTCGGGTTTGTACTCTGCGTCCCCACGGCCAGTGTGGCGGTCACCGGCACTGCGCCTGCCGCGCCTTTGAGGCCGCCGGCCAGTGTCAGATTGCCGGTGCCGACACCGTTGTAGAGGGACTGGTAGGTGTCGCTGAAGACATGGATGGTCTCGTTGTAGAACAGCTTGATTTTCCACTCGTTGTAACGGCCGAACTGCATGCCGTAGAACTGATCGTGCTGCCCTGCGCCGCCGCCAAAAGCCTGAACGAAATTCGCACTGTCGGGCTTGTCGCCTTCGACTTCGAAGTAGTTGAGATAGGGTCCGTTCTTCAGGTCCTTGTACTTGCGAAAGAGCGTGTCCTTTTTCCCGGCGTCGCCGCCGAGCACGCCGGCCTCGATCACTCCTGAATATTCCCAGCCGTCCGCGGTCTTGCTGCGCTCTGAGGGGCGGTCGTAGGGAATGCCATAGAGTTGTCCTGTAGGCGAATGACGGACGGTATCGTAACCATCATCGGCAAGCGGCGGCAGGGCTGAGCGGCCAGGCGGATTAAGCGCGTTGCCAAGCGCGGTATCGACGCCTACCGCAGAATCGGCCAGAGCGTAGCCACTGCCCCACTGGGCAAGGACGGCGCCGACACAGGCGGCAAGCATTTTCATGCGAAGGTGGGCCATCACGGGGGGTCTCCCAATAGTCTTTATCTGAGTCATTTTCAATCTCCCGTGTCAGGTCAGCGCTGGAAGCGGGCGCCGGAAGGACTGTTGCTGCCATGGATCGTGGTATGGCAGTTTTGGCATGAACGCCCTGCGAGACGGTGATTGAAGCCATTGATGGGAGCGCCGACCGCATTTGTCGTTGCGGTGTTGCTCATGTTTTTTCCTGGATTGTTGGCCAGCAGGGCAGCACCCATCAAGGCCTGGCCCATGTCGGTATCGCCGCTATGGCAGGTTTGGCAGAGCATCGGCCGTGTCTGCGAGAGCAACTTGTCGTTGTTCGAACCGTGGGCATTGTGGCAGTTGAGGCAGTTCTCGCGCACCGGCGCATGTTCCCAGAGGAAGGGGCCGCGCTTTTCCGCGTGGCAACTGTAGCAAAGCTCATTGACGCTGTCGGCCTTGAGCAGACGCTTGGTCGTCGAGCCGTGCGGGTTGTGGCAATCCTCGCAGGTCATCTTGCCTTCCGGCACCGGCATGTGCGACTTCTTGCGGAACTCGGCGCGCTGTTGCTGGTGGCAGGTCTGACATGTCTCCGTGATGCTGGCCTTCTTCATCAGGCCGTTGGTGGAAAAGCGCGACATCGGGTTATGGCAGTCTGAGCAGCTAAGCTTGCTCTTCTCATGGATGGAACCGGGCCAGTTGATGCGCTGGCCGCCGGAGTGGCAGTTCAGGCACTGGGCGGTCTGTTTCTCGATCGGCGTGTTCCACTCCTTGGAGAAACCGATGATCTTGGTCTTGTCCTTGGTATCGAGAATATGCAGGGAGCCGGGACCGTGGCAGGCCTCGCAGACGGCTTTCTCGGTGGCGTTGTGCGGGTTCTCGCGAAACACCTTGGCGTGCTGGGTGTGGCCGAACAGGGTTTTTTCGGTGTCATGGCAGCCGCCGCAACGCTTTTCGCCGACGAGTTTGGCATTTGCCATGGGATCGCCATCGGCCCACACCTCGCGACTGGGCAACAGGCCGAACAGCAGCATCGCAGCAGCGACAGCGCACAACCTGAGGAACGAGACTGAATGATTTTTTCCCATGCGTAAATCCCCTATGCCTTGCTGCCGGCGGCCTGCCGGCGTTTGCTCCATTGACGAGCATCTGCTGCTTCTGCCAAGAGAAGCGCCAGATCGTCGTCAAGGGGAAACAGGGCGAATGGCGACGCCGCGATCTGCCTGCGGCGATCTCCTGCTCCTCCTTTATGCCGGGCTGGTGTCGCCGGGTTCATCAAGAACCCGGTCGCATCAACCTCATCTGGTGCTTCAATGACAAAGCGCAGCCACCTTAGCAACTGGCCCTGAGATTCGGCTTAAGGAATGATCCAATTCCTTAAGACCTTTTAAGAATCGGATTTACCTGTTAGATTCCGCAAAGGTTGGGTTTTCGAACTCCGCCAGAGAATGTCTGAATAAGCCCGTCATCGACATTGCCACGGCCTGGCCGTGGCAATCACAGAAGCGCGGCAGTCGCAAGGACGAAGTGGTTCCTGATCAACGTCTCCCTAGGGCAATGCCGCCAATAGCCATGAATGAGGAATCATGAAACTTCTCCTGGTCGAAGATGACCCCCTGCTGGGGGATGGCTTGCGCGCCTCTCTGGGCAAGGCGGGCTTCATCGTCTCCTGGGTCAGGGATGGCAAGACCGCGCTGGGGCTGCTCGAAACCGAGGAGTTCACCATCATGGTGCTGGATATCGGCCTGCCCGTCATGAGCGGCATGGAGGTGCTGCGCGAAGTGCGCGCCAGAGGCGATACGCTGCCCATCCTGATGCTCACCGCACGAGATACGACGCGCGACAAGGTCCTCAGCCTGGATCGCGGCGCCGACGACTATCTGGTCAAGACCGCGGACATGGAAGAACTGATTGCCCGCTTGCGCAGCCTTGTCCGTCGCTCAGGCCGCGGCGGGGTGTCTCTTTGCTCAGGCGAGCTGACTCTGGATCTGGTATCCCATTGCGTCACCCGTCAGGGCAAAACGGTCGCCATGTCCAGCCGCGAATTCATCCTGTTGCGGGCGCTCATGGAAGGCATCGGCCGCGTCCTCACCCGCAACCAGCTGGAAGCGGCACTCTATGGCTGGAACCGCGATGTGGACAGCAATGCCATCGAAGTGCACATCCACAACCTGCGCCTCAAGCTCGGCGCCGGCAGCATCAAGACCGTTCGCGGCGTGGGCTACACCATCGCCAAAGCCGCAGCGTGATCACCCTGTCCCTGAGCAAGCGGCTGATGATAGCGCTGCTCATCGTCACCTTGGGCTACTGGGCCGTCGTAGCCTTGCTGACCATCCGGGACAGCGCCAACGATGTCTATGAGATCTTTGACGCCCATCTCGCCCAGACTGCCCTGGCCTTGTTGCATGTCTCTGATCCGGACGATGATGATCTCCATGATGTTCCGAACAGTGACTCCGCGCCGACATTCAAGGAGATTTTCAAGCCCTGGCCCGATCTGCCCGAGCGCCTTGACAACGCCGGTGGAAAAAACATTTCAGCAGCCGCGGCTCTGGGCGCAGTGGCGGGCAGGGAGTCGATCCATTCACTGCAGGAAGAATACAAGGAAAAGCTGCGCTTCCAGATCTGGGACGGCAATGGAAAGTTGCTGCTGCGCTCGGCAAACGCGCCGGCCGAAGTGCTGACGAAACAAGACGGATTTTCCGAGACCCGCGATGAGACAGGCCAGGTTTGGCGTCACTATGGCGTTTGGGACCGGCATCATCACATCCACGTGTTGGTGGCCGAAGACCACGATGTGCGCCATCGCATGGTACGCAGCATCGCCTTGCACATGACCAGTCCGCTGCTATTGGGCTTGCCGGTGCTGCTTTTCCTGCTGTGGTTTTCCATCAAAGGGGGGTTGGCTCCGCTCGGGGTCCTGACGCGAGAGATCGAGTCAAGAAGACCCGAGAACCTGATGCCTCTGGATGAGACGACCGTGCCCGGGGAAGTGCGCCCGATGATTCTCGCCTTGAACGAACTGATGCAGCGGATGGACCATACTTTGCTCAGCGAGCGCCGCTTCACCGCCAATGCCGCCCATGAATTGATCACGCCCCTGGCCGCCATCCAGGTCCAGTTGCATGGGGCGCGCAGCGCCGGCAGCGAAGCCGAGCGGCTGCTGGCCATGAACCAGTTGCAGCGCTGCGTTGAAAGAGGGATTCGACTGGTGGGACAACTGCTCACCCTGGCTCGCCTCGATCCGGAAGACGCCTTGCCCGATGTCCAGCCGATGCGTCTGGGCGAAGTGGCTGCAGAGGTCTGCGCGGAACTGGCGCCCATCGCGCTGCAACGCGATCAGGAACTGGAACTCCGGGTTGAGCCCGACCTGCCGCCGCTATCGGGCAATGCCGACATGCTTTCGATACTGCTGCGCAACCTGGTGGACAACGCGATCCACTACACGCCTGCGGGCGGCCATATCGATATCGCCTTTCGCTCTTATCCGGGCGGCCTGCTGATGGCGGTAAGCGACGATGGCCCGGGCATTCCCGTGGAGCAACGCGAACGGGTGTTCGACCGCTTTTACCGCATTGCCAGCCAGGATCAACCGGGAACAGGTCTCGGGCTGGCGATCTGCCGACGCATCGCGGAACTCCACAGTGCCCTTATCGACCTCTCCGACGGACCGGGCGGCCGCGGAATGGTGGTGACGGTGTTTTTCCCTGACGACATAGCCATGGTGTGATGTCAGGGCCCGCAATGTAAGCCATAGTCCAGGCCTGTAGAGCACCTGCCGCGGGGCGGGGTGCGTGTTCTTAGTGGCCCGATGCGGTCGCAGGAGCCTGGCCGACAGTGTTGCCAGGGAAGCTTGTACGGACAGGCTTACGCTCAGGGGTAGGTTTCTCGGCAGCCGATTTCAAGGGTGCTGGCTTATCCTGGGGGTGGCCCGCCATCGTGGTGTCGGCCATCTGCCCGGTTTCACGCAGCTTGTAGGCAAGAAAGGTCTGCCGATCGACTTCGGTCCCTGATGGCGTGGCTTTCGGCCTGTCAGCCGCGGTCGCCAAGGAGGCACCTTGTATCAGGAGGGCACAGACCAGAAGGCAGGCAATGGAGTCTCGCACTGAATAACATGGCGTTTGGAGATTCGCGGATTCTATCAACTATTTTTAATTTTGGAAAAACTTCCTGACGGGCTTATTCAGACATTCCCTGACTGATCAAGACACCCTCGTCATTGCGAGGCCGCAGGGCCGTCAGTGACGGAGGCGATGTGATCAAAGATCGCCACGCCCCTTTGGGGCTCGCGATGACGGACTTATTTTGACATTCCCTGGCTGCTCAAGTACACCCTCGTCATTGCGAGGCCGCAGGGCCGTGGCAATCTCAGTAACGTAGTTGTACCTGCGTTTCCTTAGGCCTGCGCAGGGGATGTTTACGGCATCGTGTCTGCGACACCTTGTTCGCCTACTTTGGTGAGTTGTGCGATCTCCTCGACGGAAAGGACGCGCTGGATGGAAAGGATGATGACGAACTTGCCGCCGATCTTGCCCATGCCGTCGATGAAGTCGGCGCGAATCTTGGCACCGAAGGAAGGCGCGGG
>CAIYYX010000108.1 GCA_903930535.1 uncultured Sterolibacterium sp. | reverse complement strand
CGACGACGAACAGCAGGGTGGATTGAGCCAGCGCGGGGCTGATCTGGCAGCAGGCTGCAGTGAATAGCAGAAGTCTTGCGAGAGATCGGATCATGTCCCGGTCATCCAATGGTTCAACTGACGTGCGAACATCGTACCGCAGAACAAAAAGCCCACACGAGGTGGGCTTTTCGACACATTTGTTGGCGGAGTGGACGGGACTCGAACCCGCGACCCCCGGCGTGACAGGCCGGTATTCTAACCAACTGAACTACCACTCCGTGCTTGAAACAAAAGGGGTTGCCCGTCAAAGCAACCCCTGTACAGCTTGGCGACCCCACCGGGATTCGAACCCGGGTTCATACCGTGAAAGGGTATTGTCCTAGGCCTCTAGACGATAGGGTCAATACTTGGTGGAGGTAAACGGGATCGAACCGATGACCTCTTGCATGCCATGCAAGCGCTCTCCCAGCTGAGCTATACCCCCAAATGGAGCGCGAATTATACGTAGCGACGTTGGCCGTGTAAAGAGAATTTTCACAGCACCTTGCCCGGATTCAAGAGACCCTTCGGATCGAGCCCCTGCTTCACCAGTCGCATCATCTCCAATTCCACCTCGCTCTTGTAGCGCCGGTTCTCCACGCGTTTCAACTGCCCCAGCCCATGCTCGGCGGAAATGCTGCCGGAGAGCTCATGAACCAGATCATTGACGATGCGGTTGGCATTCTCCTCCTGGGCGAGAAAGTCGGCATTGTCCTGGGCGGCAGGCTTGGACAGGTTGTAGTGCAGGTTGCCGTCGCCGATATGGCCGAAGCAGACAATGCGCACTCCGGGAAAACGGCTGTTGAGCGCGGCGTCGGCGCGGGCAATGAACTCGCCGATGGCGGACACCGGCACCGCGATATCGTGCTTGATGCTGATGCCTTCGATCTTCTGCGCTTCCGCGATGTCTTCGCGCAGTCCCCACAGCGCCTTGGCCTGCGCCCCGCTTTGCGCTATGGCAGCGTCTTCCACGAGACCGGACTCGGTCTCGGTGGCGAGTATGGACTCGAGCATGCCGCGTAGCCCGGCCCCGGTGACATCGTCCTCGCCCGCGAGCATATCGGAGAGTTCGATCAGCACCTGCCAGGGATGGGTCCCAGCGAGCGGGTCGCGGGCATTAGGGATGTGCTTCTTCACCAGTTCCAGCGCCGAGCGGCCGATGATCTCGAATGCTGATACGCGCTCGCCGCAACGGCTGCGCAGGCGGGAGAGCAAGGACACAGCGGCGGCGGGGTCACGCACGGCCACCCAGGCCGTGGCATAGCCGCGCGGCAGCGGAAAGAGCTTCAGCACGGCGGCGGTAATCAACCCCAGCGTGCCTTCGGCGCCGATGAACAGGTGCTTGAGATCGTAGCCGGTATTGTTCTTGCGCAAGGCCCGCAGACCATTCCAGATGCGGCCGTCGGCCAGCACCACTTCCAGGCCCAGCGTCAGGTCGCGCATATTGCCGTAACGCAGCACCTGCACGCCGCCGGCGTTGGTGGATAGATTACCGCCTATGGTGGCCGAACCCTCGGAGGCAATCGACAGAGGGAACAGGCGGCCCTGTGCCGCAGCGGCTTCCTGGACTGATTGCAGAGGGCAACCGGCCTCGACGGTGATAGTGTTGTTGTCGAGATCGATGGCGCGGATTGTCGTCAACCTGACGAGACTCACCACGACCTCGCCGCGCGGGTAACCGACCGGCGTGGCGCCACCGCACAGCCCTGTGTTGCCTCCTTGCGCAACGATGGCCACTCCCGCCTCGGCGCAGGCTGCGACGACGCGCGCGACTTCATCGGTGCAAGCAGGTCTCACCACGCAAAGCGCATCTCCCCGGTAGCGACCGCGCCAGTCGGTGAGGAAGGGCGCCATGTCGGCCTCATCTGTCAGCAGTTGCGGGCCGCCGACGATGGCGGCGAGGGCTTTCTTGAGATCGTCCATTCAATGCTTCGCTTGCTCGGCCGCCAAGGTGGCGTAGAGGTCATGCACGTCGCAGTCTGTGACGGTGACCCGCGCGAACTCGCCGACTTCGAGTTCCTCGCCGTCGGTGATATAGACCAGGCCGTCGATCTCGGGCGCATCGCCGGCACTCCTGGCCACCGCGCCTTCTTCATCGACCTCGTCGATCAGGACCTCGATGGTGCGGCCTATCTTGGCTTCGAGGCGGCGGGTGCTGATGTCCTCCTGGAATTCCATGAGTCGTCGCTTGCGCTCCTCGCGCACTTCTTGCGGCCAGGCGCCGGGCAGAGCGTTTGCCGCCGCACCTTCGACCGGCGAGTAGGCGAAGGCGCCGACGCGGTCGAGTTCTGCCTCTTCGAGGAACTGCAGCAGTTCCTCGAACTCCGCTTCTGTCTCGCCGGGAAAGCCGGTGATGAAGGTGCTGCGTATCGTGATGTCAGGACAGACGGCGCGCCAGGCCTTGATGCGCTCAAGATTGTTCTCGCTCTTCGCGGGCCGCTTCATGAGCTTCAGGATGCGCGGGCTGGCGTGCTGGAAGGGCACATCGAGATAGGGCAGGATCTTGCCCTCGGCCATCAGCGGGATCAGGGCATCCACACTGGGGTAGGGATAGACATAATGCAGCCGCACCCACACGCCCAGTTCGCCCAAAGCCTGACAGAGCTCATAAAGCCGAGTCTTGAGCGGCCGGCCGTTGCAGAAGCCGGTGCGGTACTTGACGTCGATGCCGTAGGCGCTGGTGTCCTGGGAGATCACCAGGAGTTCCCTGACGCCGGCGTCGACCAGGGCCTCGGCCTCTTTCATCACCTCGCCGATCGGCCGGCTCGTAAGGTCGCCGCGCAGGGAAGGGATGATGCAGAAGGTGCAGCGGTGGTTGCAGCCTTCGGAAATCTTCAGATAGGCGTAATGCTGAGGCGTCAGGCGTATGCCCTGCGGCGGCACCAGATCGCTGAAGGGGTCATGCGCGCTGTCGAATACGGGCGGCGGCAGATGGGCATGGACGGCCGCCATCACCTCCTTCGCCGCGTGCGGGCCGGTGACGGCGAGCACCTTCGGATGGGTCTGCTGGACGATGTCGCCCTTGGCGCCCAGGCAGCCGGTGACGATGACGCGACCGTTCTCGGCCAGTGCTTCGCCGATGGCGTCCAGGGACTCCTCGACCGCCGCATCGATGAAGCCACAGGTGTTGACCACGACCAGATCGGCGCCCTGATAGGAACCGGAAATGGCATAGCCCTCGCTCTTTAACCGCGTCAGGATGTGTTCAGAATCGACGGTGGCCTTGGGGCAGCCGAGGCTGACGAAGCCGACCGTGGGTATCTTATTTGATGACATGGAAATGCCGAATCGCCTTTGACAGGCGGCGACGGCTACTTCTTCTCGTTGTCCGCCGGAGGATTGGGCAACTGGAAGCCGGAGAAAAGGTTGCGCGTCTGGCCCTGGATCTGTTCCTGCATCTGCTGGAACAGCGTCTGGCTCTTCTCCATATAGGTGCTCATCATGCTCTGCATCGCCGGCCCCTGGAAATTGAGGAACTGCGCCCAGAGGTCATTGCTGGGCACGGCGTTCTCACCATAGAGGTTCTTGGCCTGGTCCTTGAGCTTGGTCTGCATTTCGCTGAAGGCCTTGATG
>CAIYYX010000107.1 GCA_903930535.1 uncultured Sterolibacterium sp. | reverse complement strand
GACTGCTCGCAGCGCGCGGCGCCGACGCAGGACATCGAGGTGCGCACGGCCGGGCCGGCACCGCCTAAGTCGAAGCCCATCTCGTTGAGTTCGTCGAAGGCCTTCTGGGTGTTCTCGGAGGTGCAGCCCTGGAACATGATGTCGCCCGACTGGCCGTGAAAGGCGATGAGGCCGGAGCCATGCTTTTCCCAGATGTCGCAGAACTTGCGCAGGGTGTCCGTGTCGTAGTGCATGCCCGCCGGCGGCATGATGCGCAGGGTATGGAACTCGGCGGCGTCAGGGAAGACGGGCTTGTTGTTGGCGTCCTTGATCTCGGTGAAGCGCGGGATGACGCCGCCGCCATAGCCGATGACGCCGACCGTGCCGCCCTTCCAGTAGCCCTTGCGGGTCTGGTAGGAATGTTCTAGGTGACCGAGCAGGTCGACGACGGAGTCCTTGCTCTCGGCCAGATGCTTCAAGCCGGTGACGAAACTGGGCCATGGACCGCTCTCGAGCTGGTCAAGATTCGGCGTGGCGTAGGGTTTCTTGGCCATGGGATTGGCTCCTCGTTGGGTGTATATAAGACTTGTCGAATGTTAAGGATCTGTGCGGTGCACAAACCATACCCATGGCAGGTAGTTGCTCCCCCCTTGTGGGGGTAGTCTTACCTACCCGAATGGAGTATATCTGGCCACGCCAACGCGGTGATGGCTTGCGGCGCGGCCAAGGTGCGATAGTTCGGAACCAAAAAAGGAGTCGCAGTGGACCAAATAACAAGCCTCGACAAGTTTGTCCTGCCCATAGGCAAGCAGGCCATCGAGCTGCAGCAGATCGAGTACGAGTCTGGCGGCATGCCGCTCTTGCGGGTGCGCATCCGCGAAGGCAGCCGCTTCACCGTCTTTGACATCGACCCGGAAAGCGCCGAACGCTGGGGGCGCGTCATGACCGAATGGGCGTTAGTGCAGGGGAAGTCCGCTTGAAGGACGCCATCGACCTGGTGTTCCCGCTCGCCGGCAGTGTCCTCAGACCGGACTATGCGCTGCCCCTGTGGCAGTCCTTGCGCGGCACGCTTCCCTGGCTCAATGATGAGCCGGCTGCGGGCATTCTGCCGATATCCGGGGCCAGTGTTGGCGACGGCATGCTTTATCTTAGCCACCGCGCCCAGCTGACGCTGCGCCTGCCGCAGCGTCGGGTGGCCGAGGCCCATGCCTTGAGCGGACTGCAGCTTGATCTGGGCGGCGGCATCAGGATTGGCGAAGCCCGTCTGCGAGAACTTCAGCCAACGTCTGCACAGTATTCTCCCTTGGTCTCATTCGGCTGCGGCGACGAAGAAGAGTTTCTCGCCCACTGCGCCTCGCGTCTTGAAGAAATGGCAGTGCGCTGCAATCTGATCTGCGGGCGAGTCAAGACGAGGGCAGGCGAGGCAGGGGAAATCAGCGGTTTCAGCCTGATGCTGCATGGGCTGACGGCGGAACATTCGCTCACCATCCAGCAACTTGGATTGGGCGATGCGCGCAAACTCGGCTGCGGCATTTTCGTTCCACACAAGACGGCAACCGCCGTCGGAGCGGCTTAAACTTATAAGGATGATCATGGAAAACCCCGTGGCGACACTCGACTTCTCCGGCATGACCTGCCCGGCGCCGCTGGTGGGCGCCAAGCGCGTCGTTGACGACCTTACGCCGGGGCAGATGCTGGTATTGATCTCCGACTGTCCTGGCACGCCGGACGATCTTGCAGCTTGGGCCCGGGTCACCGGCAACGAGGTTCTCGCCACCGAGAAGCGGGAGAGCGGCAAGACCGCTTTCACCATCAGAAAGGGCGGCGGCGAGAAGCGTCGTGTCAATGTCACGCTGGACATCCGCGGTGTGAGCTGCCCCGGCCCCATCGTCGAGGCGAAGAAACTGCTCGATGCCATGTCATCGGGCGAAGTGTTGCTGCTCATCAGCAACTGCCCCGGCACTCCCGCCGATGTCCGTGCCTGGACGAAGGGCGGGGCCGTCGAACTGGACGCAGCGGTCGAAGCCGGGCGCGGTATCCACGAGTTTTTTCTGAAGAAAATATGAACGGAGAAAAAGCATGAGCTATGTCATCAACGGCGTGGAAAAGGAAACCGACGCCGACGGTTATCTGCTGGAGGCGGACTTCAGCGACGAGGCGGTGAAGGTTATCGCCGAAGCGGAGGGCCTCGCCCTCACCGACGACCATTTGAAGGTTGTTGCCTTCCTGCGCGACAAATATCGCGACGACGGCCATACCCCGAATTTTCGCGCCATGCTGAAGGAGGTGGCCGAGGCCGTCATTCCCGGCTGCGACAGCAAGATGCTCTACGACCTGTTTCCCATCGGCCCGGCCAAGCAGGGCTGCAAGGTGGCCGGCCTGCCTCAGCCCTACGGCAAGGGCGGATACTAGTGCCCGCCCTTGTCCGCAGGACAACCCAGAGCACTTGTGCCCGCTGTTGGATTTAGGGGCCTAGAGGGGTCATGACGGCGAGCACCACTCCGATGCGGATCCTGAGAGTCGGGTCGCGCGAGATTGCGACCGACTCCGAGGGTTATCTGTGCCGGCTCGAAGACTGGTCCGAGGATTTCGCCCATGCCCTGGCGAAGCAGGAAGGGCTTGTTCTCACCCCCGAGCACTGGCAGGTGATCCATTTCCTGCGCGACCACTTTGCCGAGCACAGGGTGCAGGCCCAGGTGCGCGTGATGATCAAGCATTTCACCGAACAGTGGGGAGCCGAGAAGGGCTGCAACCATTACCTGCACGACCTCTTCCCGATCGGCGGACCGCAGAAACAGGGCAACCGCCTGGCCGGCCTGTTGCGCACGAAGGGCGAGCACTGAGACTGCCGTCTATTGCATATGATAGTAATATACAGACATGATTAATTTTGCCATGATCACAGGGTTTGATTGGAACGACGGCAAGGCTCGGAAGAACGAGAAACACGACGTCTCCACGACGGAATCCGAGCAGGTATTTTTTAACGCCCCCCTGTTGATGTTGGCGGATGCGGACAACCCGGGCAAGAAACTCGAACTCGCGGCGACACAGCGCCTGCCTGCGATCTCCGAACTCAGGCCTTTCGTCGATGCCGGCGGCCTCATGTCTTATGGGCCGAACACGAGCCACCAGTACGAGCGTACCGCGGACTACATCGACAAGCTCTTCAAGGGCGCGAAGTCTGCCGATCTGCCGGTGGAGCAGCCGACCAGTTTTGCACTGGTGATCAATCGCAAGACTGCCAGGGCGCTTGGCCTGCCCGTTCCGCAACCCTTCTGTTGAGCGCCGACAGAGTGATCGGGTAGTTCGAGCCATGGCCATACGCATCAGGAGCAGTTTCCATTCCCGCGGCAAGCCGCGCAGCCAGGCATCGCTCGCCAGCGTGATTGCCATGCTTTGCTGGAAGCTGGCGATAGACTCGATCAAGCGCATGCGCGAAGCGAAGTTCGACATCGATCTGGGCCGTTCCTATTTCGATTTCGTCTGCGAGCATCTTGCCTTTCTCGCTCACCTGGCCGACCGCATCGCCTATCGCGATCTCTCGCCCGAACTGCGGGCGGAATTCACGCAGGCGCTGGCGAAGAGACTCTCCGAGGTGGTCGAGGACAACGCCGACATGCTGATCTCCGACTCGCCGCCGGGCGCTTGCCGTCAGCACTTTCTCGCTCTCTTCAATCAGGCGGGGACAGACTATTCCGAGTTCGATTATGGTGAAAAGGGACCCGATTTCGGTTTCCGCCGCTGCTTCGCCAGCCGCATCCGCGAAGGCGTGCCAGAGAAGGACAAGAACTGGGTCTATGACCAGGTGATGGAGATCGAGGTGCCCGAGGGGGTCAAGGCGCTGGAAAAAACCCTGGCCGGACTGTTCTCGGCGGGCGATGATGAGGAGACCACCCCCCGCCGGAAAAGGCGTGAATCGGTCAGTGGCGACTGAGGGGCAACTGAGCATGTCTAATGACTCGCCCTTCGACCTTGGCAATCCAGCCGCCTATGCAGCCTGGCGAAGCGCGAAGCTTGCCGGTGCAACGAGTTCTCTCGCTGAACTGACCGTCGAAGTTCGCGATCCACGCGAATTGAGTAACACTGAGCGCTCTGCCATCCTCGCCTGCTGCGCCCGCGCCAATATGGCGGTCTATGCCAGCGGCAATTATTCCGAAGACAAGGAAATTCCGCGCCTGCTGGGCCAGCAACTGGGTCTTGCGACACTGGACGCAAACTTTCTCGCCGACGAGGATGGCATCTCGGCCTTGTCCGTGGCGGGGATGGAGAGCGGCACGCGGCGCGAATTCATTCCCTACACCGACCGCGCCATCAACTGGCATACCGACGGTTACTACAATCCGCCCGAGAGAACGGTGCGTGCCGTGATCCTGCATTGCGTCAGGAGCGCGCAAGCGGGCGGAGAGAACCAACTGCTCGATCCCGAACTCGCCTACCTTCTTTTGCGCGATGAGAATCCCGAGTTCATCCGCGCGCTTTCCCGCAACGATGTCATGACCATTCCCGAGCGCCTCGATGACTCGGGAGTCGCCCGGCCCGATCAGGCCGGTCCGGTGTTCTCTGTCGACAGGGGTTTCCTGCACATGCGCTACACGGCGCGCAGCAAAAGCATTGTCTGGAAGGACGATGAAACCACCCAAGCTGCGCTTCGCTGTCTCTCAGGCATCCTGAGGCGCGGCACGCCCTGGACCTGCAAGGGCCGCCTTTCGCCCGGCATGGGCGTTATCTGCAACAATGTGCTGCACGACAGGACTGCCTTCTCGGACAGCGCAGAGAGGCGGCGGCTGATCTACCGCGCGCGGTTCTATGAGCGGATAGGGTAGGTCGGGCTAAAGCCCTACTCCTTGAAGCCGGTTTCCTTGTAAATGGCCAGGATCAGGTCGCGGCCTATCCTGTCTTCCATCTGGCGATGGACCTTGGCCATGGCCTTCTTCCAGGCGGTACGCTCCTCTCGCGTAAGCGTGATCATCTGGGTCTTGCCGACTGCGGCGATTTTCTTCAGTGCCTCGTCGTTGTCGGTCTGCGCATGTTCGGTGGTGAATTTCGTCGCATCCTTCATCGCCCCTTCGAGGAGGGTGCGGATGTCGGCGGGCAGGCCGTCCCAGAATTTCTTGTTCACCACCACTGCATAGCCGATATAGCCGTGGTCGGAAACGGTCAGGTATTTCTGCACCTCGTTGTGGTGCTGGCTGAAGATGTTAGACGCGGTGTTTTCGCTGCCATCGACGACGCCTGTCTGCATCGCCTGATAAACTTCTGAAAAGGCCATCACCTGCGGATTGGCGCCGACCGCGCGGAACTGGGCATCGAGCACCTTGGACGACTGGATGCGCATCTTCAAACCCTTGAAGTCCTCCGGTTTCTTCAGCGGCGTATTCGCGGTCATTTCCTTGAAGCCGTTGTCCCAGAAGGCTAGTCCTACGAGGCCCTTTGGCTCCAGGCTTTTCATGAGTCTGCTGCCGATTGCGCCGTCCATCACCCGGTGCAGCTCCTGCACATTGTCGAAGATGAAGGGCAGATCGAACACCTCGAACTCCTTGGCGCCCAGAGGGCCGAACTTCGACAGGGACGGTGCCAGCATCTGCACCGCGCCCAGTTGCAGGGCCTCGAGCTCCTCCTTGTCCTTGTAGAGCTGGCTGTTGGGATAGACCTCGACCTTGACCCGCCCCTTGCTGCGCGCCTCGGCGAGTTCCTTGAACTTCATGGCGCCCTTGCCCTTGGGCGTGTCGTCGGCGACGACATGGCTGAACTTGATGACGATGGGAGCCTGGGCCCAGCAGGCCAGCGATGTGACACACAGGGCTGCGGCGGTGATGAGGTGCGCGAGTTTCATGGGATGTCTCCTTATCGTTATGATTGCCCGGTATTCTAGCGGACAGACCCGCAACCCGTAACAGGAACCTCAATATCGATTGCTGACATGCCCTCGGGGTATTGCAATTCAACATTCAAGACATGCCGTCAATAATGCAGCGGCGATCTGCGTCCCTGATGAGGATTAAAGCCGGGTTTGCCCAGCAGGAAAGCTTTATCCTCTATGCGGAACGTTGTTTCACTTAATGCGACAAACCAGGATTGGCCCTACAATTGGAATCGAATAAATAGGTCAATCCACTCTGCAGGCTGTGAACCAGATGAAGTGCAGCAGCAGGTCAAATGAAGTAAGAGTGAGCGGATATGAGCAAGCTTAGAGGGTGTGGCAACGCTCACCTGATGTCTTTGTGCGGCATCGTCGCGGCAATTCTCCTTTGCGCACCGACGGTTTTCGCGCAAGCGTTGAATCAGGGAAAAAATGACGCCATCTACCTTTACCAGGGCAGTGATCGAGAGCAGCATCTGATCGAAAATGCGCGCAAGGAAGGCACTGTTTCGGTCTATACCTCGCTTAATCCCAAGGATGCCGCCCCGATCACCGAGGCCTTCGAAAAGAAATACCGCATCAAGGTTTCGCTGTGGCGCGCCAGCGGCGAAAAAATGGTCCAACGCGCCCTGACCGAAGCGCAGGCGCGCCGTTTCACGCCTGATGTGTTTGAAAGCGACGGTATCGAAATGGAGATCCTGGCGCGTGAAAAGCTTCTTTCGCCCTTCAATAGCCCCTATTTCAAGGATCTGCCGCCGGGTTCGTTGCCAAAACACCGTCTCTATGTTGCTGACCGGTTCAATTTCTTCACCATCGCCTACAACACCAACCTGGTCAAGCCACAAGATGTCCCGAACAGCTATCAAGACCTGTTGCTGCCGCGCTGGGCAGGCAAGATCGCTATCGAGGCGAATGACAGCGATTGGTTCGCCGGCTTGGTCAAGGCAATGGGTGAAAAGGAAGGCCTGGCGTATTTTCGCAAGCTCGCCGATTCGCGGCCGCAGGTTCGCACTGGCCACACGCTGATTTCGGAACTGGTCGCCGCCGGTGAGATCCCGATTGCCATGGCCGTGTATAACCATGCGGTGGAGCGCCTGGCGCAGGCCGGAGCACCGATCAAATGGAAGGCCCTGGCACCGACCATGGGCCGCCCGGGTGCGGTTGGGCTGGCCAGAAACGCGCCGCATCCTTATGCTGCGGTGCTCTTTGCAGATTTTCTGCTGTCCGTGGACGGCCAAGCCCTGATAAAGCAGAGGAATCGCGTGCCTGCCAGCAAAGCAGTCGACACTGTGCTGAACAAGTTCAAATATCAGATCATCGATCCCGCGACCACCCTTGATGAATCGGCAAAGTGGGAAAAGCTTTGGAATGACATGTTTATCGGGCCGGCCGGAAAAGCCCGCTAGCAAGCTTTTAAGGCACGGGGTGCGCAGTCGGTTGAGAAGGACCCAAGCGTTTTTATCTTCTTCCACACAAACGAGAACATCTACATCGGAACCACAGAAGATTGTCAAATCCCGTTATGAAAAGGTGGCACTGAAATGTTGAGCAATAGTGGCGAGAATCCCCCTGTTAATGAAACTGGCCCGGTCAAGGAGTCCCGAGTCCTTATTGACCCCTACCGTGACTGGACTGAAGGCGAAGGGATACCCATCCATCTCGACTTCGGTCACAACCTGCTCGAGTTGGAGACCGGCCCCTGGGATCGCTATGAGGCGCGCGGCTGCTTTGCCCACACCCATGGCGCCGGCGATTTCATGGCCAACTACGTGCTCGAGGTGCCGCCCAGCGGCAAGACCCGCCCGGTCAAGCACTTGTATGAGGTGTTTTGTTTCGTGCTCTCCGGTCATGGTTCGACCAAGGTCTGGTTGCCCAATGGCGAGACGCGTGTTTTCGAGTGGGGCCCCAAGGCCCTCTTCGCCATCCCGCTCAATTGCCAGTATCAGATATTCAACAGCACCGGACTCAGGCCGGCCCGGATTTCCTGCACCAATGACGCGCCCATCACCATCAATCTCTATCACAACCTGGATTTCGTCTTCGACAATCCATGCATATTTCCGGAACGCGCCGGCCTCTCCAAGCATTTTGATGGCGACGGCGATCACACTGCTTATTCCCACGGCCCAAAAACGGTCAAACGAAATGTATGGGAGACGAATTTCGTTCATGATCTGACGAGCTTCAAACTTTACGAGCTTGAAGAGCGGGGAAAGGGATCGACGAACATCAGTTTCATTCTTGCTGACGGGACGATGCATGCCCACGTATCGCAGATCCCGAAGGGGCGCTACAAGAAGGCCCACCGCCACGCTGCCGGCACGCATGTGCACGCCGTCGATGGCGAGGGCTATTCGCTTTTGTGGCACGAGGGCGATTCGGAGTTCAAGGAATTCCCATGGCAGCACGGCTTCATGTATACGCCGCCGTTCTGGATGTTCCACCAACACTTCAACACCTGTCCGCGCCCGGCACGCTATCTGGCCTGCAGCCTTGGCAGCCGACGCTATCCCTTCATTTCGCTGCGGCGCAAGAGCGCCGAGGGCGCGGGTTCGGTATCCATCACGCAGGGCGGCCGTCAGCTCGAGTATGAGGATCAGGATCCGCGCATTCATCGCAAATGGCTGGAGGCCTTGCGCAAGAACGGCGTGCCGTCCGAAATGGGAGAGATATTCGATGAAGCCGCAATCCTCGCACTGCCGGCCGAAACCCTAACGGGCGTCATTCGTCAGCCGCGATCGATCGGCCCTGCCATCTAGCCCTTAAAGGTCCACTCCGCGTGCCACATGACATCGACCTCGATCATGAACATGAACAAATGTCTGAAGCCGACAGCGCGGCCGTTGCACAAGCGATCTGGGAACAGGAAACCATTGAGCTTCGCACCGTCGGCATAGATATTGGCAGTTCAACCTCGCATCTTCTCTTTTCCGGTGTCACGCTGAAACGTTTGTCGGAGGGCTTATCCAGCCGGTTCGCCGTGGTTCACAGGCAAGTCATATGGCGCTCTCCCATCATGTTGACGCCTTTCTTGCCGGATGGCGCCATCGATGCGCACGCATTGGAACATTTTGTCCACCAGGCATACCGCGATGCCGGGCTGCGGCGCGGCGACATCGATAGCGGCGCCGTGATTCTCACCGGTGAGGCCATAAAGCGGCAAAATGCGCGGGCGATCGACGAGATTTTTGCAGTGGAATCCGGAAAGTTTGTCTGTGCAACCGCCGGGCACAGGCTGGAATGCATATTGGCTTCACATGGATCCGGCGCCACCGCGCTGTCGAAACGTCGAGATGAATGCAGCCTTCATATCGATGTCGGCGGCGGCACCACGAAACTTGCCTTGCTCGATCGCGGCAGAATTATCAGCGTGGCGGCCTTTGCGGTAGGCGGCCGCCTTGTCGCACAGGATGAGCGGGGTGCGTGGACACGGATAGATGATTCCGCGCATCTGATCGCGAAACATCTTGGCATCGGGTTGTCACCGGACATTCTGTCGGACGAGTCTGTCCGAACGGCCATTGCAAAACGACTGGCGACGATTGTTGTAGACCAGATCACCGGCACGGAGCTCGATCTGTTGGGGCGTGCTCTCCAACTGACGGAGCCGCTCGCGAGAACGCTGACGCCAAGCTTCATCAGCTTTTCCGGTGGGGTCGCCGAGTATATTTTTGGGCGTGAGAGCGCCAGCCACGGTGACATAGCCGAGCTGCTTGCCGCTGAAATCGTGAATCAACTCAAGGCCCGTATTTCGGTTCCGGTCGTCGAGCCCAAGGAACTCATACGGGCCACGGTCATCGGGGCTTCGCAATTTACGGTGCAGGTCAGCGGCAAGACCATCTACATGCCAGATACGGGACTATTGCCGGTTCATAACGTGCCGGTGGTCCATCTTGGTCGGGATGTTGCTGATCACATCGACATCGATGCGATTGTTGCTGACTTCAGCAGAAATGCAGCCATTCTCGATATCACGCCAAGCGCCCGACTGGCACTGGCGTTCTCCTGGGCTGGCGCACCGGAGCATGGCCGACTCCTTGCGATGGCCCAAGCCATCATGCGATTCGCCGCACCCGCCGGAAGAAGAGCCGAGACTCTCTTCCTGATGATCGACGGAGACATCGCGGCCTCCCTTGGCCGAATGTTGCATGATGAACTTCATCTCGATGGCAGGATTGTCTCGATCGATGGCATAAAGCTGCAGGAATTGGACTTCGTCGATATCGGGGAACTGCTCGACCCACCGGGCGTCGTTCCAGTCGTCATCAAGTCGCTCCTCTTTTCCTAATATGTTGGGTTTGCTACCGGCCGCGTTATCGAACACCCGAATAGAAGATTATGAAAAGCTGTCCACAAGTCGGCAATGGCCCAATAACTTTTCGTTCTTAGCCGATTTTCTTGCAATAAGCAGACGCTTGCCCAAAGTCGTTTTGGGCGCTCGCAAAGGCTCGAGTTTACCCGGTAAGGGAGGCTGCGTCGGACCAGGATAAATTCAGAGGCAGCCATTCGGAATCTTCGAGTCGTCGGCAGGAGGTCGGCCTTTGCAAACATTTTAAAAAATCGGATCGTATGGTGTAATCATTGCACTATACTGTTCGATATGAATACGATCTAGCGGTCTGGAAAGCTGAAGATCTCGGTGTATGCCGATCACGCGCCGCCGCACAACCGCGAACTCCTATGGAATGAGTGGCGCAAATTAAATGGAGATTGGATTCGGTTCTTTGGAGTTTCCGCAACCAGCAAAACGTCCTCGGCTAAATCTCGACTTCGCTGGCTTTGGCATATTTCAACCGAACCGTGACCCAGAACGTGCTGCCATGGCCTTCTTGACTGATCACGCCTGCGTCGCCACCCATCAGGTTGGCGAGTCGCTTCGAAATGACTAGCCCAAGACCCGTGCCGCCGTACTTGCGGGTCTTGGAGCCATCCACCTGCGTGAACGACTGAAACAGTGTGGCCTGTTGTTCGGGGCTGATGCCGATGCCCTGATCCTCGACTTCGATACGTGCCAACACGCTGACGCCGTCTTGCTCGACCGCACTAACCCGCACGGTGATCGTTCCTCGGTCAGAGAACTTGCAGGCGTTGCCCAAGAAGTTGAGCAGTATCTGCCTCAGACGAAATGCATCACCCGACAACTGGTCAGGGAAGGTGGCAGGAATTTCGCGGATCAGGGTCAAACCTTTCGCCTCAGCGACTATTTCCTGCACCGTTAGGGCATCGTTAATCAACAGGTTTAGGGAAAAGATCTTCGCTTCCATTGGTAAACGCTCCGCCTCGATCT
>CAIYYX010000106.1 GCA_903930535.1 uncultured Sterolibacterium sp. | reverse complement strand
GTAGAGAGCCAGGCAAAGGGCATCCAGCAGCGTGCTCTTGCCGGCACCAGTGGGGCCGGTGATGGCAAACAGACCGGCGCTGCCCAGGGGCTCGGCTTGAAAATCGATGGCGAACTCGCCTGCCAGCGAGGCCAGATTCTTGCCCCTGATGGCCAGGATCCTCATGCTGGGACTCCTGTCTGGGCCGGTACGTTCAGCAACTCGGTGAAGGCCGCCAGGATCTCCGCTGGCGGGGCGGTGCCAAACCGGTTCTGATACAGGCGATCGAAGAAATCCGCATGGGCCAGAGAATTCAATTCATCCACCGAAAGGGCTTGCGCCGTGGCGATGGCCGAGTTCTGCGCGTAGGACGTTTCGATCCGCACCAGGCGAACCTGCTTGCCGGTCAGCGCGGTCTCGATTTGCGCGCGAAGCCCCGGTTCTGGCTGGGTGAGCAAGACCCGAACCTGCAGGTAAGGCCATTCGGCTTCGCTGCGGTCGGTCGGGTTCAGCGCTTCGAGCTGGCGCAGCACTTCGTCGAGGCTTGCCGGTTGTTTCGGGATACGCAACAAGTCCACACTGCGGGGGATGCGAATCTCGCGAATGTTGGTGGCGGCTTCGCCGTCCAGATCCAGAACGACCACCTGGTGCGGGTAGTCGATTTCCGAAAACGACATCGGTAGCGGACTACCGCAGTAACGCCGGGTCGGGTCGGCGCCGATTTTTTGCGCCAGATGCAGATGGCCGAGCGCGACATAGGCGATTTGCGGATCGAAGATGCTGGCCGACAAGGACTCGACGCCGCCGATCATGATGCGCCGCTCCGAGTCCTCTGACACCTTGGCACTGGTCAGGTGGCAATGCCCGATCGCGATCAAGGCTTGCCCTGCCTTGCGTTTGCTGCAGGCGTAGTCGAAAGCCTGTCGGTACAACTCCTCGATGCCGGCTGTGTAGGGATCGGCGGCCCCTTCAACGCGGGGCACATCGCTTGGGCGCAGGAAGGGTACGGCGATGCACCATGCCGCCACTGCGCCATTGCGATCCTCCATAGGCAGAACCAGACGCTCAAGGTCGATGTCATCGCCATTGCGCAAGGCCTGTCCGACCACGCAGGCATCGAGCAGGGAAAGAAACGGCGCTGGTGCTTCCAGTCGCCCTGGAGAGTCATGATTTCCCGCCGTGATGATGATCTTGAGATGGGGAATGCGGCGGCGCGCTTCGGTCAGAAAGACATAGAGTTGGGTCTGCGCAGCGGCGGATGGGTTGGTGTTGTCGAACACATCGCCCGCGATCAGCAATCCGTCGACCTGTTCGGTCACCAGCGTGTCGAGCAACCAGGCCAGGAAAAGCTTGTGCTCATGACTGCGCTCGAACTGGTGCAGCGCCTGGCCCAGGTGCCAGTCCGAGGTGTGAAGAAGTCTCATGTTTCCCCTTTGAAAACCATCTGCCTACCAATATGCGACCGGCGGGACCAGCGCGGTCCGTTGCCGATCATCGGCATGAATTTTTGCGCCACAACAGCACGGCGAACAAGGTTCCAGAAGCTGTGCCGATCAGCAGCATTCTCCTTTGCAGGTGAATTGAATCGCTGTTTGAATTGGCAATTATGTGGGATCGACTGCGAAGGACGACCGGGCTTGCGACCATCGCGCTGCCTGGCCGAATTCTCGATCTGATCGGCGAACGTCAATTGGCCTAGCGGCTGCTCCAAACTGCGCCAGCACCTCGTCGAATTCCGAGCCTTGCGACTTGTACGCGGTCATCGCGAATACGGTCTGGTGCAGGGGTGCAGGCCTCAGATTGGAATGGCGTGATCCAGGTCGAAAGTATCCAAGGCAAGGCGGGGGTACAGGAGGGGGTACATGACGTTATTTAAAAACAAGAAACCTAGCATTTTG
>CAIYYX010000105.1 GCA_903930535.1 uncultured Sterolibacterium sp. | reverse complement strand
TGTCGCCCAGCAAACCCAGCAATATCGCGACCAGTCGGGCGAGCTGAATATCCAGACCCGAGGCGCACTTGCCGTCGCGGAAGCCTATGGGCAAGGCCAGACCGCCGTCATGCGGGCCGAGGCTGCGCGACAGGCATCGCTTGAGAATTATCGCAACGGCATCAATGCCACGGCGCGGGCGGAAGAATTGCTGCGCGGCCGTGTGGCCGCCCTGGCCGAGACACAGGCGAGCGCCGCCCTTCAGGCACAGTTTGCCGCCGATAGCGCCAGACGCCTGGCAGCGGCCGAGGAACAGGGCACAGCGGCGGTCCTGCGCGCGGAGGTGGCGGAGAAAAGTCTTAGCGCCACCCGAGAGGCTCGATCTGCTCTGGCCTTGGCGACCGGAGAGTCTGAGGCCCGCTTGCGAGCGGCCATTGACGCTACAACACACGCCATCGAAGCGCAGACCGCAGCGGAGCGTGCCCGTCAGCTGGCGAGGGAGCGGCGGACATCATCCAACGACGTCGATATCGCCAAGATGGAAGCAGCGGCGGCGTCGATCTCAGATCCCGCCAAGCGCCGCGAAGCTGAACTGGCCATCGAGCGCGAAAAGCGCATTCAGGCAATGCAGGAGCGGCTGGGCGTTACCGATCCGCAAATACTCGGCAATCAGGACACTGCCGCGAGCTTGCGAGAGCAGGCCCGTTATCTCAGTGACATCCGGGATCAGGCGAAAACCCTGGCGACCGATATCTCCGGCTTCCTGGTGGAAGGGTTTGCCAGCGCCGCCAATGCCGGGAAAAGCGTGTTCAGCAATCTCGCCGATGGCGCGGTTGGATTGTTTCGCAGAATGGCGGCGAAAATCGCGGCCACCCTGATCGAACAAAAGTTCATTCTGCCCATCACCACGCAGATCGTTGGCGCAATGCCCAATCTGTTCGGGGTGGTGGCTCCGCAGGCCGTTGGAGCAGCAGGGGCCTCTGCAGCAGCGGCCTCCACCGGGGGTGGCTTCTTTGAGGGTATCGGCAATTGGTTCTCTGGCCTGTTTGGCGCGGGCCATGATGGCGGACTGGTTGGGTTAGCGCCCTCTCAGATGCGCAACGTGGCGTTCGCAGCGTTCAATGGGGCTCCGCGCTATCACTCTGGCGGCATGTTGGGCCTGCGCCCCGATGAAGTGCCGTTTCTGGGGCTCCGTGGGGAAGAGGTTCTGACGCGCTCGGACCCGCGCCATCGCTGGAATGCCGATCGCCTCGATCGCGCCATGCCGCAATCTGGCGCCTCCGATGTTCAGATCAATGTTTTCGATATGCGCATGGGCCGCGATCAGCCACCGGCTCGAACCGAACAAAAGCGTGGGCCAGATGGGCGCCGGGAAATCTCGGTCTTCATCGAAGAAAAGATCGAAGACGCCATTCGTAGTGGCAGGCTCGACCGTGCCCAGGGTGAGACCTATGGAACGCGCCGCATGACCAAACGGGTTTAATCGTATGACCAATCTTGTCTGGCCGGCCGGTCTGCCCCAACGCCCGAGCGTCGGCGGCTACCAGGAGCGTTTTACCGAGACGGCCCTGCGCACGCCGATGGAAGCGGGAGCAGCCAAACTTCGCCGGCGCTTCACAGCGGCGCCGCGCCAGATGGAATTGTCGTTTCGCATGACGCCTGCACAGGTCGCCTTGGTGCGCAT
>CAIYYX010000104.1 GCA_903930535.1 uncultured Sterolibacterium sp. | reverse complement strand
GGTCGTCTCGCACAGCGTCCAGCGCGGCGTCAAGTTGATCCCCGGCATCAAGAACATCATCGCCGTGGCGTCGGGCAAGGGTGGTGTGGGCAAGTCCACCACCGCGGTCAACCTGGCCTTGGCCCTGGTCGCCGAAGGCGCCAGCGTCGGTCTGCTCGACGCCGACATCTATGGACCTTCTCAGCCGCAGATGCTGGGCGTGTCCGGCCGTCCGGAGTCGCTCGACGGCAAGTCGCTCGAACCCCTGCAGGCGCACGGTCTGCAGGCGATGTCCATCGGTTTCCTGATCGACGCCGAGCAGCCCATGGTCTGGCGCGGCCCCATGGTGACCCAGGCTCTGCAGCAGTTGCTGAACGACACGCGCTGGAACGATGTCGATTACCTGGTGATCGACCTGCCGCCGGGTACCGGCGATATCCAGCTCACCCTGGCGCAGCAGGTGCCGGTGACCGGCGCGGTGATCGTCACGACGCCGCAGGACATCGCCCTGCTCGACGCCCGCAAGGGATTCAAGATGTTCGAGAAGGTGGGCGTGCCCATCCTCGGTGTGGTCGAAAACATGAGCATCCACGTCTGCTCCAAGTGCGGCCACGAGGAGCACATCTTCGGCACGGGTGGTGCCGAGCGCATGGCCAAGGACTATGGCGTCGAGATGCTGGGCGCCCTGCCGCTGGACATGTCCATCCGCGAGCAAGGTGACGCCGGTGTGCCGACGGTGGTGGCTGCACCGGAGAGTCGTGCGGCCGATATCTATCGCTCCATCGCCCGCCGCGTTGCCATCAAGATCGCCGAACGGGCGCGCGACATGACCGCCAAGTTCCCCAAGATCGTCGTTGAAAACACCTGAGCAGGGCGCTCCCGGGGAGGCAGCATGAGCATCAAGGCGGACAAGTGGATACGCCGCATGGCGCGCGAGCACGGCATGATCGAGCCCTTCGAGCCCGACCAGGTGCGCGAGGTCGACGGGCACAAGATCGTCTCCTACGGTACCTCGAGCTACGGCTACGATATTCGCTGCTCGAACGAGTTCAAGCTGTTTACCAACATCAATAGCACGATCGTCGACCCCAAGAACTTCGATCCGAATTCCTTCGTCGAGGTCAATGCCGACTACTGCATCATCCCGCCCAATTCCTTCGCCCTGGCGCGCACCGTCGAGTACTTCCGCATCCCGCGCAACGTGCTGACGGTCTGCCTGGGCAAGAGCACCTACGCGCGCTGCGGCATCATCGTCAATGTGACGCCCTTCGAACCCGAATGGGAAGGCCATGTGACCCTGGAGTTTTCCAATACCACCCCGCTGCCGGCGAAGATCTACGCCAACGAGGGCATCGCCCAGGTGCTGTTCTTCGAGTCCGACGAGGTCTGCGAGACCTCCTACAAGGACCGGGGCGGCAAGTACCAGGGCCAGACCGGAGTGACGCTGCCGAAGATATGACGACCTTCCCCCCAGCTCCCTTTCCTGGAAAGGGGGTAACGGTAGTTCGTCCCTGTGGGAGACCGAAGGTCGGGACCACCCGAAGAGGTGGCGGGACTCCATGTATTACGCTGCCCCGGCCTCGGGGCGGCCCTTCGCCCGGGGCGTCACGGCTCAGAATGGAGGCACTATGAAATTCCGTTTCCCCGTAGTCATCATCGACGAGGACTTCCGTTCCGAGAACGCTTCGGGCCTGGGCATCCGCGCGCTGGCCAAGGCCATCGAGGAGGAGGGCATGGAGGTTCTCGGGGTTACCAGCTATGGCGACCTGACTTCCTTCGCGCAGCAGCAGAGTCGCGCCTCGGCCTTCATCCTGTCGATAGACGACGAGGAGTTCGGCGGCGGCTCACCCGAGGAGGCGCGGGTCGCGCTGATCCAGTTGCGCGCCTTCGTCAAGGAGATCCGCTTCCGCAATGCCGAGATCCCGATCTTCCTCTATGGCGAAACGCGCACCTCGCGCCACATTCCCAACGACGTGCTGCGCGAACTGCACGGCTTCATCCACATGTTCGAGGACACGCCGGAGTTCATCGCCCGCTATGTCATGCGCGAGACCCGCACCTACCTCGACAGCCTGGCGCCCCCCTTCTTCAGGGCGCTGCTGCACTACGCTTCCGACGGTTCCTATTCCTGGCACTGCCCGGGACACTCGGGCGGCGTCGCCTTCCTGAAGAGCCCGGTGGGGCAGATGTTCCACCAGTTCTTTGGCGAGAACATGCTGCGTGCCGACGTTTGCAACGCCGTGGACGAGTTGGGCCAACTCCTCGATCACACCGGCCCGGTGGCGGCATCGGAGAGGAATGCGGCGCGCATCTTTTCCGCCGACCATCTGTTCTTCGTCACCAACGGCACCTCGACCTCGAACAAAATCGTCTGGCATTCCACCGTCGCACCGAACGACATCGTCGTGGTCGATCGCAACTGCCACAAGTCCATCCTGCACGCCATCATGATGACCGGGGCGATTCCGGTGTTCCTGATGCCCACGCGCAACCATTTCGGCATCATCGGCCCCATTCCCAAGGAAGAATTCCGCTGGGAGAACATCAAGAAGAAGATAAAGGCCAACCCCTTCGCCCGCGAGACATTGAAGCGTGACCCGAACACCAAGCCGCGCGTCCTGACCATCACCCAAAGCACCTATGACGGCATCCTCTACAACGTCGAGGCGATCAAGGAAATGCTCGACGGCAAGATCGACACCCTGCACTTTGATGAAGCCTGGCTGCCGCACGCAACCTTCTACGACTTCTACCAGGGCATGCACGCGATCGGCCGCGACCGGCCGCGCTGCAAGGAGTCGATGCTGTTCTCGACCCAGTCGACACACAAACTCCTGGCCGGACTCTCCCAGGCATCGCAAATCCTGGTGCAGGACTCCGAGGCGCGCCAACTCGATCGCGACGTGTTCAACGAAGCCTTCCTGATGCATACGTCGACTTCACCGCAGTACGCCATCATCGCCTCCTGCGATGTGGCTGCGGCGATGATGGAGCCTCCCGGCGGCACGGCGCTGGTCGAGGAGTCGATCATGGAAGCGCTGGATTTTCGCCGCGCCATGCGCAAGGTGGACGAGGAATGGGGCGCGGACTGGTGGTTCAAGGTATGGGGTCCGGACTATCTCGCAGAAGAAGGCGTGGGCGAACGCGAAGACTGGATGCTGAAAGCGAACGAGCGCTGGCACGGCTTCGGCGACCTGGCGCCGGGCTTCAACATGCTCGACCCGATCAAGGCCACGGTGATCACACCGGGCCTCGACGTGGATGGCGATTTCTCCGACGAATTCGGCATTCCGGCCGGCATCGTCACCAAGTATCTCGCCGAGCATGGCGTCATCGTCGAGAAGACCGGCCTCTATTCCTTCTTCATCATGTTCACCATAGGCATCACCAAGGGTCGCTGGAACACCATGGTGACGGAGTTGCAGCAGTTCAAGGACGACTATGACAAGAACCAGCCGCTGTGGCGTTCGATGCCGGAATTCGTCTTGAAGCAGCCGCGCTACGAGAAGATCGGCCTGCGCGACCTGTGCGAGCAGATCCACGGCATCTACAAGGCCAACGACGTCGCCCGCCTGACCACCGAGATGTACTTGTCCATCATGGAGCCGGCGATGAAGCCGGCCGACGCTTTCGCCAGGATGGCCCACCGCGAGATCGACCGGGTGCCGATAGACGAACTCGAAGGCCGCATCACCAGCGTGCTTCTGACACCCTATCCGCCCGGCATCCCCTTGTTGATTCCCGGGGAAATCTTCAACAGCACCATCGTCCGCTACCTGAAATTCGCGCGCGAGTTCAATGAGAAGTTCCCCGGCTTCGAGACCGACATCCATGGCCTGGTCAAGAGCGACGAGGAAGGCAAGAAAAGCTATCACGTGGACTGCGTGAGGTAGCCGAAGTGCTCGGCGCTCATGGCGCCGCCGTTTATTGCAGACAGGCGCCGACTCTTGTCTTTCCCTGCCCTGCTTATTTCATGAGCGCACTCATGGCATCGCTGTCGGGCTAACTCGGCCAAAGGCGTGTCGTGACCTCGTCGCCAATGTCGATTTGCATCAGGTCTTCGCCGACTGCCAGCGGCCCGTCGTAGTTCTTCCGCGTCGCCGGGATCAGATCTTCGGCACGCGCACCGCCGAAGAGCAAGAGATGCGTATAGACGGCGAGCTTGGGCTTGACCCGGGAGAAGACTTCGCCTGCCTGCTCGGGCGTCGAATGGTTGGCGAGGATGCGCTGCCATTGCGGTGTGCAGTCGGCGGCGCTGCCGGCGAAGGTGGCGACTTCGTGGACAATCAGGTCGGCTCCCCGGGCGTGCTCGATCAGATTCTCGCTGAATGTCGTGTCGCCGGAGATCACGGCCGAGCGGTTGCGGTAATCGATGCGGTAGCCGAAGGCGGGCAGTTCCTCGCCGCCGTGATCGACCTTGAAGGCGGTGACCCTGACACCATTCTTGTCGAAGACCACGCCTTCGCTGATCTCGGTCGCCTCGAGCGCTATCCCCGCCGGCGGATAGCTGTTGCTGCGCACCTTGATATCCACGGCGAAAGCCAGCGGCAGGTGCTCCATCATCTGCTTCGTGCCTTCGGGACCCCAGACCTTCAGCGGCACCTTGCGCTGACCCCAGGGCCGGCCGATCCAGCCGGTGAGCCAGAGGTCGGTAAAGCCCACCAAGTGGTCCGAGTGATGGTGGGTGAGGAAGATGCCGCTGATCTCGCCGAAGGGAATCTGCAGTTGATGCAGGCGCTGCATGGCGCCGCGTCCCGCGTCGAATATGAACTTTTCGGCGCCAGCCTCGACCAGGGTGCAGGGTCCGAAACGGTTCATGACCGGCGGCGGCGCCCCGGTGCCGAGCAGGGTCACGCGAAAGAGGGGCTCGGGTTCGTTGCTCATCATGTTCTCTTCCCGGTTCAGGATGCGTAGTTCTGTGCGTTACGGATGCACGGTCTCAGAAAACCAGTCGTCGGGCAGGCTGTGGCCGAGTCCCGCGGCCTCGGCCTTTTCCAGCACCAGCGCGCCGGCGGCGGCGAACTGCAGGCCGATGCCGATGTTGTTTACGAAGCAGGTGATCTCGTCCGGCGAGGATCTTGCCGCCGCCCGTCCGGCGACGAGTTGGGCGAGATCCGGATACTCGGCGAAACGATTGCCCGGCGCATTCCACCACCCTGTGCCGCCTTCTTTGCCGACGTTGGCCGTGCCCGGCATCACGTTGTTGTATTGCTTGGGCTGGGCGCTGATATGCACGACAATCCGGTCGCAACGATCGAGCAGTTGCTGATCCACTTCCTGCGACTTGATGCAGGAGATATGCACTCCGGATTTGAGCCAGCCAGGCTCCAGCACGCGCACCATGGATGAGGTCGCGGCCATGATGACATCGGCGCCCTCAACGCATTCCTCGGCGCTGTCAGTTGCACGGATGTCGAGCTCGGGATGACGCAACCGCGCCTCCCTGACGAAGGCTGACCGGCTCTCGGAGCGCGTGCTATGGACGCGCACGCGCTCGATCGCGCGCACGGACAGGGCCGCCAGCAATTGTCCGCCGGCCTGCCAGCCGCTGCCGATCAGTGCCAGGCTGCGTGCATCCTCGCGCGCCAGATGTTTCATCGCGATGCCGTTGGCTGCCCCGACGCGCAGGCGCTGCATGACGCCGTCGGGGAATATGGCGAGCAGTGCGCCGGTCTCGCTGCTGAACACGAACACCAGGCCGACCCAACGCCCGTTGGCCTTCGGCTGCTTCACCCGACGCGGCCGGCCGTCAATCACCGGCTGGGTGATGATGTCGGAGTTGATCCTGAGCGCCTGCACGCCCTTCCTCGGCCAGGCGCCGCCCATCTGCTTGAAGGCGTAGTAGGCGCCCGCCTCGCCGGTCGGCGACAGATTGTCGATGCGCGGCACGAGCAGTGCCTGGCCGTCGGCGTAGTCCCGGTACATCTCTTCATGCACCGCGATGCAGTCGGCCATGCTCAATAGCTGTTCGACGTCCTCGTTGCTTAGCACGCGCATGTTGCTCTCCGTCTAGCGGAGATTGGCGCGTTTCAACGCCTCTTCCCGATAGCTCTCGTCGATGAACTTGTCGAGATTGATTCTCTTCCTGATCGTTCCCTGCTTCAGCAGCGCGTTCTGCAGCCACTCAATGCGGGCGCGGGGGATCTCCGACCTGACCGAGAGGTAGCCCTTGGCGATAACCTCGTCGTACATGTAGACGAGTTGCGCATCGCTGGGCGGCTTGTCGTTGATCCTGCCGGCGAGCTTGAGCGTCTCGTCGCGATGCTTGATCGCGTAGTCCAGGCCCTCCATGTAGCCGGCGAGGAAGTTGATGACTGCCTCGCGCTGCGCCTTCAAAGTCTCTTGCCGGGCGGCGATGACGTAGCGGGGATACTCGGGCACGAGGTCGGCGGCCAGCCCCATGACCCGGATGCCGAGCTTTTCGGCGTCGGGAATATACTCGGAGGAACTGGCGGTCGCATCGATCTTGCCGCCGACCAGGGCCTTGATGCGCAAGCCGCTGCCACCGGCATTGACGATCTGGATGGAATCGGCATCGACGCCCTTGCGCAGCAGCATCTCGCGCGCCATCAGCTCCGAGAGCGAACCTGGCGCCGCCACGCCGAAGGTTTTGCCCTTGAGTTGATCCCAGCGCGTGATTTCCTTGTTGACATAGAGCGCATAGGGAAAGCCCGGCATGGTCGAGCCGATGAGGCGCAGATCGGCGCCCCGGTCGATGGCATTCAGTTCCGCTGCAGGACTCAGTTCTATGGAGTCGACCTCTCCTGCGAGCAATGCCCGCGCGACGTCCTTGTCACCGCGGAATTCCAGGAAGGCGACGTCAAGACCGCGCTTCTTGAAAAAGCCCTTCTCCAGCGCCATCCAGAAAAAGCCGGCATCGGCCTTGGACTGCACCAGGCCATGCCGCCACTTGGTCTGGGCGTGGACGGGCGCCGCCAGCAGCATGGCTGCGAGCATCATCGCCGCAAGCAAACGGCACTGCGCGAGCGGGGTGTCCATGGGGCTCCTCAATTGCTGCCGATGCCGGCCGTCTTAACCACATTGGCCCAGGTGGCGACTTCGGCTGTGACGAAAGCGGCAAACTCCTCGGGGGAGTTGCGCACCGTAATACCGCCCATGGACAGGATTTTTTCCTTGAAGGCGGGGGACTTCAGTATCTCTTGCAGATCGGCATTGACCTTGTTTACGATCGGGCGGGGGATGCCGGCAGGCATGACCAGGCCTGCCCATGAGCCGCCGTCGAAACCCTTGAGGCCTGACTCGTCAATGGTCGCTATGTTGGGCAGCAGCGGGAAACGCTCCTTGGTCGTCACGGCGATTGCGCGCAGTTTGCCATCCTTGACGAAGGACTGGGCGGCTATGATGGTGCCGAATGAGACCGCGATGCGTCCGGAAACCTGGTCGACCAGAGCCGGGGCCTGGCCCTTGTATGGGATGTGCACGATATCGACGCCGGCCTGGTGCTTGAACTGTTCCATCAGCATGTGCGTGCTGGTGCCGCTGCCTCCCGACGAATAGTTGAGCACGCCCGGCTTTGCCTTGGCGAGTGCAATCATTTCCTTGACGCTATGCACAGGCAGCGCTGGATCGACCAAGAGCAGGCTGGGCAGCGTCGCCAGGAGCGAGATGTGGGTAAAATCCTTGACCGGATCAAAACCGGGATTGGCATAGATCGAAGGCGCGATGGTTTGCGCGATCGAGAGTATGCAGATGGTGTAGCCGTCGGGTGGCGACTCGGCGCAGCGCTTGATGCCGATGTTGCCGCCGGCGCCGGGGTGATTGGCGGTGATCACCGGCACCCCCCAGACGCGCGCCAACCTGTCGGCGAGCAGGCGGCCGAGAATGTCCATCGGACCGGCCGGCGGGAACGGGACGATCAGAGTCACCCGCTTATTGGGGTAGTCTTGCGCATGGCTCGACCCGGAGGTCGAGGTGCCGAGCACCGCGGCGAGCATGAACAGAAAAGCGAACTTCAGATTCATCACAGATCTACCTCGGCTTTGGCGCGAGACAAGAGGTGGCACCCCTGCACTCCACCTACGCATCTTATTACAAAGCAGGGCCGCGCTTCACAACGGTTCGCAGGCGGCGGCGCCTCGTCCGGCGATGCGCCCAGTCACGAAGCACTCGGAGATATTGCCGCCAGACATGTAGAGATGGCCGAAGGAACTGCCGAGTTCGCCCGCGGCGAAGAGGCGCGGAATCGCCTCCCCGTATACGTCGATGATGCGCTGCCTGGCGTCGTGCACCGGTCCGCCCTGGGTGTTGGAGAGCGTCGCCCACACGGGTGCGCCATAGAAGGGCGCCGTCCTGATCGGCGCCATCGATCCGGGCGGGCGTCCGAAGTCCTCGTCCTTGCCCCTCTCGCAGGCGGCATTCCACTGCTTGACGCTCGCCTCCATGCGGCTGCGATCGACATGAAGCAGGTCGGCCAGTTCGGCCAGGGAGTCGGCCCGGGTCAGTATGCCCAGTTCGACTTCCTTCAGGTTGTCGTCGCTCCATTCATAGCGCACGCCTTCGTCATTCGAGGTCGGCTTGCCGAGCGGATACATTTTCCGGCCCTCCTCGTCGCAGACCATGATCGCAGGATTTCTCGGGAAGCGTTGCGTGACAGGATCGTAGTACTGCTGGGGCCGGTGCGCCGTGTCCTGGTTATAGGGCTGATACTCGGACATGAAGCGTCGGCCCTCCTGATCGAGCAAGATCCAAGGCATCTTGAGCTTGACCTTGTCGGCATCGCCCGGGAACCAGTCGGGAAAGCGCTTCAGGCGTATCGCATAGGGATAGTCCGGATCGGTGTGGCGCACCCCGTAGGCACCGTGGATGTGCCACATATGCCAGAGCGCGGCGCCGAGATCCTGCGCCATTCTGATGCCATCGCCGTTGTTGCCGCGCGCCATGGCGTTGAGTATCGGTTTTCCCTCGATGAACTGCTCGCGCATTTCGCTGCTGCCCTCGAAGCCGCCGGAGGCGAGAATCACTGCCCGGCGGGCGCGGATGTTCCTCTCCACACCCTGGCAGAGAACGCGCACGCCGCAGACCTCGCGCGATTGCCCTGTGGTGATGAGACGCAGTACCGAACTGTTCAGGCGGATGTCCACGCCTTGCTGCAACACGTTGTCGTGCACAATCCTGAAGACCTTTGGCCCTCCCGGCGCGCCGTTGGCCCACGGGTACTGCTCGCGGGCGTTGAATCCCGGCACCTGCGCCACGGTGGTGTGGTAGAAGGTCTCGTTGCCGGGAAACGGGTAGTTGCCGCTCAAGCGCCGCAGTGGCCGCTGTTCGTGGTCGTAGGCGGCATTGCTCTTCTTCAGCAGTTCATTTTCCTCGACCGAGGTGGTGATCTCCGCTTTGCTCGCCTTGGCGAGTTCGCGGACATAACTCTCCATGCCGCTCATGCCGTCGGCCAGGGCGCGCAGCACATCGTCAGGCGTGCGCCCGTCGTTGGTGGCCTGCAGATAGCGGAAGGCCTGCTCGGCGTCGTGCGCGCTGCGCACCGCGCCGTAGGAGCAGATCGAGATGCCGCCGGGGACGCTGGCCTTCTCCAGGAGCAGGGTCTTGGCGCCGGCCTGCGCGGCATTCACGGCGGCAATGCCGCCGGCAAAGCCGAAGCCCACGACCACGACATCGAAGGTTTCATCAAACATGGTGTTGCTCCTGACCGGTTGAATAGGACGACGCTCTGTTGCGAAGCGGAACTGCTGTAGTACATGTTCCCACAGATTGAGGATATGATAAGTTGAATTATCTGAATAACTGATCACATTCCATGATATATCCCAATATCGCCAAGATTCACACTTTCATCGCCGTCGGCGAGCATGGCAGCTTCCGCAAGGCTGCCGAAATCGTGCACCTCTCCCAGCCGGCGATCAGCGCCCACGTACGCGATCTGGAAAACTTTCTCGGCGTGCCCCTGCTCAGTAGAACCACGCGCAGCGTGCGCCTGACCGCCGAGGGGCGGAAATTCCTCAACAAGGCCAAGCGCGCCCTGTTCGATCTGCAGTCGGTGATTGTCGAGTTGCAGGATGAGGCCGCGTTGCAGTCAGGCCGGGTCACTATCGCCTGCCTGCCGACCATTGCCTCGTCGAGTCTGCCCGCGGCTCTGGCGATTTTCCAGAAGCGCTATCCCGAGATCAAGGTGCGGTTGCTGGACGAAATAGCGACGGCAGTCAATCAGCGCGTCCTGAGCATGGAAGCCGATTTCGGTTTGGGCCCGCAGCCGGCGGGCAATATTGATGTGGATTTCGAGCCGCTGTTCCGCGACGAGTTCGTCGCCGTCTTCCCGCGCAACCACGAACTGGCCCGGCACAAGTCGCTGCGTCTGAAGCAACTGGTCAAGTACAAGCTCTTGATGATGGCGCCGGGCACCCGCGTGCGCAGCTTGCTCGAAGAAGCCTTCCGGCGCATCGGCAGCGAATGCGACCCGGTCTATGAGGTCTATCACCACTACACGCTCGGCGGCTTGGTCGAGGCCGGGCTCGGCATCACCGTCCTGCCGACCATGGCGTTGTCGCTGCTGGGTCATCCGCGTCTGACGAGCGCCCGGATCGTCGATCCGGGCCTCTATCGCGAGATCGGCATCCTGCGCCGTCGCGGCAGCGTGCTATCGCCCGCCGCCGTGGCTTTCCTCGGCGAGCTGCGCGGCGTCTTCGCCACCTGGCACGCCAAGCACTGATCACAGCCAGCCGTGCACCGCCACAGCCAAAGCGGCGTTCTGTGCGCGGTCGGCGAAGTCCTCGGCGTCAGCGCTCGTAGGTGACGAAATCGTAGTCCAAGCCGGCTTCCGATTGATGGCGCTCGCGCGCGGTCTCGCGCCATGCGGTGCGATCAAATGCGGGGAAGCAGGTGTCGCCCGGGAACTCTTGAAGAATCTCGGTGAGTTGCAGGCAGTGCGCGAGGGGCAGGGCCAGGGCGTAGATTTCGGCGCCGCCGATGACGAAGGCCTCGTCAACTTTGCCGCAGGCATCGAGGGCCGCAGCGAGAGAATCCGCCACGAGGCAACCCGGGGCATTGAACTTCCGGTCGCGTGTGATGATTATATTGCTGCGCCCCGGCAATGGCCGCCCCAGAGAGGCCCAGGTCTTGCGTCCCATGATGATGGGATGACCCAGGGTGAGCGCCTTGAAGCGCTTCAGATCCTCGGGCAACCTCCAGGGCAGTGCGTTGTTGTTGCCGATGACGCCGTTTCTCGCCACCGCGGCGATCAGTGTGAGGCGAGCCATTTCACACCGCCACAGGGGCAGAGATATGCGGCTGCGGGTCGTAGCCTTCCAGGGTGAAGTCCTCGAAGCGGAAGGCGAGGATGTCATGAATCTCGGGATTGATGCGCAATGTCGGCAAAGGCCGCGGCGCACGGGAAAGTTGCAGCTTCGCCTGCTCGAGATGATTGGTGTAGAGATGGGCGTCGCCCAGGGTGTGCACGAAGTCGCCAGGGCGCAAGCCGCAGACCTGGGCAATCATCAGCGTCAATAGCGCGTAGGAGGCGATGTTGAAGGGGACGCCGAGGAAAATGTCAGCGCTGCGCTGATAGAGTTGACAGGAGAGCGCGCCGTCGGCGACGTAGAATTGGAACAGCGCATGACAGGGTGGCAGCTTCATCTTGTCCACTTCGCCCGGATTCCAGGCGGAGACGAGATGACGGCGCGAATCCGGGTTGTTTTTCAGGCCGGCTATCAACAGGCCGATCTGGTCGATCTCGCGGCCGTCCGTTGTTTCCCAGTGGCGCCACTGCTTGCCATAAACCGGGCCGAGATCGCCATTGGCGTCGGCCCAGTCGTCCCAGATCGAGACGCCGTTTTCCTTGAGATAGCGGATGTTTGTGTCGCCGCGCAAAAACCACAGCAATTCGTGGATGATGGACTTGGTATGCAGCTTCTTGGTGGTCAAGAGGGGAAAACCCGCAGCCAGATCGTAACGCGTCTGCCAGCCGAAAACCGACAGCGTGCCGGTGCCGGTGCGGTCGTTCTTGGCATGGCCATGTTCGAGCACATGGCGCATCAGGTCAAGGTAAGGCTGCATGGAAAGGGCGAAGGACGAAGATTATAATCAAAGGCTATTTTAAAGGATTTTCCGCCATGTCCCTCGCCAAGTTCCAGGTTCTGCCCGGACCGCTAAGCCACAGTGTCCTGGAACGCCATGCCCATGCGCTCATCGTCATGCCCCTGGTCAAGGTGCTCCGCGGAGAGTTGCCGGGCCTCGCGCAGTTGCAGGCG
The DNA here is from genome assembly GCA_903930535.1 of uncultured Sterolibacterium sp. GTDB lineage: Bacteria > Pseudomonadota > Gammaproteobacteria > Burkholderiales > Rhodocyclaceae > CAIYYX01. The sequence continues at coordinate 55,085 of CAIYYX010000104.1, read as the reverse complement.
GTTCTCTCGCGGCGCGACATGAAGGCCGAGGAACTTGCCAAGACGCCTGTCGCCGCAGACATTCCCGGCGGCGGCCGCTGCGCCTGGGTCATGATAGATGCGGAAACGCCGCGCTTCGAGCAGTTAAGCGCCCTGCGCCGGGCAGTGCAATTGCTGCAGGAAGAGAGCCCGGGGAGCATCGCCTTCGCCGTCTGCGGCGCTGTGGGCGAGACGGAGTTGCTGCTGGCGCGCGAGGCGCTCTATGTCATCCTGGTCAATGGCATCATCCTGCCGGCGAAGAAGAAGCAGCCCGCCAAGCCGCTGCAACGCGTTGTGCTCTATGGTCACGCCAAGCCGGCGGATTTCTCCGCAGTGCTTGCCTTGGCGCGCGCCAACGTCCTGGCGCGCGAACTCACCACGCTGCCGCCCAACGAGTTGACGCCGGGACATTACCGCGAGCGGGTGCGCGATCTGGCCCAGGCGCAGGGCTGGGAAATCGAGGAATACAATTTCAAGCGCCTGAAGAAAATGAATGCTGGCGCCTTCTGCGCCGTGGCCCAGGGATCGGGCGACAGGGATGCGGCCATCGTTCATCTTTCCTACCGTCCGAAGGGCGCGAAGGGGACGCAACGCCGAGTGGCCCTGGTCGGCAAGGGCATCTGCTTCGATACCGGCGGCCACAACCTGAAGCCGGCAAAGTACATGTCCGGCATGCACGAGGACATGAACGGCTCTGCAGTTGCGCTCTCGCTGCTTCTCGCGGTGCAGGAACTGCGCCTGCCGGTGGCGGTGGATGCCTGGCTGGCCATCGCACAAAATCATCTTTCGCCCGAGGCCTACAAACAGAACGATATCGTCACCGCACTGGATGGCACCAGCATCGAGATTGTGCACACCGATGCCGAGGGGCGGCTAGTGCTGGCCGATACGCTGACACTGGCAGCCAGGTCGGGCCCCGATCTCCTGATCGATTTCGCCACGCTCACCGGCAGCATGGTGGCGGCGCTGGGCCACCGCTATTCGGGGGTTTTCGCCAGCAGTGAGGAACTGGCCCATCTCGCCGTTGGTGCCGGGAGGCAGTCCGGGGAGCGCGTCAGCGTGTTTCCCATGGACGAGGACTACGAGACCGGACTGGAGAGCAAGGTCGCGGACGTCAAGCAATGCTCGCTGGAGGGCGAGGCCGACCATATTCTCGCAGCGCGTTTTCTGCAGCGCTTCACCGCCAAGACGCCCTGGCTGCACATGGACCTCTCGGCTGCCAATTGCAGCGGCGGCCTGGGTGCGGTGGCCAGCGACGTCACCGGCTTCGGTGTGGCCTGGGGCGCAGGTCTGTTGTCGCAGTGGTGCTTGATATGAAATAGCCGGGTCGTGGCCGTGACTACGCTAAACGAGGTGCTCCAGATAGGGCCGTGCGTATCCCGCCCATCGGGTCTTTCAGCTCAGGCGCTTGCGCAGTGCGGCCACTGCGCTGTCCGGCGTGGTCATCACCGACATGCCCAGCGCCTCGCGCACCGCCGGCGCGGCGCGCGCTATGCTGAACTGCGCCAGTGCAATCAGCTGGCAGCCGCGCGCCTGCAAGCGCCGCGCAGCTGCTACGACCTGGGCGTCATGGCGGGCTGTGTCACCCTGGTTCAGGGCCTCCAGCGCGCCATCAGCCAACTCGGTGTCAAGTTTTGTCTCGCTGGGAAATTCGGCCGGCATGCTTTGCAGTGTCGGCGCAAACGAGGCGATCAGGCCGATACGCCTGCCATCGCGAACCGCTGCCTCAATCATCGCCTCATTGGGCTTGAGCACCGGAATGCCCGCATGCCGGCGCGCAACCGCATCGATGCAAGGCCCAAAGGCCGAACAGGAGAACAGGATGGCCTGCGCGCCAGTAGCCACGGCGTAGTCGGCCAGGGTCAGGAAACGCTTGTTCATGGCCTCATCCAAACCGCGGCCGGCGCGTGCCAGGTCTTGCGAAAGACTGTCATCAAGAAGGTTCATCCGGACCGCCTCGGGCCAATCCTCTTCAAAGACTTGGTTGATGGGATTCACCGCGTTGGCCAGTGCGTGAATGAGGGCGATCCGGGGCAACTTCATATGTCGAGTCAGTCTCAATAGAGGGGTTTTACTGAGCAGGCTTTCTCAGCGCCGACTTCGGACGGAAGGCCTTCACCACGGCATCAACGGTCTCGACATAAGGACCGCCGATGAGATCGAGGCAGTAGGGGACTGCGGCGAAGATGCCGGTCACGATCAGCCTTCCTTCGGCGTCACGCGCCCCTTCCAGGGTTTCCCTGATGGCCTTGGGTTGACCCGGCAGGTTCAGTATCAGCGACTTGCCGCGAATCACTCCGACCTGGCGCGAGAGTATTGCCGTGGGCACGAAGGAGAGGCTGATCCGGCGCATCTCTTCGCCGAATCCTGGCATCACCTTGTCGGCAATGGCGAGGGTGGCCTCGGGTGTGACATCGCGCGGCGCCGGCCCGGTGCCGCCGGTGGTCAGTACGAGATGGCAGCCGGTCTCGTCGCAGAGTTCTCTCAGGGTTTTTTCGATGACCGCCTGTTCGTCCGGAATCAACCGCGTCTCCATGCGCCAGGGCGAGGAGAGTGCGGCCGAGAACCAATCCTTGAGCGCAGGAATGCCCTTGTCCTCGTAGACGCCGCTGGAGGCACGGTCGGAGATCGATACCAGTCCGATGAGCAGTTCCATGTCAATTCTCTTCCGATGGTGAACCGGTTTCTTCGCCGGTTTCGTCAAGCTCGCGCAAAATCCTGAAGATTTCCCGGAAGGCGCGCGGCGGTTTTGCCAGCTCACGTTCTTTCAGTGCGTTGCGGCGCAGCTGACGCAGATGCTGCAGGTCGGCACCGGCATGAGTCGCGGCGATCTCGGCCAAGGCTGCCGCCTCGTCCTCCATGAGCTGCGAGCGCAATCGTTCGAGGCGGTGCTGCTTGGCGTTTTCAATGGCGGAGATCCCGGCCAGGGCATCTATCGCCGCCTGGAAGGGCGCCGGGTCGATGGAGCGCATCAGCTTGCCGATGTATTGCATCTGCCGCCGCCTGGCTTCGTTCTTGGTGAAGCGCTGCGCGTCGCGCAAGGCGATCCTCAAGGCGTCGGGCATTTCCAGCTTCGCCAGACGATCGGCGGGAAGTTCCACGAGCTGTTGGCCGAGGTCCTGGAGCGCAGTCATGTCGCGCTTCTTCTGCGATTTGCTGGGCGGTTCGGGTTTATCCAAGTCATCTAGGGTGTCCACGGGTATCATTATAGCTTTGCCAAGGACGCGATCCTCCCATGTCTGCATCAGAATTCAGTTATCCCCATGACACCCTGCGCCAACTCGCTGCCGATGTGCTGCGCCATGCCCGCGAACTGGGCGCCGCGGCGTGCGAGACCGATGTCTCGGAAGGTTTCGGCCAGTCGGTCACGGTGCGCCGCGGGCAAGTGGAGACCATCGAGTACAACCGTGACAAGGGCATAGGCGTCACCATTTATCTCGGCCAGCAGCGCGGCCACGCCAGCACCTCTGACTTTTCGCCAAAGGCATTGCGCGCTACCGTCGAGGCGGCGCTTTCCATCGCCCGCTTCACCGCGCCCGACCCTTGCGCCGGCCTGCCCGAAGCCGGACTCCTGGCCAATAAGAAGATGGATCTGGATCTCTATCATCCCTGGGATCTGCCTGTGGAGGAGGCCATCGCCCTGGCCAGGCACTGCGAACAGGCAGCTTTCGCCGTCAGTCCGATGGTGAAGAATTCCGAAGGCGCCAGCGTCTCGGTGCAGCAGTCGCAGTTCGTCTCGGCCAACAGCCTGGGTTTCATGGATGGCTTCCCGACTTCGCGGCATTACCTCTCCTGCGCGGTGATCGCCGGGGAAAACGAAAGCATGCAGCGCGACGACTGGTATACGACGAGTCGCGATCCGGTCAGATTGGCGAGTCCCGAAGCAATCGGCGACTATGCCGCGAGGCGAGCTCTGTCCCGTCTTGGCGCGAGGAAACTTTCGACGCGATCCGTGCCCGTGCTCTTCGAGGCGACGCTGGCCGCCGGCCTGATAGGCAATTTCGTCCATGCCGCCAGCGGCGGCGCGCTCTATCGCAAGTCCTCTTTCCTGCTGGACAGCCTGGGAACGCAGATTTTCCCTGAGCATATTCAGATCAGCGAGCGTCCGCATCTGCGCAATGGGCTGGCCAGCAGTCCGTTCGACGACGACGGTGTGGCGACCCATGACCGCGAGGTGGTGGAAAACGGCGTGCTCAAAGGCTACTTCCTGTCGACCTATTCGGGAAGAAAGTTGGGCATGCCCACCACGGGCAATGCCGGCGGTTGCCACAACCTGATCGTCAAGTCGGGAAAGCTGGATTTCAATGGGCTGCTGCGCGAGATGGGAACGGGACTCCTGGTCACGGAACTCCTCGGCCAGGGCGTCAATTACGTCACCGGCGATTATTCGCGCGGTGCCGCCGGCTACTGGGTGGAGGGCGGCGAAATACGCTACCCGGTGCAGGAGATCACCATCGCCGGCAACCTGAAAGACATGATCAAAGGCATCGTCGCCGTCGGCAACGACGTCCTGGTTCGCGGCTCGAAGCAGGTGGGCTCCATCCTGGTCGAGCGCATGAAGCTGGCCGGAGCCTGATGCGGTGCACTTGGAGTATGATTATTTGCTGAAAGCCCTAAAACCCTAAAGGAGAGCTTACATGGAAAGACGTTCATTTCTCAAGAAGGCAAGCGTCGGTTTCGCTGCCGGTGCGATAGCCGCGCCAGCCATTGCGCAAACCGCAGCTGCTCTGCCAACCATCAAGTGGCGCCTGGCCTCAAGTTTTCCCAAGAGCCTTGACACCATTTTCGGCGGCGCCGAAGTGGTCGCAAAGCGCGTGGCGGCTGCGACCGGCGGCAAGTTCCAGATCCAGGTATTCGCCGGCGGCGAGATTGTTCCACCCTTCCAGGTGCTCGACGCCGTGAAGGACGGCACCGTCGAGATCGGACATTCGGCGAGCTACTATTACGTCGGCAAGGATCCGACCTTCGCCATCGACTGCGCCATTCCCTTCGGCATGAACAGCCGCCAGCAGAATGCCTGGATGATGCACGGTGGCGGCATCGAACTGATGCGCGAGTTCTTCAAGGACTACAACATCTATAACATTCCCTGCGGCAACACCGGTACCCAGATGGGCGGCTGGTTCCGCAAGGAGATCAAGACCGTGGCCGACCTGAAGGGCCTGAAGATGCGCATCGCCGGCCTGGCCGGCAACGTCCTGGCCAAGCTCGGCGTCATCGCCCAGCAGATCCCCGGCGCCGACATCTATCCGGCGCTGGAGAAAGGCACCATAGACGCCGCAGAATGGGTCGGCCCCTATGACGACGAAAAGCTCGGCTTCAACAAGGTCGCCAAGTACTACTACTATCCGGCCTGGTGGGAAGGCGGCCCGCAGATCACCATGTACGTGAACCAGAAGCAGTGGGACAGCCTGCCCAAGGAATATCAGGCGATTCTCGAATCGGCCTGTGCCGAAGCCACCGCCGACATGCTGGCCAAGTACGACAACAAGAACCCGCCGGCCTTGAAGCGGCTGATGGCTGGCGGTACGCAACTGCGGCCCTTCACCAATGACATCATGGCTGCCTGCTACAAGGCTGCCAACGAGTTCTACGAGGAGACCGCCGCCAAGAACGCGAAGTTCAAGAAAATCTACGAGCCGTGGAAGAAATTCCGCGACGAACAGGTCCAGTGGTTCAGCATCGCCGAGGGGGGCTTCGACAGGTTCATGCAGGCCACAGCGCGCACTGCACAGACAGCGCCGGCGAAGAAGAAGTAGGGCAGCAGTCTACGGAAAAAGCCCGCGCATTGTCTGCGCGGGCTTTTTTTATTTCCCCTGCTTAGCCGGCGCTATCGCCTTGGCTGGATCGTCTTCCGCGGGCTTGGCATCCGGATTCGCGCCGGCTCCCACCTCCTCGCTTTGCGACGGAATCATGATCTCGACCGTGGAGGTGTCTATTTTCACTTCCTTGTCCAGGCCCGAAGTCACCAACTGCGGGAAGGCGATCAACAGGCCGACCATGATGATCTGGATCAGCACGAAAGGCACCGCTCCCCAGTAGATTTCCGTTGTCTTGACCGACGAGGGCGCCACGGACCGCAGGTAGAACAGGGCGAAGCCGAAGGGCGGGTGCATGAAGGAGGTCTGCATGTTCACCCCCATCAAGACGCCAAACCAGATGAGGTCTATGCCTAGTTTGTCGGCGATGGGGCCCAGAAGCGGAATGACGATGAAGGAGAGTTCGAAGAAATCGAGGAAGAAGGCCAGAACGAATACCAGGATATTCACCACGATCAGGAAGCCCAACTGGCCTCCCGGCAGGCCGGAGAGCAGATGCTCCACCCAGATGTGACCATTGACCCCATAGAAGGTCAGGCTGAAGACGCGGGCGCCGACCAGGATGAATATCACGAAGGCGGTGAGCTTCGCCGTCGAGTCCATGCCCTGCTTGAGGAGCTTCCAGGAAAGTCTATTGCGGATCAGCGCCATGATCAGGGCGCCCGTGGCGCCCATGGCGCCACCTTCCGTGGGCGTGGCGATGCCGACGAAAATGGTGCCCAGCACCAGGAAAATCAGCGCCAGGGGCGGAATCAAAACAAAGGTGACCTTCTCCGCCATCTTGCTCAAGAGTTTGAGTCCGAGCAAACGGTTGACCACCGCCAGAGCGAAGGCGATGCCGATGCCCACCGAAAGCGTGGCGACGATGAGTTCGTCCAGAGGCGATTCCGGATTGTAGTTGTGGGCGAACAGCGTGGCGCCAGTCACAGAGATGACCAGCAGCACCAGCAGGGAAAAGACGCCGCTCTTGCCGGAGGCTTCCTTGAAGACGCGGGCTTCCGGCGGCAGGGCGGGCGCCCACGACGGTTTGACGAGCGTGACGCCGAGGATGTAGACCATGTACAAGACGGCCAGGGTGAAGCCGGGAATGAAGGCGCCCTTGTACATGTCGCCGACTGACTTGCCGAGTTGGTCGGCCATGATGATCAGAACCAGAGACGGCGGGATGATCTGGGCCAGTGTGCCCGAGGCTGCGATGACGCCGGAGGTGAGGCGCTTGTCGTAGCCATAGCGCAGCATGATGGGCAGGGAAATGAGACCCATGGAAATCACCGAGGCCGCGACCACGCCTGTGGTGGCGGCGAGCATGGCACCGACCAGCACCACGGCGTAGGCCAGGCCGCCGCGCACCGGACCGAACAACTGGCCTATGGTGTCGAGCAAATCCTCGGCCATTCCAGATCGTTCCAGGATCAGCCCCATGAAGGTGAAGAAGGGGATGGCCAGCAGGGTGTCGTTGCTCATGACGCCGAAAATCCTGTCCGGCAGCGCCTGGAACAGCGATGGGTGGAGCAGGCCCAACTGGATGCCGATGAGGCCGAAGAAAATGCCGTTGGCGGCCAGGGAAAAAGCGACGGGGTAGCCGATCAGGAGGAATATGATCAGCGAGGCGAACATGATGGGCGCCAGATTGGCGATGAGGAATTCGCTCATGACTTCGCTCCCGCTGCGCGCGCCTTGATTTCTGCCGCGAGTTCCTCTTCAGGCGTCATGCGCTGCGGCTTTTCGCTCGGGTCGGGGATGAGGCCTTTCAGGAAGGCCACGCGCTTGATCAACTCCGAAACCGCCTGCACGATCAGCAGGACAAAGCCGGCCGGCAGCAGGAGGCGCACCGGCCATACCACCAGGCCGCCGGCGCTGGACGACTGCTCATTGGAGAGCAGGGCATTGACGAATATCGGCCAGGAGTGCCAGAGGATGAGGAGCGCCATGGGCATCAGGAACAGCAGGGTGCCCAGGATGTCTATCCAGATCTGGATGCGCTTGGAAAACTTTCCGTAAATGACGTCGATCCTCACGTGCTCCTGCTTGAGCAATGCATAGCCGGCGCCGAGCAGGAAGATGGCGGAGAAGAGGTACCACTGCAATTCCAGGAAGGCGTTCGAACTCATGTCGAAGAGCTTGCGAACGCTGGCATTCACCGAACTGACCAGCACGGCGATCAGCACCAGCCAGTAAATGGTGCGGCCGACGTGCTCCGTCATGGCGTCGATCCAACGCGAGATTTGCAGCAGGAGTTTCATCAGGCAGTCTCCATCAGGTTGTTGCCTATCGTAGAATGGACCCCGCCGCAGCAGCGCCAAGCGGCGTAGCTTAATCTGGAATCGCTGCTTTTGAAAGCCTCCATAAAACCCATCCATGCCCAAGAAGACCCGATTCTGCCTGATGCGCCATGGTGAAACCGACTGGAATGCCCAAGGCCGCATCCAGGGCCAGATAGACATTCCGCTCAACAGGACCGGAGAAAGCCAGGCGATGGCTGCAGCGCAAAGTCTGGCTGCCGAGAGTTTCGACGCGGCCTACAGCAGCGATCTTTTGCGGGCGTGGGCAACCGCGGAAGCTGTTGCAGGGGAGGCGGTTCTTGCAGAGGCGCAGTTGCGCGAGCGGCATTACGGCACTTTGCAGTCCTTGACCATGAAGGAAGCCAAGGCGCTCCACCCCGAAGTCTATCGGCGGCATGTGGAGTGGGACTTGCACTTCGACCTCGATGGCGGCGAGAGCCTGGCCGGCTTCGCCAAGCGGGCGATGGCAGGGCTCGACAGTCTGGCGAGGCGCCATGCCGGCGAGAAGGTGCTGGTGGTGACCCACGGCGGCGTGCTCGACATCGTCTATCGCACCGCCACCGGACGGTCACTCGCAGCCAGGCGGGACTTTCCCATACCCAATGCTGCCTTGAACTGGCTGGAGCGGGATGAAACCTCCTGGCGCGTTCAGCTCTGGGCAGACCAGCGCCATCTGGGCGTGGCTCTCGACGAGCTGCCGGGCTAGCGTGGTAAAATTAGTCTTCTTCCCTACTTCCCCCCTAGACCATGTTTTCCAAGAAAAACACTCTGGCCAAGGTTGATCCCGAACTGTGGCAGGCGATCCAGGCCGAGAACAGTCGTCAGGAAGATCATATCGAGCTCATCGCCTCCGAGAACTATGTCTCCCATGCCGTGCTCGAGGCGCAGGGCTCGCAGCTCACCAACAAGTATGCCGAGGGCTATCCCGGCAAGCGCTACTACGGCGGCTGCGAGTATGTCGATATCGCCGAGCAGTTGGCGATCGATCGCGCCAAGAAGCTGTTCGGCGCCGAGTATGCCAATGTTCAGCCCCATTCCGGCTCGCAGGCCAACCAGGCCGTGTATTTTTCGGTGCTAAAGCCGGGCGACACCATCCTCGGCATGTCGCTTGCTCATGGTGGTCACCTCACCCACGGTGCCAGCGTCAATATTTCGGGCAAGCTCTTCAATGCCATCCCCTACGGCCTCGATCCGGCCACCGAGGAGATCGACTATGCCGAGGTTTTGCGTCTGGCCAAGGAGCACAAGCCGAAGATGATAGTCGCCGGCGCCTCGGCCTATTCACTGCAGATCGACTTCGAACGCTTCCGCGAAATCGCCGATGCCGTCGGCGCCTACCTGTTCGTGGACATGGCGCACTACGCCGGCCTGGTTGCCGCAGGCTTCTATCCGAATCCGGTGCCGCTTGCCGACTTCGTCACCAGCACCACCCACAAGACTCTGCGCGGCCCTCGCGGCGGCTTGATTTTGGCCAAGGCGGAACACGAGAAGGTGCTCAACTCGGCCATTTTCCCCAGCCTTCAGGGCGGACCGCTGATGCATGTCATCGCCGCCAAGGCCGTCGCCTTCAAGGAGGCCATGACGCCCGAGTTCACCGACTATCAGGAGCAGGTGATAGACAACGCCAGGGTCATGGCCAAGGTGCTGGCATCGCGCGACCTGCGCATCGTTTCCGGACGTACCGAGTCGCATGTTTTCCTGGTCGATCTGCGCGGCAAGAACATCACCGGCAAGGACGCCGAAGCGGCGCTCGGGCGAGCCCGTATCACGGTCAACAAGAACGCCATCCCCAATGATCCGCAGAAACCCTTCGTCACCAGCGGCATACGCATAGGCACGCCGGCGATGACGACACGCGGCTTCACCGAGATCGAGGCCGAGTTGGTCGCGAACCTGATTGCCGATGTGCTCGATGCTCCGACCGCTCCGCTGACCGGAATCAAGGCCAAGGTGGCGGCATTGTGCAAGAAGTTTCCGGTTTATGGCTAAGCTGCTTTCCCGCCATGAAATGTCCCTACTGCGCTGAACCCAACACCCAGGTCGTCGACACTCGGGAGAACGAGGACGGCGATACGGTGCGCCGTCGCCGCCGCTGCCTGGCGTGCGAGAAACGCTTCACCACTTACGAGCGCGTCGAACTGCAGTTGCCTCTGGTGGTGAAGAAGAACGGCAGCCGCACCGAGTACGACCGGGAAAAAGTGCTGGCGAGCATGATGCTGGCACTGCGGAAGCGCCCCGTCACCACCGAGAGCGTCGATGCCGCCATCGACCGCATCGAGGAAAAGCTGGTCACGCTGGGCGAGCGCGAAGTGCCCAGCGACAAGATCGGCGAGTTGGTCATGCGCGAGTTGAAGAAACTCGACAAGATCGCCTATATTCGCTTCTCCTCCGTCTATCGCAATTTCGAGGATGTCGAGGAATTCTCGGACGCCATCCGCGAAGTCAAAAAGCCGCGTCTGCGGCGTCCGCGCAGTCCCGGCTGAACGGCCGTGGATTTCACCGCCGCCGACCATCGTTTTATGGCGCAGGCGCTCAGGCTGGCGCGGCGAGGCTTATACAGCACGACGCCGAATCCGCGCGTCGGCTGCGTGCTCGTCGATGCGGGTGGCCTCATCGGCGAGGGTTGGCACGAAGAGGCTGGCGCGCCCCATGCAGAGGTCAATGCGATCGACTCAGCCGCCTCGCGTGGCCACCCGGTCAAAGGGGCCACCGCTTACGTCACGCTCGAGCCCTGCAGCCACTACGGACGCACCCCCCCCTGCGTCGAAGCGCTGATCGCCGCCGGCGTATCGCGCGTCGTCGCGGCGATGCAGGACCCGAATCCGCAAGTATCCGGGCAGGGCCTGGAAAGACTGCGCGCTGTCGGTATCAGTACGGCCTGCGGCCTGATGGAGGCAGAAGCGAGGGAACTGAATATTGGTTTCGTTTCCCGCATGACGCGCGGCCGGCCATGGCTGCGGCTGAAAGTCGCGGCCAGCCTGGATGGCAAGACGGCCCTGTGCAACGGCCGCTCGCAGTGGATCACCCATGCCCCCGCGCGCCTGGATGGCCACCGCTGGCGCGCCCGCGCCTGCGCCATCCTGACCGGCATAGGCACGGTCAGGGACGACGATCCGCAACTTTCCGTGCGTGGCGTCGAGACGGGCAGACAACCGCTCAAGGTCGTTGTCGACAGTCGCCTTGAACTTCCTCTTTCCTCCCAGGTGTTAATGGGCGGCAAACTGCTGGTGGCAGCGGCTGTGTCTGATGCGGAAAAGATTGCTGCGCTTGCCGACTGCGGCGCCGAGGTGGTGGTGCTGCCGAACAGGCAAGGTAAAGTGGATTTGGCGGAACTGATGAATGAACTGGCGCGCCGCGGCATCAACGAAATCCACGCCGAGGCCGGCTTCAAGTTGAATGGCTCGTTGTTGCGCGAGGGGCTGGTCGATGAACTGCTGCTCTATCTCGCGCCGACGCTTCTGGGAGACGCCGCGCGCGGCATGTTCGATCTTCCCGAACTTTCCGATCTTGCCGGCAGGCGGGATCTCAAGTTCGAGGAGATTCGCCGCGTCGGCGCAGATATCAGGATACGCGCGCGCTTGTTGTAGGTCGGGCTTCAGCCCGACGCGGTGGCTGCGCGCCGTCACGATTGTCGGCCTGAAGGCCGACCTACATGGCCCCACACACTGCGCAGCCGGGGTCGCGCGGTATGTTTATCGAGCGCCATTCCATGGTCAGGCCTTCGAGCAAGAGCAGCCTGCCGGCGAGGCTTGTGCCGCACCCAATCAAGAGCTTCAGCGCCTCTGCCGCCTGCACGCTGCCTATGATGCCGGTGAGCGGGGCGAAAACCCCCATCACCGCGCAGCGCACTTCCTCGACATCCTGCCCTTCCGGGAACAGGCAGTGATAGCAGGGCGAGTCGCGCTGCCGTGGGTCGAACACCGAGACCTGTCCGTCGAAGCGGATCGCCGCGCCGGAAACCAGCGGCTTGCAATACTTGATGCAGGCGCGGTTGATGGCGTGGCGCGTGGCGAAGTTGTCCGAGCAGTCGAGGACGACATCGGCGGCAGTGATTTCATCATCCAGCCTTGTCCCGGCTAGCCGCTCCGGCAAGGGGATGACGCTGCATTCCGGATTGATCTCGAACAACGCTTCGCGCCCCGACTCGGCCTTGGGCCGGCCGATGCGATTGTTGCGATGGAGGATCTGTCTTTGCAGGTTGGTCAGATCAACGGTATCACCATCTGCCAGAACGAGCGTTCCCACGCCCGCCGCGGCGAGATAGAGAGCGGCAGGCGAACCCAGCCCGCCTGCACCCACCACCAGCACACGTGAAGCGAGCAGCTTCTCCTGCCCCTCTATGCCGATCTGCGGCAGAAGGATGTGACGGCTATAGCGGAGGAGTTGCGAATCATTCATGGCGGCGGGTGAGGACAGGCGATGCTTACTTGTCTTCTCTCAGTTCCAGCGGAGTGTCGTCGCGGTCGCCGTGGGGATGATGCTCCCAGGCCTTGACATAGATCTCGTTGGATTTTTTGATGAGACGCTCAGGCATGCGCATATTGCGCAGCTGCGTTTCCTCGCAAAAGTAGATCAGGGAGCGCCGAATCTTCGAGAAGAGGTTTGTCTCGAGATTGAAGCCCTGGCTAAGGAGGGCCTTCTCGATGCCTTCCAGGGTGTAGTCGGCGAGGTTGTAGCGCACCGTCAGGCCATGCGCGGCGGGGCCCACTTCCATTCCTTCCAGGCCGGAGAGCAGCCGCCTTGCCTGCTCGACCTGCCCTGATCTTTCGAAGCGGATGCACCGCTCCTTCTCGGAGCCAGACCTCGGGGGGGAAACCGGCTGTTTCATCGCACTCCCCGCAAGCGGCAATTAGCGTTGCTTGATGATCTGCCAGGCCTTCAACATACCGAGCGCCTGATTCAACTGGTAGTCGTTTTTCGAGGCCAGTTCGAAGGGCACGACTGGCGGCTTGGCTTCGTTTTCTGTTTCGCCCTTTTTCACCGGAGGCTTCGCGGAAACTGTTTTTTCCTTGTCGTTCTCGAGATGGCGATCCAGATCTGCCTCGCGCAGTGTCTCATGAGTGGCGCCGTTTGCCGTCTCTTCCACCACCACGTCGGGGGTGATGCCCTTGGCCTGGATGGAGCGCCCGTTCGGCGTGTAGTAGCGCGCTGTGGTGAGTTTGATCGCGGTATTGTTGGAAAGCGGCAATATGGTCTGCACCGATGCCTTGCCGAAGGTCTGGGTGCCGATCAGGAGCGCACGCTTGTGGTCCTGCAGCGCGCCAGCGACGATCTCGGAGGCCGAGGCGGAACCGCCGTTGATCAGCACAACCAGCGGCACTGTCTTGATGCCGGAAGGAAGATTTTTCAGGAGATCCTCGTGCTTGCCGCGCAGATAGTCTTGCGGGCTCGCGACAAACTTGCTCTTCGAGTCCTCGGTGCGGCCGTCGGTGGTCACGACCACGGCCTTGGCCGGCAGGAAGGTGGCGGCCACGCCGACGGCGCCGTGCAGCAATCCGCCCGGATCGTTGCGCAGATCCAGCACCAGACCGCGCAGTTCTCCCTGCTTGTAAAGCTTGTCCAACTGCCGGGCGACATCGGCGACGGTTTCTTCCTGGAACTGCGAGATCCGCACATAGCCGAAGCCGGTTTCCAGCATCTTGGACTTGACGCTTTGCACCTTGATCTTCTCGCGCGTGAGCGTCAGGATGATGGGCTTGGTCTCGCCCTTTCGAACGATGGTCAGGGTGATCTGGGTCTTGGGCTTGCCGCGCATGCGCTTGACCGCATCGTTCAGGGTCAGGCCCTTCACCGGCGTGTCATCGAGCTTGACGATGAGATCGCCGGCCTTCACCCCCGCCTTGAATGCCGGTGTGTCATCGATGGGTGCGACCACCTTGACGAAACCGTCCTCCATGCCGACTTCTATCCCCAGACCGCCGAATTCGCCCTGGGTGCTGACCTGCAAGTCCTTGAAGGCGTCGGAATCGAGATAGGCGGAGTGCGGGTCGAGGTTGGAGAGCATGCCACTGATCGCATAGGTGATCAGTTTCTTGTCGTCGATAGGCTCGACATAGCCCTGCTTGATGGCGTTGAAGACATCGGCGAAAGTGCGCAATTCCTCGATGGGCAGTGCTGTCGCGTCCTCCTTGCCGGCGTTGGCGGAGAAGTTGAGGCTCACCAGGATGCCGGCGACGAGGCCAATGAGAACCAGTCCGAGCTTTTGTAATTTGTTGCGCATGCGTGCTTGACTCCGTTGGGGCTGCTAGGTTCCGCTTATTTCCCGCTTATTTGAGATTGACCCATTTGAGGGGGTCAATGGCCAGACCCTGATGCCTGAGTTCAAAGTATAAACCGGATTCGGGGTTGCCGCCGCTGTTGCCGACCGCGGCCACGGTCTCGCCGCCTTTGACTGTATCGCCGAGCCTCCGATAGAGCGACTGGCTGTTGCCATAAACGCTGAGATAGCCGTCGCCATGGTCCACGATGATCAGATTGCCGAAGCCGCGCAGCCAGTCGGCGAACACCACCCTGCCCGGTGCCACCGCCTTGACCTCCACACCCTCGGCGGCGCGTATGAATACGCCCTTCCAGGTCGCGCCGCCGCCGGCACGGGGCGTGCCGAAACGGTTGGCCAGGGTGCCGCGAGATGGCAGGCGCAGGCGGCCCTTCAACTTTGCGAAGTTGCCCGAGAAGCCCAGTGCCTCGGGCAGTTTCTCGTTTCTCAGCGCAGGCGCCGCCTTGGCAGGCTTCGCGACGATGCGGGAAAGCCCTTCTATCAGGACGCCCAGGCGCTTCTCGTCGTGTTTCAAGGTGTCTATCTCACGCCTTTGCAGTTTTATTTTACCGGACAGTTTGGCAAGAACCTCCTGGCGCTGCTGCTGGCGACCCAACAGCGCGGCCTTTTGCTGCTGCCGCTTCTGCTCTATGGCAACGAGGTCGCCGTGCTTGGCGCGGAGAGCCTCGGCAAGAAGCTGTTTTTCGGCAAGGGTGCCGCGCAGCAGGCGCAACAGATTAGCCTGGGCGATAGAGAGCAGGGAAAGGTAGTGGAGATCGCGTGCCGCCTGGTTCGGGTCGGCGCCGGAGAGGACGAGTTGCAGCGCATCGGTTTCGCCATTGAGGTACTTGCCGTACAACAGGCGGGAGAGTTGCGCCTGCTGGGCGGCTATCCGGGTCTCCAGCCGCTGCGATTGCCCTTCCAGGCCGGAGAGTTCAGCCTGGGTCTTTTCGCGCACGCCGCCAAGTTCGCGCAGTCCGCGGTTGATGTCGGATATCGCCGATTCGGTTTCCTTCAACTGGTCGGCCGCTTCGGCGCGTGTTTCCTCGCTTTTTGCCAGGTCGCGGCGCAAGGTCTCGATACGGCCGTGCAACTCCTTCAACTGGCCGCGGCCGGCTTCAACCTGAAGCGGTTTTGGCGGCGCGGCCAAGGCGGCAGTGGCCGCCAGGGTCAATAGCAGCGCCGCCGGCAGCAGTACCCAGGTTTTACTTGGCTTTGCCCTGATTGGCGACAGCCAGCATGGCGGCTCGGATGGCTTCCTCATTTCCGAGATAGTAGTGCTTCTGCGGCTTAAGGTCATCGTCGAGTTCATAGACCAGTGGCTGAGCCGTCGGAATATTGAGGCCGACGATATCGCTGTCGGAGACGTCGTCAAGATATTTGATCAGGGCGCGCAGGCTGTTGCCGTGGGCGGCGATGAGCACGCTCTTGCCGGACTTGACCATGGGGGCGATGGTTTCCTGCCAATAGGGCAGGAAACGATTCACGGTGTCCTTGAGGCATTCCGTCCTGGGGAACTGGCCTGGGGCAAGGCCGGCGTAGCGGGGATCGCTTATTTCCAGTCGCGGATCACCGTCATCCAGCGCCGGTGGTGGCGTGTCGTAGGCGCGGCGCCAGGTCAGAACCTGCTCCTCGCCGAACTTGGCGGCCGTTTCGGCCTTGTTCAGTCCCTGCAGGGCGCCGTAGTGGCGCTCGTTCAGCCGCCAGGAGTGATGGATGGGGATCCACATCCTGTCCATTTCCTCAAGAGTTGTCCACAGTGTCTTGATGGCTCGTTTCAACACCGAGGTGAATGCGACGTCGAAGGCATAGCCCTCCTGCTTCAGCAAGCGGCCGGCGGCAACGGCCTCGGCCAGCCCTTTTTCGCTCAAGCCGACGTCGGTCCAGCCGGTGAAGCGGTTTTCATTGTTCCAGGTGGATTCGCCGTGGCGCAGTAGGACGATTTTCTTCATAGGCTTGAAGGGGGTAGTCGATGCGGGGTAAAGGATGAGAATGGCGCAGCAGAAGTATTCTATAATATTCCCTGATTAAATTCGACCGCAGGCGATCTTGAAAGATGGATGACGCGATCCAGGAACTGATAACTCAGCAAGAGCATATTGAGACAGCGGCGCGTGCGCTGAAGGCGATTTCGCATCCGCTGCGGCTTAAAATCCTCTGCGTCGTCGGCGATCAGGAAGTCTGCGTCCAGGATATCGTCGATGCCGTCGGCACTTCGCAGAGCAATATTTCGCAGCACCTTGCCATACTGCGTGACAAGGGCGTGCTGCAGACGCGCAAGGATGCCAACCGCGTCTTCTACCGCGTCGCCGACGCCAGGACGCTGCAACTCATCGTGCTGATGCGCGAGGTGTTCTGCGGCATAGGAAAGAACTGATGGAGAAAATATTGGAATTCGTTCAGAACAATTTGATGTACGTGATGCTGGCAGTCACCAGCGGTGCCATGCTGCTGTGGCAGACCGCGCGCGCCGGCGTTGGCGGCGGCATTTCGCCGCTTGAGGCGACCCTGCTCATGAATCGCGAAGATGCCGTGACCATCGACGTGCGTGAAGACCAGGAATGGGCGACGGGTCATATTCCCAATGCGCGCCACATCGCGCAAGGCCAGTTGGAGAAGCGCATCCAGGAACTCGAGAAGTTCAAGAGCAGGCCGCTAATCGTTTGTTGCCAGAGCGGCAGCCGTTCATCCTCTGTCTGCAGCGCATTGAAGAAACACGGTTTCGAGAAAGTGCATAATCTCGCCGGCGGCATAGGCGCATGGAAAGAGGCCGGGTTGCCCGTCACCACCACCAAGTGAGTTGCAATGACCGCGAAAGTCCTGATGTACTGTACTGCCGTCTGTCCCTTCTGCGTTCGGGCAGAGCAGTTGCTGAATAGAAAAGGCGTCACTGCCATCGAAAAGATTCGCGTCGACCTCGATCCTGTACAGCGCGAGGAGATGATGGCCCGCACCGGCCGCCGCAGCGTGCCGCAGATCTTTGTCGGCGATACCCATGTCGGCGGCTTCGACGACCTGGCCGCCCTCGATCAGGCCGGCCGCCTCGATCCCCTCCTGGCCGCTTAGCCCTTCTTAACCGAGTCACACCTTATTCACCATAGACAAGGCCCATCATGAGCGAAGCGCCCCGTTTCAACATCGAGAAAATTTACGTCAAGGGTCTCTCCCTAGAGATTCCTCACGCCCCCGGAATCTACCTCGAACGCGAGGCGCCCGCGATAGAGGTGCAGATGCAGTCCGCGGGCAATAATATCGACGACGGTCTGTTCGAAGTGGTGCTGACGGTGACGGTGACCGCCAAGCTCGGCGAGAAAACCATGTTCCTGGTCGAGGCGAGCCAGGCGGGAATATTCGAAATTCGCAACGTGCCGCAGGAGGATGTCGAACCCATCCTCTCGGTCGCCTGTCCCAACATTCTCTTCCCCTATGTCAGGGAGACCCTTTCCGATGTCGTCATTCGCGCCGGCTTCCCACCCATGCTTCTTTCGCCGGTGAATTTCGAAGCCATCTACCAGCAGCGTCTGCTGAACCAGCAGGCGCAGCCGGCGGCGGAAATCCCGATACAGTAATGACACGCCTCACCGCCGCACTCGTTCTTCTGCTCGCGGCTGCTCCTGCCGCCGCTCTCGACTATCGCTCGCTGAAGGAGCCTGCGGTGATGTACGACGCGCCCTCGGTGAAGGCGACGCCGCTGTTTGTCGTCGCCCGGGCAACGCCTGTCGAAGTGGTGGTGGCCGACGCAGCCTGGCTCAAGGTGCGTGATGCGGCAGGCACAATGGCGTGGATAGAGAAGCGTGCCGTGTCTGAAAAGCGCACCCTGATCGTCCCGGCGGCGCGCGCCCAGGCCAGGGCCAAGCCTGAAGAGAAAGCCCCGCTGTTGTTCGAGGCGGAGAAGGACGTGGTGCTGGAACCGGTTCAGGCGGCGCAGGATGGCTGGGTCAAGGTGAAGCACCGTGACGGACAGGAGGCCTATGTCCGGGTCAATCAGCTTTGGGGGCTCTGAAATGACGGCCTTCCCCCCGCCCTCCTTCCCAGGGAAGGGGGTGACGGTTGCTCGCGGTGCTCGCAGATTCTTGAATACGCCGCCTTGGGGCGGCCCGGCGGCGACGTTCGCTCCCCAATGAAAATCGCGGTTCTTGGCGCAGGTGCCTGGGGCACGGCGATCGCCATTGCCCTTGCCCGCAGTCATGCGGTCACTCTCTGGGCGCGTAATTCCAAGCAAGTCCCGGTTCTCCGGAGCGCGCGCGAGAATGAACGTTATCTGCCGGGAATCGTCTTCCCTGAAGCATTGGCAATGACTGACGATCTGGCAGAAGCCGTCAGGGGAGCGGAACTCGCCTTGCTCGCCGTGCCGCTTTCCGGTTTGCGGCCAAGCTTGCGCGCCTTGCGCCAGGCTCAGGCAGACCTGCCTTTTCTCTGGCTGTGCAAGGGATTGGAAGCCGGCAGTGGCTTCTTGCCGCACCAGGTTGCCGCAGAGGAGGCGGTCAGCAACGTTTCCTGCGGCGTCCTGACCGGCCCGAGTTTCGCGCAGGAAGTGGCGCGCGGTCTGCCCACCGCAATTACTCTCGCCTCCGGCGATGCCGCCTTCAGCCACGCCATGGTGCAAGCCCTTTCCGGGCCGCGTCTGCGCCTCTATGCCGGCGACGATGTCATCGGCGCCGAAGTCGGTGGCGCGGTCAAGAACGTACTGGCGATCGCCACCGGCATATCCGACGGCTTAGGTTTAGGCCTCAATGCCCGCGCCGCCTTGATGACGCGCGGACTGGCGGAGATCACCCGTTTCGGGGTGGCCCTGGGGGCGCGGCAGCAGACCTTCATGGGCTTGGCTGGCATGGGCGACCTGGTTCTTACCTGTACGGGTGATCTTTCGCGCAATCGCCGCGTCGGTCTGGCGCTGGCCTCTGGCCGGCCTCTGGATGCGATCAGCCGCGAACTGGGACATGTTGCGGAAGGCGTACCGAGTGCGCAGGAGGTGGCGCGTCGGGCGGCAGAACTCGGCGTCGATATGCCGATCACGCAGGCTGTTTGCGACGTCCTTGCCGGCCGTATTGAAGCGGCAGCGGCCGTCATGCAATTGATGGGACGCGACCCCAAGGGGGAGTAGAAACTAGCCCTCGCCGCGAGGCCGCGCCCCGCACCCGTTATAGAGTGTCTCCCGCGAAAAGAAGTCCCCTTGGGGGGCCGCGGCGATGGCCGCGCAAGGCATGAAAGTGCCAAAGGAAGGAACCACCGTCGTCCCTTGCTTGGCAAGGGGGGCGCCTTACTCTCCGCCCGCAAAACCCAACTGCCGCCAGGCCTCGAAGGCCATTACCGCCACGGCGTTGGAGAGATTGACGCTGCGGTTGCCTGGCATCATCGGCAGCCTGAGGCGGCGACTGGCGTTGATGTCTGCCAGGATTTCCTGCGGCAGGCCGCGTGTCTCGGGGCCGAACAGGAAGGCGTCATCGGGCAGAAAGTGCGGTTGGTCGTGGCGCGTCTTTCCTTTCGTGGAGAGCGCGAACAGGCGACTGTCTCCCAGCGCCTCCCGGCAAGCGACCCAGTCGTCATGGATCAGCACCTCGGCTATTTCCGCGTAATCCATGCCGGCGCGACGCAGGCGGGCTTCGCTCATCTCGAAACCGAGCGGCCTGACGAGATGCAGTCGTGCCCCGACATTGGCGCAAAGGCGGATGACGTTTCCGGTGTTGGGCGGAATTTCCGGCTGATAGAGGATGATTGATAAGCTCATGGCGGCCAGTCCTGGGAAGTCAGCGTCCGCGCCACCACCCAGTTTGTAACGCGACGCGCGCCGTGCTTTTTCAGCGTGCGGGCGAACTCGTTCAAGGTGGCTCCCGTGGTCATCACGTCATCGATGACGATCACCGATTTTCCCGCCAGGTCCTGGCCGCACTCGAAAACCCCGCGCACATTCTTCTGCCTTTCCGCCCAGGGCAGGCTGGCCTGCGGGGGGCCGTCCTGCATGCGCGTGCAAGCCGTTGTTGCCAGGGGCAGACCGAGTGCGCGCGCCAGAGGCCTGGCGATTTCCAGCGCCTGGTTGAAGCCGCGTTCGGAAAGCCGCATATTGGAAAGAGGCAGCGCCAGCAGCAGATCGCCTTCCAGGGGAGGCGAAGGCAAAAGGACTGTTGCGAACCAGGGGGCGATGGCCAGGCGGTGGTCGTACTTGAGCGCCTGCACCAGCCGGTCTATGGGGAAATCGTAGCGGAATCCGGCCAGGGTGGCATCGTAAAAGGGCGTGTGGCTGAGGCAGGCGCCGCAGGTTCCATTGGCAGGCGAGGGCAGGGCGCAGACGGGGCAGAGGGAATGAGGCAGGCGCGGCAGGGAGTCTGAGCAGGCGCTGCACAGGAGTTGCGCGCCGGCAAGTGCGCCGCAGAGCAGGCAATCCTGCGGCAGCAAGGCGGCACCGATGCGTCCTGCAACTTTGGCCGCGGCGCGATAAATTGACAAGCGCTGTCCCTTCATTGATGATTTGCCCTCCACATTTTAGTCAGCCGAGTCCATGCCCATGTTATCCCTTAGCGCAGAAAAGTCGCCAGCCACTCTTCCCACCCAGCGCCAGTGGCGCACCGCAGAGATCGAAGCGCTTTTTTCCCTGCCTTTCAACGACCTGATTTACCGCGCGCAGGAAGTGCACCGCGCCCATTTCGATGCCAATGCCGTGCAGCGCTCCACCCTGCTCTCGATCAAGACCGGAGGCTGCTCCGAGGATTGCGGCTACTGCTCGCAGTCGGCGCGCCACAGCACCGGTCTCGAACGCGAGGCGTTGCTGCCCTTGGGCGAGGTGATCGCCGCGGCACAGGCCGCCAAGGACAAGGGGGCCACCCGTTTCTGCATGGGTGCGGCCTGGCGCGGCCCGAAGCAGAAGGATCTCGAGCAGGTCACGGCGATGGTCAGTGCGGTCAAGGACCTCGGCCTGGAGACCTGCGTTACTCTGGGCATGCTGCAGGAAGGTCAGGCGGAGCAACTCAAGGAGGCGGGCCTGGACTACTACAATCACAACCTCGACACCGCCCCCGAGTTCTATGGCGAGGTGATCTCCACCCACACCCAGGCCGACCGCTTCGACACCCTGGACAAGGTGCGCGGCGCCGGCATCAATGTTTGCTGCGGCGGCATCGTCGGCATGGGAGAGAGTCGGCGCGCCCGCGCCGCGCTCATTGCCGAACTGGCCGGCATGAGTCCTGCGCCGGAGTCAGTGCCCATCAACCATCTGGTGACTATTCCCGGAACGCCTTTGGAAAAAGCGGCGCCGCTCGACCCCTTCGAGTTCGTCCGCACCATCGCCTGCGCCCGCATCACCATGCCCACCAGCCTGGTGAGGCTTTCCGCCGGTCGCGAAGAGATGTCGGACGAACTCCAGGCCTTGTGCTTCCTGGCCGGCGCCAATTCCATTTTCTACGGCGACAAACTGCTCACGACCGATAACCCCGAGGCCGGGCGCGATGAGGCGCTCTTCTCGCGCCTGGGACTGACGGCGATGTGAGGGTGAAATAATTGCAGTCATGAAGCATGATTTCGCCCTGGCCGCGGCGAGCTACGACTCGGCTGCCGTTCTGGCGCGGGAAACCGGTCTGCGCATGGCCGAACGTCTGGATTACGTCCGGATAGCGCCAAGGGTGATTGCCGACATCGGCTGCGCCACCGGCGAAGGCCTGCGCGAACTGATGCGGCGCTATCCTTCCGCCAGGCCCTTGGCGATCGATTTCGCCAGGCCCATGCTCGGCGCCGTCAGGGCGCAAACTCCTTTCCTGCAGCGCTTTATCCAGCACATGCGCGGGAAATCGCCGCAGCTCATCAACGCAGACGTGCGGGCACTGCCTCTGGCCGCAGGCTCGCTGGGTCTCGCCTGGTCGAATCTGATGCTGCATTGGGTCGATGATCCGCAGCCTGCTTTTCTTGAGCTTCATCGCGCGCTCGAAGTCGGCGGCCTCCTGATGTTCTCCGTGCTCGGTCCGGATACCCTGAAGGAATTGCGTGATGCCGGCAGCAAGACCGGCATTAACCCGCCATTGCGGCGTTTCATCGACATGCATGACCTGGGCGACATGCTTCTTGCCGCAGGCTTTGCCGATCCGGTGATGGACATGGAGATGCTGACCCTGACCTACGCGACGCCGCGCCGCTTGCTTGCCGATCAGCGTCACCTGGGCGTCCGCAACGGCATGTTCGGCGGCATGGGCTGGCGTGATTGGCGCCGGCTCTTCCATGCCTATGAAGAGAGCCGTGTCGCGGGGCGATTGCCGGCGACCTTCGAGATTCTTTACGGCCATGCCTGGAAACCGCAGCCGAGAGTGGCCGAAGACGGCCGCGCCATCATCCGTTTCACAGATAAACAGAAATGAAGCGGGCAAAAAAGTCCCATCAGAAACCGCGCAATCCCGAGGCGCAGAATCCGCTGTTGAAGAAGGGCGGCAGCCACGCCCGCCAGGACAAGCGGGCTAGCCGGGCGAAGCAAAAGGCGCAGCTAAGGCGAGAGAACGGCTGACCCTAAAAATTGGTTTGCCGACGCCTCTCCTGCTCTCGCCACAGCGCGCGTATGCCCAGCAGCACTGCCAGCAATGCGGCATAGAGCACCGGCAAGGTGATGTCGCGCTTCACCAGCCACCAGTAATGCACGACGCCGAGAAGCGAAATCGCATAGACCGAGCGATGCAACTGCTGCCAGCGCCTGCCGCCCAAGCGTCTCACCATGGCGTTGCTGGAGGTCGCGGCGAGCGGCAAGAGCAGGATGAAGGCGGACATGCCGACGGTGATGAAGGGCCGCTTCAGGATATCTTTTGCGATGGCCTGCCAGTCGAAGAATTGATCCAGCCAGAGGTAGCTGGCAAGGTGCAGCAAGGCGTAGCAGAAGGCATAGAGTCCGAGCATGCGCCGCAGCCGCAGCAGCCAGTGCCAGCCCGAGAGTTTGCGCGCCGGCGACACCAAAAGAGTGATGAGCAGAAAGTTGAGCGTCCATGTGCCCAAGGACCGCTGGATGAATTCGATCGGGTTGGCGCCAAGACTATCCTGCCAGGCGCCCCAACTGAGTCGCGCCAGCGGCAGCAGGCAGATGAGGAATAGCAGTATCTTTAGCACCGCGAGTTGCCGCGGCGAGGGTTGTACCGCCATCAGAAAAATTTCTGCAAATCCAGACCGGCATAGAGTTGCGCCACCTGCGCGGCGTAGCCGTTGAAGGGCAGCGTCTTGCGCTTCTGGAACTCGCCGATGCGCCTCTCCGTGGCCTGGCTCCAGCGCGGGTGATCGACCGCAGGATTGACGTTGGAGTAGAAGCCGTATTCATGCGCATTGGCCTTCATCCAGGCGGTGTTGGGCTCCTTCTCCACCAGACGGATCTTGACGATGGACTTGGCACTCTTGAAACCGTATTTCCAGGGCACGACCAGACGCACCGGGGCACCGTTCTGCTTCGGCAGCACCTCGCCATAGAGCCCCAGGGCGAGCAGGGTCAGCGGTTGCATCGCCTCGTCTACGCGCAGGCCCTCAACATAAGGCCAGTCGAGCACGCGGCTTTTCACTCCCGGCATGCTCTGGGGGTCGGCGGCGGAGATGAACTCGACGTATTTTGCTGCACCTTGCGGCTCCACCTGCTTCAGCAGCGTTGCCAGCGGCAGGCCAAGCCAGGGAATGACCATGCTCCAGCCCTCGACGCAGCGCATCCGGTAGATGCGCTCTTCGAGCGGCGCCAGCTTGATCAGGTCTTCGATGGCGAAGGTCCTGGGATGTTTCACCAGACCTTCCACAGCGATACTCCAGGGACGGGTGTTCAGTCTCTGCGCCTTCTCCACCGGGTCGGACTTGTCTGTGCCGAATTCATAGAAGTTGTTGTAGGTAGTCACATCCTTGTAAGGCGTGGGCGTCTCGGTCGTGCTGAAGAGGCTGTTTCTCGCTCCTGCCAGTTTTTCTGCGGCGATAGCCGGAAAGGCGGTCAGGAGGGCAGCGCCAGCGGCCGTCTTGAGAAAGTCGCGGCGCCGCAGGAATAGCTCACGCGGCGTGATTTCCGAGGGAAGAATATCGGAAGGTCTTCGGATCAGCATGACGTTTTATGGATTGAGTTGACGATAGACGATGTTGGCGATGCGCAACAGCTCAGGCTTCTCGGTTTCACCCGAGAGAGCGTAGCCGAAGCGGCCGTCAAGCCAGTAGAAGACGCTGATCTTGCCTTCGCGGGCAAAACGGAAGGCTGTCTCACGCGTGGTCGGCGTGTTCGTTGCCACGGTGTCGTTGCGCACATAAAGCGTGAGTCTTGACCCGCGCGCGTCCTGATACATGAACTGCGCCACGGCACCCCCCTCGCCCGGCAGCAGGCGGCCGCCAAGCAGGGCGTAACCGGCTTCTTCCAGATGCGGTGGCTTGAGCGCAGCACCCAGGCGTTTCGATAGCCAGGCCGCGAGATGGGCTTCCTGCTCGGCGCCGACCTCGACAGGATGGCGCACTTCCGGACTATAGACGGCATGGGCCAGCGCCGCCTGCTGGGGCAGCAAGGCCTGGGGTGGAGGAGATGCGGGCCTGGGATACTCGCCGCGCATGAAGAAGCCCATGATCCCGCCCAGCGTCAGCCAGGCGACTGCCGCCGCGAAGCGCCTGGTCGAGTAGCGGCCGGGGCGACGCGCTGCGTCAAGCAGGCGCGTGGGCAGAGGCGCTTCAAGAACGCGATCATAGGCAAGGTGAAGCAGGGCATTCTGGCCGCGCCAGGCCTGGACCTGCTCAGCCTCCTGGGGATGTTCTGTCAGCCAGGCTTCTAACTCACTGCGCCGGGGGGCGGCGAGTCTGCCGTCGGCCAGGCTATGAAGCTCGTCTTCGACTATGGGTTGGGGCTTCATTTGACCACTTTCAACGAGGCGCCGCCGACTTGACCTTCAAGCAGTTTGGACAGGCGTATGCGGGCGCGGGAAAGCCGCGACATCACCGTGCCCTGGGGAACGCCGAGGACCCGTGCCGTTTCGGCATAAGACATTTCCTCCAGTCCGATGAGGAGAATCACCTCGCGCTGCTCTACGGACAGTTCCGCCATTGCACGCTCGAGATCCCGCAGGGCTAGGCCGTCTGACTGCGTCGCTCGGGCAAACTGCTCGGGCAGGTCGTCGTCGGCACGGAATTCGACCAGTTGCGGCGCGCGCACCTGGTTTACGAAGAGATTGTGCATGATGGCGAACAGCCAGGCGCGAAGATCGCTGCCGCTGCGCCATAGCAACCACTTGACCATGGCCCGCTCCAGCGCATCCTGCACCAGATCGTCGGCGCGTGCCGCATCGCCCGTCAGCGCCTGTGCATAGCGACGCAGACGGGGAATTTCGGCGACGATGGCGTCCCGTCCGATCACCCGACCTCCTTTGGAGACTACTGCTTAGCTAACAGACGGCGGAACTGTTTTATTCCAGGGCGACCGCCCTGCAGCGAATCAGCGCAAGCCGGCGATGTAGTCGGAAACGGCCTTGATCTCGGCGTCAGTCATCTTGATCGCCACCAAGCGCATCATGCCATTGGGGTCGTTGCTGCGCTCGCCGATGCGGAAGCTCTTTAACTGTGCCTCGGTGTATTCGGCGAACTGGCCGGAGATGAGGGGAAACTGCGCGGGCATGCCGGCGCCGGTCGGGCCGTGGCATGCGGCGCATGCAGGCAGTCCCTTGCTGGCATCGCCAGCGCGATAGAGCTTTTGCGCATACTCAACCGTATCCCGGTTCTTGGCGACCTCGGGCTTGCGTTTCTGGGCATCGAAATAGGCACCCAGGTTCTTCATGTCATCGTCGGAGAGGCCCGCAGCCATGCCGTTCATGATTGGATTTGCGCGCTCGGGCGGCTTGCCGTCCGCGCCCTTGAAGTTTTTCAACTGCTTGTAGATATAGTCGGCGTTCTGGCCGGCCAGTTTGGGGTTGACCGACATGCTGCTGTTGCCGTCGACGTTGTGGCAGGCGGCACAGACCGTCGTGGCAATCGTCTTGGCCTTGGCAGGATCGGCTGCGAGCGCGGCGGGGTTGGTTGCGACAAGCCCTGCAGTCACGGCGGCAAGCAAGAAGCGTTTCATCATGGCAATCCTCGGAGCTTTGAATTCGGTAAACCTGTTATTCTATACCAACATATCCGCGCGATCACTCGTGTCCGTACCATGTCGTTGTTCCGCCATGCAGTTTTTGAAATCTCCGTAGCCAAGCCTGCAGATCTCCTGCCCTCTGCGGCCCCGGAGATTGCCTTCGCCGGCCGCTCAAACGCCGGCAAGTCAAGCGCCATCAATACCTTGGCCGGCCATACCCGGCTCGCCTTCGTCAGCAAGACGCCGGGGCGCACCCAACTCATCAATTTCTTTCGTCTGCCCAACGGCGCCTGTCTCGTTGACCTGCCGGGCTACGGCTATGCGAAGGTCCCGGAGGCGGTGCGCAAACAGTGGCGGGCACTGCTCGAACACTACCTGACGCGGCGCGAGAATCTGATCGGTCTGGTGCTCATCATGGATGCAAGGCGGCCCTTGACCGACCTCGATGTGCAGATGATTCATTGGTTCATCCCCACCGGCAATCCCATCCATATCCTGCTCACCAAGTCGGACAAGTTGTCGCGCCAGGCGCAGACCAAGACCTTGCGTGAAGTGCACGCGGCGGTGGCGGTCTACGGGGGGCAGGTCACGGTGCAGTTGTTCTCCAGCCTTAAGAAGACCGGCATCGAGGAGGCCGAGGGCATGGTAGGCGCGTGGTTAAGCAAGGAGTAAGCGGAAAAGAAATGCCCCCGATCCGAGGTTGGAAAAACCGGGAGAAAAACCGGGGGCAAAACGCCTTAAGTAGAATTAAGGCTCCCGCTTAAGGGAGGTGAAGCGGGAGACGGTAGAACACCATCTGTTGATTCTGAGTAAGCGACCAGAGAAAAAGTTCCCAACCATTGGATGATGCCATGATTGCAAAAGGTGTATTTCCCACGACCCGGATGCGCAGGATGCGCCGCGATGATTTCTCCCGCCGCATGATGCGCGAGCATAGGCTTTCTGCCGACGATTTCATCTACCCGGTTTTCGTGCTCGATGGTCATGGCAGAACCGAGGCTGTCGGCGCCATGCCCGGCGTCATGCGCATGACCCTGGACAAACTCCTGCCGGTGGCCGAGAGGACGCTCAAGTTGGGCGTGCCGGCCCTGGCACTTTTCCCGGTGATTGACGCCAGGCATAAGACGCAAGCCGCGGAGGAGGCCTGGAACCCTGAAGGACTGGTGCCTCGCGTCGTCGCCGCGCTAAAGAAGGAGTTCCCGGAGCTTGGCATCATCACCGATGTGGCGCTGGACCCCTATACCAGTCATGGCCAGGACGGATTGATAGATCCAGCCGACCCGCGCGGCTATGTGCTGAATGACGAGACCCTGGAGGCCCTGGCGAAACAGGCGCTCACCCACGCCCAGGCCGGTGCCGATGTGGTGGCGCCTTCCGACATGATGGACGGGCGCATCAAGCGCATCCGCCTGGAACTCGATGCCCACAAGCTGATTTACACCCGCATCCTGGCCTACTCGGCGAAGTACGCATCGTCCTTCTACGGCCCTTTCAGGGACGCGGTGGGCTCTTCCGGCAATCTGGGCAAGGGCAGCAAATACACTTACCAGATGGATCCTGCCAACTCCGACGAGGCCATTCGCGAAGTGGCCAGCGATATCGAGGAAGGTGCGGACATGGTGATGGTGAAGCCCGGCATGCCCTACCTCGACATCGTCCGGCGCGTGAAGCAAGAGTTCGGCATGCCGACCTATGCCTACCAGGTCAGCGGCGAGTATGCGATGCTGAAGGCTGCGGCACAAAATGGCTGGATTGACGGCGAGGCCTGCATGATGGAGTCTTTGCTCGCCTTCAAGCGCGCCGGTGCCGACGGCATACTCACCTATTTCGCCCTGGAAGCAGCGGAGATTCTGCGGGGGTAGCCCTCGCCGCCGGGCCGCCCCAAGGCGAGGGCGGCGTACAACATGGAAGTTCCGCAGGAACGAACCACCATCACCCCCTTGCCTGGCAAGGGGGCGGGGGGAATGCCATTAAGCCAACAGCGGCCATTGCTGCGGCCAGTGGGCGAGGGGATCATCCTTGAAGCCGCCCTTGGCGAACTGGTGCAGGCGTCCGAGGGTATAGCAGCGCAACAGATTCGCGTGCGCCGCGAAGCTGTGGTCGGCGGGGAAAACACCCTGCGTGGCGGCCACCCGCAGCGACTGTTTCAAGGAAGCCTCGACGCGGTCGAGCAACTGGTTGATGCGGGCCTGCAGACGCTCGTTCTCGAAGACCAGGGCGTCGCCGATCAGAACCCTTGTCAGGCCGCGGTTCTTCTGGGCGAATCCGAGCAGCAGGGCGACAATCATCTGCGCCTGCTTGACACCGGACTCCTCCTCGGTAGAGATCTGGTTGATCACCGTAAACAGGCTGTTCTCGATGAACTCGATCAACCCCTCGAACATCTGCGCCTTGCTGGCGAAGTGGCGATAAAGCGCCGCTTCGGAGACGTCCAGTTTTTTCGCGAGCGCAGCCGTGGTGATTTTTTCCCCCGTAGGCTCCTGCAACATCTCGGCGATCACCTGCAGGATTTGCAGTTTGCGTTCGCCCTGTTTGCTCGCCATTCAATGTTCTCCCTATAGCTCGCCTAGCCGGCGCGGCAGTTCGAGAACGGATTGTAACCTCAGGTCGACCCAGGCGGGCAGCTTCGCATGACGGCTGACCAATACCGTCTTCATTCCCAGCGCCTTCGCCGTCTTCAGATTGGCGGGGCTGTCCTCGACCATGATGCAGCGCGAGGGGTTCAGCCGCTCAGTCTTGAGCAGATGCATGAAACCGCGGATCTCCGGCTTGGGCCGGAAGCGCAGGCGTTCAATCGAGTAGACGGTGTCGAACTGCTGCCGAATCCCCATCAGTGCGAGCACCGCCTCGGCGTAGTGCAAGGGGGCATTCGAAAAAACGATTTTTCGTCCAGGCAGGCGGCGCAGCATGGACTTCAGGGCGCGATCAAAGACCAGCATGTTTGCCAGTTCGGGGAAGTGGTGGGTCTGGTGCAGGAAATGCGCGGGTTGCGTGTCATGCCGGCGCATCATTCCGGTCAATGTCGCGCCATAGCGCTGCCAGTAGTCTGTCCTGACGCGGCCGGCCTCCTCAAATGAGAGCCCCAGCGCTGCGGCGACATAGGCCGTCATGCTGCGGTTGATGTGCGGGAAGATATGGGGCGTGGCGTCGTGCAGGGTGTTGTCCAGATCGAACAGCCAGACGCGCGATGATGGAGCGGTCACTTTGTCATCACTTGCTTTTGATCAGCGTGCCCACTCCCTCATCGGTGAAAATCTCCAGCAGCAAGGCATGCTCGACGCGGCCGTCGATGATGTGCACGCTTTTCACACCGCTTCGCGCTGCGTCAAGCGCCGAGGCTATCTTCGGCAGCATGCCGCCGGAGAGAGTGCCGGTAGCGACCATGTCATCGATTTGCCTGGGAGTGATGCCGGTCAAAAGCTTGCCGTTCCCGTCCAGGACGCCGGGCGTGTTGGTGAGCAAAACCAGTTTCTCCGCCTTGAGAATCTCGGAGATCTTGCCGGCCACCACGTCCGCGTTGATATTGTAGGTTTCGCCGGCCTCGCCGACACCGATGGGGGCGATCACGGGGATGAAGTCGCCGGAGTCGAGCAATGAGATCAGGGAGGGATCGATGGCGACGATTTCTCCGACCTGGCCGATATCGATCGAATCTCCAGGGACATCCTTGTTGGGCATCAAGAGCTTCTTGGCGCGGATGAAGGCGCCATCCTTGCCGGTCAGTCCGACCGCCTTGCCACCGTGCTGATTGATGAGATTGACGATCTCTTTGTTCACCTGGCCGCCTAACACCATCTCGACGATTTCCATGGTCTCGGCGTCGGTCACCCGCATCCCCTGGACGAACTCCCCCTTCTTGCCGACGCGCTTCAGCAGTTCGTCTATTTGCGGCCCGCCACCATGTACCACGACCGGGTTCATGCCGACCAGCTTGAGCATCACGACGTCGCGCGCGAAGCACTGTTTGAGGTGACTGTCGGTCATGGCATTGCCGCCATACTTGATGACTATGGTCTTGCCGTGGAAGCGCTTGATATAGGGCAGGGCCTCGGCGAGGATACCGGCCTTGATGGTGGCAGGAAGCTTGTCGGTCATGATGGGTAGAGAATAATGGGTCGCCAGGATGGGGATTCTACCCGTCGCACAAGGCAAAGGGGCGCTTGCCGCTGCCGGCGATATTCATTACATTGCGGCTATGACGATCAACCCTGATTCCCCACTTAGCACTTGTCCAGCTTGTGGCGCGGCTTTCAGATGTGGTGCGCAAGAGGGGGTCTGCTGGTGCTCTGATCTGCCGACACTTTTGAGTCCGCTGCCGGAACCAGGCTGCTATTGTCCGGTCTGCCTGAGGCAGGCGGTGGCCTCTCAGCAAGCTGACGATTCCTCCTGAAGCAGCGGCAGCATCAGGATGGCGTCGCGGTTGCTCCAGGAAAAGACCTTGTCCGCCGCTTCTTTCCAGGGCAGCCAGAGATGGGCGAGGTGCTCGTCGGGTGCGGTGACGATGGGTGTATCGCGCGGCACGCAGAGACTATAGACATGCTCTGTGTTATGGCTGACGCCCTCTGGATAGCGATGGCGCCATTCGCGGAAAATCTCGTAGCGGTTGGAAACATGCCAGTCAATCAGTGACTCTGGAGCGGCGACAATGCCTGTTTCTTCCTGCGCCTCGCGTCTTGCCGTGTCGCGCAGTTCTTCGCCATCTTCCTGGCTGCCGGTGACCGACTGCCAGAAGCCCGGGTGGGCGGCCCGCTCCAGCAGCAAGACCTGCAACTCCTGCGTATGGATCAACACCAGCACAGAGACCGGCTTCTTCATTCCCGGCATCAGAGTCCGGGCAGCCAGTTGATGCCATCGGCCTGCATGTCGACCAGGCACCACAGTGCCACGTCCTGTTCCCGCCACTCATCGGACGCTGCCTGAAAGAGTTGCAAGGCGGTGACGAAATCGTCTGCGGCGTGGGAATGCAACAGGTCGCAGTGTTCCAGAATCACCAGATAACCTTCTGCGGGACGCCAGCTAAGGTCGGCCAGGCAATCGGCGAGGGCATCCCAGTTCGTCCCGAACCATTCCGGGAAAGCCATGCCGCTTGATAGCGTCGCCAGCAAGCCGGCCTTGTCCTTGACGCCGGAAAGGTCGATGCGGAAGACTGCATAGCCACAGGTTTCTGCGGCGGCGATGATTCCCTCGCGACCGCCTGGGCCAAGCAGCGGCAGGTGATAGACGCCGGCCCGGCCGACTTCGCGCAGCAGCGCCACGAAATCAGTGCCGGCGCTCATTCCCTGATCTTCCTGAAGCTGCGGTAGTGATCGTCGCTGTAGTAGGCTTCGCCGACCTGGCCCGCAATGATGCGCCGCGCCCCCCTGTCGCGGCGTCCGGGTGTGGTCACCGTGTATTCGTGGTAATAGCCGCGAACCCTGGAGGGCAGGCGCTTCTCGAGATTGCCGAAGACGATGCCATCACGGCGATAGGGGAAGGG
Source organism: uncultured Sterolibacterium sp. (assembly GCA_903930535.1). GTDB lineage: Bacteria > Pseudomonadota > Gammaproteobacteria > Burkholderiales > Rhodocyclaceae > CAIYYX01. The sequence goes on along the minus strand of CAIYYX010000104.1, from coordinate 23,209 downwards.
GCCGCCGCGTTCTATGAGCTGCAGGGTCTGCTGCGCCTCTGCCGGCAGGTCGCGCCGGGCGATGCTGTCCGTCGCCGCAGCGTGCGCCGCGAATGCGGCGAAGCAAAGGGCGAAGAGGATGCGGCGCATGCTAAGTCTTTTCGACGTCGACCTGCGTTTCGACCTTTTGCCTGAGGCGAATGTGCAATTCGCGCAACTGCTTTTCGTCCACCGCGGAGGGTGCGTCGGTCAGCAGGCACTGGGCGCGCTGCGTCTTGGGGAAGGCGATGACGTCGCGAATGGATTCTGAGCCCGTCATCATGGTGACGATGCGGTCGAGGCCGAAGGCCAGTCCGCCATGGGGAGGCGCGCCGTATTTCAGGGCGTCGAGCAGGAAGCCGAATTTCAACTGCGCTTCCTCTTCGCCGATGGCCAGTGCGCTGAAAACCTTGGACTGCATGGCGGCGGAGTGGATACGCACCGAGCCACCGCCTATCTCCCAGCCGTTCAGGGCCAGGTCGTAAGCCTTGGCCAGACAGGCGCCGGGATCCGTCTCCAGAAGGTCTATATGCTCATCCTTGGGGGCGGTGAAGGGATGATGGCAGGCCGTCCAGCGCCGGTTTTCCTCATCGTATTCGAACATCGGAAAATCGACCACCCACAGCGGCCGCCATGCTTCGCCCGTGACATAGGCCTTCTCGTGCCCGATCTTGCTGCGCAAGGCGCCCAGGGCATCATTGACCACCTTTTCCTTGTCGGCGCCGAAGAGGATCAGGTCGCCGTCTTGTGCCTTGCAGCGTTCCAGGATGGCGGAGATTGCCGCATCGTGGATGTTCTTGACGATGGGGGACTGCAGGCCGTCGCGACCCTTTGCCTTCTCATTCACTTTGATCCAGGCAAGACCCTTGGCGCCATAGATTTTCGCGAATTCAGTGAACGCGTCGATCTCGCTGCGCGAGATGGTCGCGCCGCCGGGGATGCACAAGGCCGCCACGCGGCCGCCTTGCTGATTGGCCGGACCGGAGAAGACCTTGAAGTCGACGTCCTTCACGGCATCGGTCAGTTCGGTCAACTCCAGGGTCACGCGCAGATCGGGCTTGTCCGAACCGAAGCGGCGCATGGCTTCCGCATAGCTCATGCGCGGGAAAGGGTCGGGCAGCTCCACTGCCAGCGCCTCGCGGAAAACCGTGCGCAGCATGGATTCGGTCAGCGCCATGATCTGGATCTCGTCCAGGAAGGACGTTTCGATATCGATCTGGGTGAATTCCGGCTGGCGGTCTGCGCGCAGGTCCTCGTCGCGGAAGCATTTGGTGATCTGGTAGTAGCGGTCGAAGCCGGCCACCATCAGGAGTTGCTTGAACAGTTGCGGCGACTGCGGCAGGGCGAAGAACTGGCCGGGATGGACGCGCGAGGGCACGAGATAGTCGCGCGCTCCTTCCGGCGTCGATTTGGTCAGCATCGGTGTCTCGATATCGATGAAGCCATTGGCATCGAGGAAGCGGCGGAAGGACATCGCCGTCTTGTAGCGCAACATCATGTTCTTCTGCATCTGCGGCCGGCGCAGATCCAGCACGCGATGGGTGAGGCGAACGTTCTCGGAGAGGTTCTCGTCGTCCAGCTGGAAGGGGGGGGTCACAGCCGGATTCAGGATTTCGATTTCCTGGCAGAGGATTTCGATTTCGCCGGTGGCGAGGTTGGGGTTCACGGTGCCTTCCGGCCGGCGGCGCACGCGGCCGGTGACTTTCAGCACGAACTCGCTCCTTATCCCTTCGGCGCGGGAAAACATCTCCGGCTTGTCCGGATCGCAGACGATTTGGGCAAGACCCTCGCGGTCGCGCAAGTCGATGAAAATGACGCCGCCGTGATCGCGGCGGCGGTGGCTCCAGCCGCAGAGCGTGACAATCTGATCGACATGGCCAGCGTTAACCTGGCCGCAGTAATGGGTTCTCATGTTTCCTGTCCGTGAAAGCCGCGGGCGCGGCAGCTATTGGTTCTGGGCGCGGCCCAGAGGGTTCTTCATGGGAGGGGCGACCACTCCCATCGAGATGATGTATTTCAAGGCCTCGTCAACGCTCATCTCGAGCTCGATGACGTCAGCGCGCGGCATCATCAGGAAGAAGCCCGAGGTCGGGTTTGGCGTCGTCGGCACATAAACGCTGACATATTCGCCCCTAAGATGGGTGGTGACGTCGCCACCCGGCTGGCCGGTGAGAAAGGCGATGGTCCAGCAACCCTGGCGGGGATATTGCACCAGGAGGGCTTTGCGGAAGGCTTCCCCGGTCGATGAGAAGAGGGTGTCGGAGACCTGCTTGACGCTGTAATAGACCGATTTCACCACCGGAATGCGCGACAAAACCCTTTCCCAGAAACGGACCAGGCGCTGGCCGATGATGTTGGCGGTGACCAGCCCGGTGACAAACACGACAAGAATCGTCAGGATCGCGCCTATGCCCGGGATGTAGACGCCGAGCAGATTTTCCGGGCGTATCGCCGACGGCAAAAGCAGCAGCGACTGATCCATGGTCCGGACTATCATCGACAGCACCCAGGCGGTGATCGCCAGAGGCACCCAGATCAGGAGTCCGGTAATGAAATACTTTTTCATGCTAAGCGCCGGAGGCCGCGTAACGGCTTCAATGACAGGCACAAGACCCGCTACAAGCCGGAGATGCAGGAGACGCGGCCTTGGTTTCTGACGCAGAGGCGCCGGTCGCTGCCGCAGCACTGGTGGCAGCTGCGCCTCCCTTGAAGTCTGTCGCATACCAGCCGTTGCCCTTGAGCTGGAAGCCCGGGGCAGTCAACTGCTTGATGAAAGTTTCGCCGCGGCACTCGGGACAGGTGGTGAGCTGCGCATCACTCATTTTCTGCAGCACGTCCTTTTCGTGGCCGCAACTGCTGCAACGGTAGGCATAGATAGGCATGGCCATCTCCAAAAAAGCGAATTATAACTGAAGCGCCCTGGATAACCGGTGCTGCTTGGCCTGGGCACGAGACTTGGCCGATATGAGGGCGGCTGGCGGCTGTTTCAAGCGCTCAAAGCAACTGCAGGTAGGCGCGGGTCAGCGCCTGGCCCCAGAACATCGCCAACACCCCGGCGGCGGCGAGGTATGGCCCGAACGGGATGGGCACTTCGCGGCCGCGGCGTGCCACGATGATCAAGGTGATCCCAACCACGGCGCCGACAGCGGATGAGAGCAGAATCGTCAAGGGCAGCATCTGCCAGCCGAGCCAGGCACCGATGGCGGCCAAGAGCTTGAAATCGCCGTAGCCCATGCCTTCCTTGCCGGTGGCGAGCTTGAATCCCCAGTAGACCGCCCATAGCGTCAGATAGCCGGCAATGGCGCCGACCACCGCGCTTTGCAGATCGCTGAAGGTGCCCCCGAGATTGATGGCGAGGCCGGTCCATAAAAGAGGGAGGGTGATGTCGTCCGGCAGGAGTTGGGTGTCGAAGTCGATGAAGGTCAGGGCCATCATTGCCCAGATGAATAGCAGCGCGCCTGCGGCGGCCAGGGTGAAGCCGAAATGCCAGCCGGCGTAGGCGGAGAGGAGACCGGTGGCCGCCTCGACCAGCGGATAGCGGACGCTGATGGGCGTCTGGCAGGCGCTGCAGCGGCCGCGCAAGGCGAGCCAGCTGACGATGGGAATGTTTTCCCAGGCAGGGATCTTGTGGCCGCACTTGGGACAACGTGAGCGCGGCCGGGAAAGCGAGAGGGGCTCCTCCTGCGATTGCGGCTGGCCGGACATTTCGGCGGATTGCGCCCGCCATTGCCGCTCCAGCATTTGCGGCAGGCGGTGGATCACGACGTTCAGGAAGCTGCCGACGGCGAGGCCAAGCAGCAGGCAGGTGGTGACGAAGTACGCCGGCTGGCTGAGCAGGCCGATGAGGGTCATGGCGTTTGGTTCTGCGTCAGATGGCCTGCGCCACCTTGAAAATGGGCAGGTACATGGCGACCACCAGGCCGCCGATCAGGGTGCCGAGGAACACCATGATGATGGGTTCCATCAGGCTGGATAGCCCCTCCACGGAGTCATCCACTTCCGCCTCGAAGAAGTCGGCAACTTTGGACAGCATGGCGTCGAGTTGTCCAGATTCCTCGCCTATGGCCACCATCTGGATGACCATGCTGGGAAAGACATTGGAATTCTGCATCGCGACGGTGAGGCTGGTTCCGGTGCTGACCTCGCCCTGGATCTGCTTGGTCGCCATCTTGTAGACATGGTTTCCGGCGGCGCCGCCGACCGAGTCGAGCGCTTCCACCAGGGGCACGCCCGCGGCAAACATCGTCGCCAGGGTGCGTGTCCACCGCGCTATGGTGGCCTTCTTCACGATGGCGCCGAATACCGGTGCGCTGAGAAGGGCCCTGTCCATGACCATCTGCATCGGTACCGAGCGCTTCCAGAAGTAGAAGAAAGCGTAGACGGCGCCGAAGAGGGCACCGAAAATGTAATACCAGTTGGCGACAAAGAAGTCCGAGATTGCGATCACGAACAGCGTCGGCGCGGGCAGGTCGGCGCCGAAACTCTTGAACACGCTCTTGAACTGGGGAATGACAAAAATCATGATGATCGCGGTGATGATGAAGGCAACCACGACGATGGCGATGGGGTAGAACAGCGCCGACTTGATTTTCGATTTTATGGCGAGGATTTTTTCCTTGTAGGTGGCCAGCCGGTCGAGCAATGCATCGAGGATGCCGGCCTGCTCGCCGGCGGAGACCAGATTGCAGAACAGCGCGTCGAAGTGCAGCGGGTACTTGCGGAAGGCCTGGTTCAGGCTGGAACCGGTCTCGACATCGTTCTTGATGTCGATGAGCAGCTTGCCGACAGCGCGGTTGCTCGCTCCCTTGCCGACGATCTCGAAAGCCTGCAGCAGGGGGACGCCGGCCTTCAGCATGGTGGCGAGCTGGCGGGTGAACAGGGTGATGTCCTTTTCGGTGACCCGGCCACCCTTGGCAAAGCTCTGCTTCCTGACCTTCGTAACCAGAATGCCCTGGCGGCGCAAGGTGGCATGCACCAATGTCTCGCCGCCGGCGCGCATTTCGCCGCGGACAATTTTGCCGCCCTTGTCCTTACCTTCCCAGGTAAAGTAAAACTCCTTGATCTGTCCGGCCTTCTTGCTGGCTTTAGCGATGCTGGCCATATTGACGGATTCCCCTATGAGCCTCAATCATTCGTCGAGGCAAGCACTTCTTCCAACGAGGTGACGCCCTGCTTCACCTTGCGCAGGCCTGACTGGCGCAGGTCCCTGACGCCTTCGCTCCGTGCCTGGTCGGCGATGTCTATGGCGTTGCCCCCGGTCATGATGAGACGGCCGATCTCTTCGGAAATCGGCATGACCTGGTAGATGCCGACACGGCCCTTGTAGCCGCTACCTTTGCAGCGATCGCAGCCGCCGGGGCCATAGAGTTGCCAACTGCCGTCGAAATCCTCCTCGGTGAATCCGGCCTGAAGCAGCGCCTCCATCGGGATGGCAAGAGGCTTCTTGCAAGTGCACAGACGGCGGGCAAGCCGCTGCGCGGTGATGAGAATGACGCTCGAAGCAATGTTGAAAGCCGCTATCCCCATGTTCAGCAACCGCGAGAGCGTCGCGGGGGCGTCGTTAGTATGCACGGTAGATAATACCAGATGGCCGGTCTGAGCGGCCTTGATGGAAATCTCGGCAGTTTCCAGGTCGCGGATTTCCCCCACCATGATGATGTCCGGATCCTGACGCAGGAAGGACTTGAGCGCGGCGGCGAAGGACAGTCCGGCCTTTTCATTGATGTTGACCTGGTTGATGCCGGGCATGTTTATTTCCGCCGGATCTTCCGCCGTCGAGATATTCACGCCGGGCTTGTTGAGCAGGTTCAGGCAGGTATAAAGGGACACCGTCTTGCCGCTGCCGGTCGGACCCGTCACCAGTACCATGCCGTAAGGACGATTGATGGCAGAGAGCATGGCGGCCTTCTGCTCAGGTTCGTAGCCCAGAGCCTCGATCCCCAACATGGCCGAGGACGGGTCCAGGATGCGCATGACAATTTTCTCGCCATAAAGCGTCGGTAGGGTGGACACGCGAAAGTCTATCGCCTTGCTCTTCGATAGCACCAGTTTCATGCGGCCATCCTGGGGCACCCGTTTCTCGGAAATGTCCAGGCGGGAGATCACTTTGATGCGCGAGGCTATTTTCTCCTTGATGATCAAGGGAGGCTGGGCGATTTCGCGCAGGACGCCATCGGTGCGGTAGCGGATGCGGTAATACTTTTCGTAGGGTTCGAAATGCACATCGGATGCGCCTTCGGCAATGGCGTCGTGGAGTATCTTCTGGATGAATTTGACCACCGGGGCGTCGTCTACTTCGACGCTCTCGGCCTTGAGGGCCGCCTCCTTCGCCTCCTCATCCTCGAATTCCAGGCCGAGATCCTCGTCGGTGAACTCCTTGAGAGTGGTCGCTGGCGCCTCTACCAGTCGGCCGACCAGCGCAGCCAGCTTGTCACCTTCGACCACCACGGGATCCACGACCAAGCCTGTCTGGAATCGTATCTCGTCGAGTGCGCGCAGGTTGGTGGGGTCGGCCAGAGCCACGGTGATGCGGTTGCCCCGGCGCAGCAGTGCGACCACTTGATGCGCCTGCATCAGCTTGCGGTCTATGGCGTCGCGCGGCACCTGATCGACTTCGAAGGCAGCAATGTCGAGCAGGGGATAGCCGAAGGTCTCCGAGGCGAAGCTGGCTATCTCGAGCGGATTCATGCGACCGCTGGAAATCAGCAGGCCAACGAAACCGCTGCTGGTCGATTCTGCCTGGTTGGCCAGGGACTCCGCCTCATGTTCCTTGAGACGCCCCTGCTGCACCATGGCGCGTGCCAGCCCGTTCAGTGTGGTCTGCAAAGTCGCTGCCATCGGCCTCTGTCGTTCAAGTCAAAATGCATATTATGCGGTTATTTATTGCCATTCGATAATGCCCCGCAATCGCTGCTTTGTAAAGAAGGCTGCGGCGCTTAGTGATGATTAGCCGGCGATATCATTCGGCCGGAAGATCCGTACCATGCGGATGCGTCTATCCTGGGTCTGGACGATTTCCATGGCCACGCCGGCTATCTTGACGCTGAGGCCGGATTCCGGGATGTCCTGCAGATGTTCGAGTATCAGTCCGTTGAGCGTCTTCGGGCCATCAAGCGGAAAATCCAGGGCCAGCGCACGATTGAGCTCGCGCAGGTTGCGTCCGCCCTCGACCAGCACGCTCTGCTCGCCATCCGTCTCTGCCCATGCCAGTTCGGCTGTTCCGCCCGGCACGCTGGTGGTGAACTTGCCGATGATTTCCTCGATGATGTCTTCCAGCGTCACCAGGCCCTCGATCTCGCCATACTCATCGACCACGAGGCCAAGGCGCTGCCGGTTTTCCTTGAAAAATTGCAACTGCGCGTAGATTGGCGTTGCAGCAGGGATGAAGTAGGGTTCGGCAAGATGTTCGCGCAGATTCTCCACGGTCAAATCGTCGGCGAGAGCACTGGAAACCAGCCTACGCTGCAGCAATATGCCCAGGATATTGCTGGGATCGCCGTCATAAACGGGCAACCGCCTATGGAAACTGGTTCCGAGCTGTTCGCGGATTTCCCCTATCGGCGCGCTGATGTCGATGGCCTCGATCTCGCCGCGCGGTTTCATGATGTCCTCGACGCTGACATGTTCGAGATCAAGCAGGTTGAGCAGCATCTCCTGGTGCTGGTGCGGGATGAAATGGCTGGCCTCCAGCACCAGCGCACGCAGTTCCTCGGGGGATAGTTGCTGCGCTTCGTGGCTTGCCCCGGTTTTCAGCCGCAGCAATTTGAGCATGGCGGTGACAAACAGATTGACGATGCTGATCACCGGATTGAACAGTCGGAGCAGAGGTGTCAGAACGTAGCTGACGCCTACAGCCAGCCTGTCGGCATAGGTGGCTCCGATTACCTTCGGGGTGATTTCCGAAAACACCAGGATGAGAAAGGTGATGACCAGGGTTCCTGCGCCGAGCGCCCATTTCTCCTCGCCGAACATCTGGACCGTGATGAGACCGGCCAGGGTCGCGGCGGCGGCGTTGGTCAGCGTGTTGAACAGCAGGATGATGCCGAGCAGCTTGTTGGTCTTGGACAGCAGGGCCAGCGCCAGTTTTGCGCCGTGCTGGCCGGACTGGGCAGATGCGCGCAGGCGGTAGCGATTGGCGGCCATCATGGCCGTCTCCGCCAAGGCAAAAAAACCGGAAATGACCAGCAGGATGATCAGCGCGGCGAGTTGGGCCGATAAGGGGGTGTCTTCCAAGCGGGATTATGCGAACGATATGATGAAACGAGTATCGGGGCGGCCCCCCCGCTTGTCAACCGATCAAGCAGAGTTCAAGAAGCGCGGCCGAGAATGACCTCGATCACGAAGCGGCTGCCGACATAGGCCAGCATCAAGGCGGCGAAGCCGGCCAGAGTCCAGCGCAGCGCCACCCGGCCGCGCCAGCCGCGCAGGTGGCGCCCGAGCAAAAGCGCGGCGAAGATCAGCCAGGAGATCAACCCGAACACCGTCTTATGATCGAAGGAAAGCACCTTGCCAAACAGCGCCTCCGAGAAAAACACGCCGGAAACCACCGTCAGCGTCAATAGCAGGAAGCCGATGTGGATCAGGCGGAACAGCAGCGCCTCCATGGTCATGAGGGGCGGCAACCCGGAAAGCAGCGGCGACAGGCGGCCCTTGTGCAATCTTTTTTCCGCCACCGCCATCAGCAAGGCGTGAAGTGCGGCCAGGGTGAACAGGCTGTAGGCCAGCATGGCTATCAGGAAGTGGATGCGAAAAAGCAGGGAGTCTGTTTTTACGTGCAGCGGTTGGCCGGGCAGCAGTGCCGGCAGCAGGACGCAGACGGCTGCCAGCGGCAGGCCGAGCATCTGCAAACCTTCCATGCGGGCGTAGAAACTCTCGACCCAGTAAAGGGCAATTGCCAGCCAAAGCGTCATTGACAGCGCCAGAGAGAAACCAAAGCGCATGCCGCCGGTGGCGAATACTTCCTGGGAGAGCGTGATGCCCTGGATCGTCAGGGCGCCGAAAAGCACGATCCTCTCCCAGCGCAATAAACCGCTCAATTGCGGCACCTGCGGCTTCATCTGCGCCGCGCCGCTCCAGCGGGTACGCCAGAAATGGATTGCCAGCCAGGCATAGAGCGCGGCTGCGAGAAAATGCATGAGCATGGGATGCAGTAGAATCTCGGACATTCCTGCAGTCTACCTCATTCAAATATAGCCATGCTCGACAACCTTACCCAGCGCCTCGCCAGAGCCGTCAAGACCCTGCGCGGTCAGGCGCGCCTGACCGAAGACAACATCTCAGAAATGCTGCGCGAAGTGCGCATGGCCTTGCTCGAAGCCGACGTTGCCCTGCCGGTGATCAAGGACTTCATCGCCCGGGTGAAGGAGAAGGCGCTCGGCCAGGAGGTCATGGCTTCGCTCACCCCCGGCCAGGCTCTGGTCGGCGTGGTGCATCGCGAGTTGACCGAACTCATGGGCGGTTCCAATGTCGGCCTTAATCTGGCGACCCAGCCGCCCGCAGTGATCCTGATGTCCGGCCTGCAGGGTGCGGGCAAGACCACCACCACGGCCAAGCTCGGCAAGTGGCTCAAGGAGAGGCAGAAAAAGAAGGTCTTGACGGTGTCGTGCGACGTCTACCGCCCGGCTGCCATCGAGCAGTTGAAGACTATATCCGCCCAGGCCGGCATCGACTTCTTTCCCTCCGCAGCAGGAGACAAGCCCAGGGACATCGCGGCTGCGGCTCTCGATTACGCCAGGAAGCACTACTACGATGTGCTGTTCGTCGATACCGCCGGGCGCTTGGCCATAGACGCCGCCATGATGGCCGAACTCAGGGAACTCTCTGAGCTCTTAAAGCCGATCGAGTCGCTGTTCGTGGTCGATGCGATGCAGGGCCAGGATGCGGTCAACACAGCCAAGGCTTTCAACGAGGCGCTGCCCTTGACCGGCATCATCCTCACCAAGCTCGACGGCGACGCCCGGGGTGGGGCGGCGCTGTCGGTGCGTCATGTCACGGGTAAGCCGCTGAAGTTTGCCGGCATAGGGGAAAAGCTCTCCGGCCTGGAGGAGTTCCATCCCGAACGCATGGCCTCGCGCATTCTCGGCATGGGCGACATCCTCGGCCTGGTCGAGGATGCGCAGCGCGGTCTCGATCAGGACAAGGCGCAGGCATTCGCGCAGAAGATGAAGGCGGGCAAGGGCTTCGACCTGAATGACTTCAAGGAACAGATCAGCCAGATGCGCAAGATGGGCGGTTTATCCGGCATGCTCGACAAGCTGCCGGCGCAGTTCGCACAGGCCGCCGCCCAGGCGGGCGGCGCGGTCGAGGACAAGTCCATACGCCGCATCGAGGGCATCATCAACTCCATGACGCGAGAAGAGCGCGCCAAGCCCGAGATCTTGAAGGCCACCCGCAAGCGCCGTATCGCCACCGGCGCCGGCGTTCAGGTGCAGGAGGTCAATCGGCTGCTCGCCCAGTTCGAGCAGACGCAGAAGATGATGAAGCAGTTCTCCAAGGGCGGCATGCAGAAACTGATGCGCGGCATGAAGGGCATGATGCCGGGGATGCGGTGAGGGGTTTGTCATTGCCGGGTCTCGCCCCGGCAATGCCAGATCCTTCATCGTATTGCCTGGGTATCCCTCGGCCCCCAATGCCACTGCCGTTCCCAGGCGCTGCGCACCTGGTTGGGATAAGCCGCCTGACCTAGGCTGCCGTTGTAGCGGCCGAGCGCGCGGTAAAGGTCGCCGTGCTCGATGTCGAGATAGTGGCGCAATATTGTGCAGCCGAAGCGCAAGTTGATGCGCAGGTGGAATAGATCGTTGTCCTTCTGACCGATCAGCTTGACCCAGAAGGGCATTACCTGCATGTAGCCGCGTGCCCCGGCCGCCGACACGGCGTACTTGCGGAAGCCGCTCTCCACCTGGATCAGCCCGAGAACGAGCTGGGGATCAAGGCCGGCGCGCTTGGCCTCGTAATACACGGTCTTGACGAGTTCCAGGCGGGCGGCGCGGTCGGGTATGCGTTTGGCGAGGCGTTGCGACATTTCATCCAGCCAGCTCTGCTTCTCGGCAGGGCTGGAAAATTCCGGCTCGGGTGCGGCGCGGTCGGAAACGGCGGCATGGAGCGCCGCCTGGACGCTGGCGGCCAGTGGCTCGTAAGTCTGCGCGCCTGCTTGAGCTTGGCCTGCCAGCCCCAGCGCGACGGCAAATGCCAGCAGTGTTCCGCTCAGCCGCATACTTTCAGTTGGGCGAAGGCGACGATTTTGCTCAAGGGCACCTTCACCGCCTCGGTCTCGGTGCGGCTCTGGTATTCGGCCATGCCCTCCTTCAGACCACGTTCGCCGATCACCACGCGGTGCGGGATGCCTGTGAGTTCCCAGTCGGCGAACATCACTCCGGGGCGCTCGTCGCGGTCATCGAGAATGACGTCCATGCCCGCTGCGCTGAGTTCGTCGTAGATCCGCTTGGCTTCCTCGCGCACGGCGACACACTTGCCGAAGCCGACCGGGACGATGACGATTTCGAAAGGGGCGATGGCGCGCGGGAAGACGATGCCGCGAGCGTCATGCCCCTGTTCGATGGCGGCGCCGACGATGCGCGAGACGCCTATGCCGTAACAACCCATTTCCATGATCTGGGGCTGGCCCTCCTCGTTCAGGAAGCTGCATTTCAGGGCTTCCGAATACTTCGTGCGCAACTGGAATATATGTCCGACCTCGATGCCGCGACAGAGTTCCAGGCGGCCCTTGCCATCGGGAGAGGGGTCGCCGGCGACGACGTTGCGGAAATCGGCGACGTTGGCCACCTCGGGCAGGTCGCGGGCAAAGTTTACGCCGGTGAGATGGAAACCGGGCTTGTTGGCGCCGCAGACAAAGTCGCTCATGAGGGCGACGGTGCGGTCGGTGAAGATGGCGACATTGTCTGTTCCGATCGGGCCGATGTAGCCCGGGCGGCAGCCCAGGTGCTGCTCGATCTCGGCATCGGCGGCGAAACGGAAACGGCCGACGATTTTTTGCGCCTTGATCTCGTTCAGGTCATGGTCGCCGCGGAGCAGGATGAGGGCGAAAGGATTCGCCTCCGCCTCGCGCATGATGGCGATGGCCTTGACCATGCTCTCTATGCCTGTGCCGAGAAACTCTGCCACGTCCGCACACTTGATCTTGCCCGGCGTCGCCACTTCCTGCATGGCCTTTGTTGGAGCCTGCCGCGGCTGGGCCGGTGCCACGGCTTCGGCCAGTTCGACGTTGGCGGCATAGTCCGAAGCCGGGCAGAAGGCGATAGCGTCTTCGCCCGAGTCCGCCAGTACGTGAAACTCATGCGAGCCTGTGCCGCCGATGGAGCCGGGGTCGGCGGCCACGGCGCGGAAGGAAAGGCCCAGTCGGGTGAAAATCCGCGTGTAGGTCTCGAACATATTGCCGTATTCGCGCTTTAAGTCCTCGAAGCTGGCGTGAAAGGAGTAGCCGTCCTTCATCAGGAACTCTCGCCCGCGCATGACGCCGAAGCGCGGCCTGATCTCGTCGCGGAACTTGGTCTGGATCTGGTAGAAGTGGCGCGGCAGTTGGCGATAGCTCCTGATGTCGCGCTTGACCACGTCGGTGATGACCTCCTCATGGGTCGGGCCGACGACAAAATCGCGCTGATGTCTGTCCTTGAAGCGCAAGAGCTCAGGGCCGTATTGTTCCCAGCGCCCGGATTCCTGCCAAAGCTCGGCCGGCTGCACAGCGGGCATCAATAACTCGATCGCGCCGGCGCGGTTCATCTCCTCGCGCACGATCGCTTCCACCTTGCGCAGCACGCGCAGGCCCAGCGGCATCCAGGTGTAAATCCCTCCGGCTAGGCGGCGGATGAGGCCTGCGCGCAGCATCAGCTGATGGCTGACGATTTCGGCATCCGATGGAGCTTCCTTGAGGGTGGAGATGAAGAATTGACTGGCGCGCATGGGGTAATCCGGAAAAGCAAAAGGCGGATTCTACCGCGCGCATTAGGTAAATGCGGGCAAACGCGGGGCAAGCGCCGGGCAAGAATCTCCGTCGGAGGTATGCCATCCTTCTCTTAGCGGCCAAACTGTGAAAAAATGCAGACAGTCCAATTGAAGAATTGAAGGTTGCATTATGCTTGACCGTGAAGGCTATCGCCCGAACGTCGGCATCGTCCTGGTCAATAGCCACAACGAAGTCTTCTGGGGGAAGCGCATCCGGGAGCACTCCTGGCAGTTTCCCCAGGGAGGCATAGACAAGGGCGAGACGCCGGAACAGGCGATGTACCGCGAACTCTATGAGGAAGTCGGCCTGTTGCCGTCCCATGTCGAGATCCTCGGCCGCACCCGCGACTGGCTGCGCTACGATGTGCCCAAACACTGGATCCGCCGGGAGTGGCGAAACACTTACCGGGGTCAGAAGCAGATCTGGTTTCTCTTGCGGCTCATCGGCCGCGATACCGATGTCTGTTTGCGGGCCAGCGACCACCCGGAGTTCGACGCCTGGCGCTGGAACGAGTACTGGGTGCCGCTGGAAGCGGTGATTGAGTTCAAGCGCGTCGTTTATCAGCAGGCCTTGACCGAACTCGCCCGCCATCTGCTGTTCCATCCAGCCGAGCGCAGACCGAACTGGGCGGCGCTCTCAGGCCTGGATATGGACGCCTGAAGATGAAAAGACTCGGGCTCGCAATGCTCTTTCTCTGCGCCACGGCCGCGGCCGAAGACCCCTACTATAGGGCCCCGGAAAAATGGGTTGAGGGCGAAACCACCCTACCGGCGTTTCCCAAGCAGGAAAACCTGCTCGAGGCTTACGTCAGCGCCGCGACCAGCAACCATTTTTTCATCGATGGTTCGAGCTTGAGCGTCGGCACGGATGGCGTGGTCCGCTACGTGCTGGTGGTGAAGACGGCAGGCGGGGCGACAAACATCAGCTTCGAAGGCATGCGCTGCAGTTCCGTCGAGTATAAGCTTTACGCGACCGGACGCAGCGATGGCACTTGGGGGAAGGCCCGGGCCGAGGACTGGCTGCGAATTGAAAACAAGGCTGTCAATCGTCATCACGCGGCGCTCTACAGCGATTATTTCTGCCCTGACCGTACCCCCATCGCCAATCCGGAGGAGGGCCGAGAGGCGCTGCGGCTCGGCAAGAACAGGCGCGCGCTCTAAAATGGAGTATTCATATGGCGATTGACCGCTTGATTAGCGAGTTCGACAAGGCCTTGCGCACGGTGTTCGCGCCGGCGCCGACGGCGCGCGCCGTACCGGGCGCCACCCTGCCCGAAGCCGAACTCAGCGAAGCCGAACGTCACCACGCCGCGGCGTTGATGCGCGTCAATCACTGCGGCGAGATCTGCGCCCAGGCGCTGTACCAGGGGCAGGCGCTGACTTCGCATGATTCGGCGATCAGGACAGCCCTTGAGCAGGCGGCGTGGGAGGAAACCGAGCATTTGGCCTGGACCGAACGGCGTATCGCCGAACTTGGGGGGCGAAAGAGCCTGCTCAATCCGCTTTTGTATGGGGGGGCGCTGGCAATGGGAATCGTGGCCGGGAAATTCGGCGACGCATGGAGTCTGGGGTTTCTCGCCGAGACCGAGCGCCAAGTCGAAGCGCATCTGGACAGCCACAAGGCGCGGCTGCCGGAGAAAGATGTCCGCTCCTGGGAAATACTCGAGCAAATGCGGCAGGATGAAGTCAGCCACGGACAAACCGCGATGCGCCTCGGAGCCCATGAACTCCCCGCGCCGGTGAAAAATCTGATGCGGCTTGCCTCAAAACTGATGACTGAGACCACCTACCGCATTTAAACCTCGACGATCTCCCAGTCGTGGGTGATCGCGGCGGTCTTGCCCAGCATGATGGAGGCCGAGCAATATTTTTCAGCAGAGAGTTTGATCGCTCGTTCAACCGCCTCGGGCTTCAGAGCCTTCCCCTTCACGACAAAGTGAAAGTGGATGCTGGTGAATACCTTGGGATCGGCGTCGGCGCGCTCTGCGCTTAACTTCACCTCGCAGCCAGTAACCTCCTGCCGCCCGCGTTTGAGAATCATGACCACGTCGAACGCAGTGCAACCCCCGGCGCCGGCAAGCACCAACTCCATAGGCCGTGGCGCCAGGTTACGGCCGCCTGCATCGGGGGCACCGTCCATCGTCACCAGGTGGCCGCTGCCAGTTTCTGCGACGAAGCTCATGCCATCAAACCAGCGTACGCTGCATTCCATGTTCGATATTCCTCAGTAATGATTCGCGCGCATTGTAGCGTTTGACCCGGGTTGCGGCATGCCAGTTGATATGCTGCGCCGCAACAATAATTATTCACAGTAAATTATTTTTTGATAAAAACCCGATTGATAAAACTAAATATATAGCGGTAAATTGGTCGCTATTTGTTTAATATCAAGATGATGTTTCAGAAAACCAAAGAAAGGTAAATAATATTACGAGTAATTTAAATATACCTTGCAATGCACAATATATTTGTGCATAATAAAGTTAACTGGAATGCGATTGGACATTACCTCAAACGCATTTGACCGCTGTCTCCTCCACCCTCCTCCTTTGGTGTGGATTTAGCGCAACCCTTCGGGGATTGCGCTTTTTTTTGCCCGTATCAGTTTGACAGGAGGCTCGTTGCTGTCTTAGAATACGCGGTTTTCGAAAAGAGCCCCTGCGCGGGCGATGGATGCTGAGGAACTCATGAAAACCTTTTCTGCCAAGCAGCACGAGGTCACGCACGACTGGTTCGTAGTCGATGCCAGCGATATGGTGCTGGGCCGCCTGGCCGCCGGGCTCGCACGTCGCTTGCGCGGCAAGCACAAGCCTGAATATACGCCGCACGTCGATGGTGGCGACTATATCGTTGTCGTCAATGTCGAGAAACTGCGAGTCACCGGCAATAAGGCCGAGGACAAGACCTATTATCGTCACACCGGCTACCCCGGCGGCATTTACGAAACAAATTTCAAAAAGCTGCAGCAGCGCTTCCCTGGCCGTATCTTGGAGAAAGCGGTCAAGGGCATGCTGCCCAAGGGCCCGCTGGGCTACGCGATGTTGAAGAAAATGAAATGCTACGCCGGCACTGAGCATCCTCATGCCGCGCAGCAGCCAAAAACGCTGGTTGTTTGATAGGAACTTTATGGCAGCGAATTATTATTACGGAACGGGCCGACGCAAGACTGCAGTGGCGCGCGTGTTCATGAAACAGGGTTCTGGCAAGTTTGTCGTGAATGACAAGCCTGTGGATGATTTCTTCTCCCGCGAAACCGGGCGCATGGTGGTGCGTCAGCCGCTTGAACTGACACAGCATATCGCCACCTTCGACATCATGGTGAATGTCATCGGCGGCGGCGAATCTGGCCAGGCCGGTGCGGTTCGTCACGGCGTCACGCGTGCCCTGATCGAGTATGACGCGCTGCTCAAGCCGGCGCTATCCAAGGCCGGCTTCGTCACGCGCGACGCGCGTGAGGTGGAACGCAAGAAAGTCGGCTTCCACAAGGCGCGTAGGCGCAAGCAGTTCTCCAAGCGCTAAGCTTTGGCAAGAAACACAACAAGCCGCCAAGCTTATACTTGGCGGCTTTTTTGTCTTTCTTGATCGCTCATCCAACTTGCCCGGTGTCTGATCCCTGGCTTACCATAGCCAGCAAAGCTTCTGGAGCGAAAGCATGATAAGAGTCGGGGTCGTCGGCGGAACAGGTTACACGGGCGTAGAGTTGCTGCGGCTGCTGGCGCAGCATCCCATGGTCGAACTCGTTGCCGTGACTTCTCGCGCCGAGGCGGGCACGCCGGTGGCCGACCTGTTCCCCAGTTTGCGCGGCCGTGTTGGCCTGAAGTTCAGCGATCCGGCAGCGGCAAAGCTTGAGACCTGCGACCTGGTGTTCTTCGCCACGCCCAACGGCATCGCCATGCAGCAGGCCCCTGCGTTGTTGGACGCTGGGGTGCGCGTCATCGATCTCGCCGCAGATTTCCGCATCAAGGATGTGGCACTTTGGGAAAAATGGTATGGTCAGCGTCACGCCTGCCCGGATCGGGTGGCCGGCGCAGTCTATGGCTTGCCCGAGGTGAATCGCGACAAGATCCGTGGAGCCCGCCTCATTGCCAATCCCGGGTGCTATCCAACCGCGACCCAGTTGGGATTTCTGCCCCTGGTGGAGGCCGGTTGCGTCGATTACGCCCACCTGATTGCCGACGCCAAGTCGGGCGTCTCGGGCGCCGGTCGCAAGGCAGAGACGCATCTACTCTTCGCCGAGGCTTCCGACAATTTCAAGGCCTATGGTGTCCCAGGCCACCGTCACCTGCCCGAGATCCGCCAAGGGTTGTCCCTGGCCGCCGGTCATGAGGTGGGATTGACCTTTGTGCCACACCTGACGCCGATGATTCGCGGCATTCATGCCACGCTCTACGCCCGCATCAATCGCGAGGAGGATTTCCAGGCCCTGTTCGAGAGGCGCTATGCTGCTGAGCCTTTCGTCGATGTGCTGCCTGCCGGCAGCCATCCAGAGACACGTTCGGTGCGAGCGGCCAACATCTGCCGTATCGCCGTCCATCGCCCCCAGGGCGGTGATACCCTGGTGGTGCTGGCGGTGATCGATAACCTCGTCAAGGGTGCGGCTGGCCAGGCGATGCAGAACATGAATCTGATGTTCGGGTTCGACGAGTGCGCTGGACTCTCGCAAATACCCGTCTTGCCCTGACGCTGCGCCGTTGGCGCGGGCGTTTTGGCATATCCGCACCGCGCGTTGCGGTGCGTACCCATTTGCCTTGGCACTGGCACGCCTTGGGTGTCGTCGCCGTACTGGCGGTCTCGCTCGCTCTCGCGGGTTGGATTTATGATGCCGGACGCCGCTTCGCGGGTTTTGATCGAAGCGCGACTGAAGAAGAACTTGGCAGCCTTCGCGCAAAGTCGGCCGAATTGACCCGGGAGGTATCAAGGCTGCGCAGCTTTGCCGATGCCAGTGAAAGCAAGTTGCAGATCGAACTGACCGCCCAGCAGCAGCTGACACGCCAGGTCAAGGCTCTGGAAGAGGAAAATGTCAAACTCAAGGAAGACTTGTCCGTATTCGAAAACCTCGCTCAGGCAGAAGGCCCGGAGGGAAACCTGAGCATCAACGGACTCCGCATCGAAGCCGACGCCGATCAGTACCGCTACCGCATGCTGGTGGCTATGCGCGGGGGCAAGAAAGACCCGGAGTTCAACGGTAGCCTGCAGTTTGCGGTCAATATGCAACAGGATGGTAAAAGTGTTATGATGGTTTTGCCTTCCGCCACTGATCCCGCAGCAAAGAAATACATCATTAATTTTAAGCACTTCCGGCGCATCGAAGGCACTTTCAAGATTCCTGCAGGCGCTCGGGTCAAGAGCGTGGAAGTGCGCCTGTTGCAAGAGGGCGAACTCAAGGCGTCAAAGAGCGTGGCCATGTGAGAAAGGGCTTCCCATGTTTACGAAAAAATCCAGCAAGCCGCAGGGCCGCATAGACAGCCTGATCGGCGCCAGCACCAGGATAGAGGGCAATGTCACCTTCAGCGGTGGTTTGCGCGTCGATGGCGAGGTCAAGGGCAATGTGCTCACCAACGGCGACCAGTCGAGCACACTGGTGGTGAGTGAGCATGCGTGCATCGAAGGCGAGATCAGTGTTTCGCACCTGGTCATTAACGGCACGGTGATCGGCCCGGTGTCTTCCAGCGAATTCCTGGAACTTCAGTCCCATGCACGAGTCACAGGTGACTTGCAGTACAACACCATAGAGATACATCTTGGTGCCGTGGTTCAAGGCCGATTGGTGCATCAGGGTGCTTTGCCCTCAGGCAAGGCCAAGGAATTGAAGCTCGCTTCGAGCAATTGAAGAAATTGACTGCCCAGGCGAATGTCGCGATAATCGAACGAACAAATTTATAGGAGCTTAGCCAATGAATGCCATGACTGATATGCCGTCGCCGGTTGTTTTCACCGATAACGCCGCCAACAAGGTGAAGGAATTGATCACCGAAGAAGGCAATGCCGAACTGAAGCTGCGCGTGTTCGTCAGCGGCGGCGGTTGTTCCGGTTTCCAGTATGGATTCACCTTCGACGAGGTGTGCAACGAGGACGACACCATTCTCGAGAAGAGCGGCGTCACCTTGCTGATCGATCCGATGAGCTATCAGTATCTGGTCGGCGCAGAGATCGACTATTCTGAAGGTCTTGAGGGCGCACAGTTTGTCATCAAGAATCCAAACGCCGCTTCCACCTGCGGCTGCGGTTCGTCTTTTTCGGCCTGAGCGGGAAAGCTTTTTTCGCGAGAAGGGGCGCGTCAGCGCCCCTTCAGCGTTTACGCCGGGAAGATCGCGCC
Organism: uncultured Sterolibacterium sp.; assembly: GCA_903930535.1. GTDB lineage: Bacteria > Pseudomonadota > Gammaproteobacteria > Burkholderiales > Rhodocyclaceae > CAIYYX01. The sequence goes on along the minus strand of CAIYYX010000104.1, from coordinate 3,918 downwards.
CAATACGCGCGGACCGCGCGCACCGGTCACTTCCGGCAGGTTGCCGGGCAGACCTGCCAGAGTTCGATGAGCGAGCCAGGCGAATGCCACGGCTTCCACCCAATCGGCCGGCAGGCCGAGCGCATCGGTCTTCATCACCTGGGTTGCCGGCAGCAGGCGTTCAATTTGTCCGAGCAGGGCTGCATTGTGGGCACCGCCGCCGCAGATATAGAGTTCATCCGCACCCCCGCAGTTGTCCTCGATTGCACGCTGTGCCGCCGTCGCCGTCAAGGCCGCGAGTGTGGCTTGGACATCTGCGGCAGCCTCGTTTCCGGTGAGGCGTGCTGCCAACCAGGAGAGGCTGAACTGTTCCCGGCCGCAACTCTTTGGCGGAGCCAGGCTGAAATATTCATCAGCGAGTAGTTGGCCCAGCAGTTCGGGCAGTATCCGGCCTGTCCCCCCCCAGGACCCGCTCTCGTCGATGGGTCGGCCAAGATGGCGCTGTGCCCAGGCGTCCAGCAGCAGGTTGCCCGGGCCGCAATCGAAGCCTTTGGTTGGGCGACCAGGAGCCAAGTTCGTGAGATTGGCGATGCCGCCGATGTTCAGGATGACGCGGTGGCGTGAGGCATGACGAAACAGCCTGTCGTGGAAGGCGGGCACCAGCGGCGCCCCTTGACCGCCGGCGGCGATGTCGCGGCTGCGGAAGTCGGCGATGACGGCGATACCGGTCAGTTCAGCGAGCAGCGCAGGGTTGTTGAGTTGCAGCGAATAGCCATGCTTTGGCTGATGGCGGATGGTCTGGCCGTGACAGCCGATCGCGCGCACGGCAGCGGCCGGCAGGGAGGCCTCTTTGAGGACGGTGTTCACCGCTTCCGCATAGATTTGCGCCAAACGGTTGGCCAGCATCATGGCTAGGTGGATTCCCTCCAGTTCATGCAGGCGAAGCGTCTGTTCGCGTACTTCCCCGGGGTAGGGCAGGTAGTAGGTTGCGCGAACGCTCGGGACATTCCCCGAGAAATCGACTAAGGCCGCGTCCACCCCATCGAGGCTGGTACCCGACATCAGGCCGATGATGAGGTCAGGCGCAGCCACTCGCTAGTCGAGTAAGGCGAGGTTGCTGCCCTGGATGAGATTGAGTCGCGCCAGTTGGGGTTCAACCTGTGCGCGAAACGGGCCCAGTTGATTCGGGGTGAGCGGCGGCGCGCTGGGCAGGGCAATGGCCAGTGGATTCTGGTAGGCGCCGTTATTGCGGAACTCGTAGTGCAGGTGCGGTCCGGTAGCCCATCCTGAGGCACCGACATAGCCGATGACATCGCCTTGCGCCACGCGGGCGCCCTTCCTCATGCCCGCCGCGAAACCTGAAAGATGGCCATAAAGGGTGGTGTAACGACCCTGGTGACGCAGGATCACGGCCCGGCCGTAGCCGTTCTGGTTGCCAACGAACTCGACCACGCCGTCGGCCGTGGATTTCACGCGGGTGCCGGTCAGAGCGCCATAATCGATTCCCCTGTGGGCAGTCCATTTATGCAGGATCGGGTGGAAGCGGGCAGAAGTGAAACCGGAAGTGATGCGCGAGAACTCCAAGGGAGAGCGGAGGAAGGCCTTGTGAATGTTTTTGCCTTCAGATGTGTAGTACCCACCCTTGCCATCCGCATCGGCATACCAGAAGGCACGGTAGCTCCTGCCCTGATTGATGAATTCTGCAGCAAGAATGCGTCCGCTACGCACCGGCTTGCCAAAATGGGTAAGGGATTCGAAAACAACAGAGAAATGGTCGCCACGGCGCAGGTCGCGGTGGAAGTCGATGTCTCCGCCGAACATGTCGGTGAGCTGGATTGCGATACTGTCTGGCAGTCCTGCCGCATCGGTCGCGCCGAACAGCGAGTAGCGGATCTCGCCGGATTTCATCTGCACCTGGGTTTCCAGTTCGAGGGCCTGCTCGGCTGCCTGAAGGCGGCCGTTCTTGCGCACGACGAAAAGAGCGCGGTCCATGCTGTTCAGGGGGTAAATCAAGCTTTGCAGTTCGCCGTTGTCGCCGACATAGGCGGTCACGGGCTTGCCCGGGCGCATCTGCTGAAAAATCGTTTGAGTGACGCGCTCATTGCGCAGGAACTGGAAGGCGGCATCGTCTTGCACACCCAGGCGCAATAGCAGGCTGGCGACGGTATCGCCGCGCAGGATGCGACTTTCACGCACGAAAAATTCACTACCCTGACTGCCCGTCACGCCAATGGCCGGCACCAATTGCTCGACCACTGTTTGCTGCGGCACCTGCAATTCGAGCGTCGATGGTGCCGTCCCGAAAGCCGCCACCATGCCGAACAGCGATAGCATGGCGACTCCCGCCGTGGCCCAGAATGGACCTGGCTTGGCTGCACGAAAGGCTTGGAGATGCGCTAGAATTCGCGTCTTATTCATCAGGGAGCAGGCAAAAGTTCCGCGCAGTTTAACACGGAGCTGCTCCCCACCTGGCACGCCATGGAAATCTCAGCCCAACTTGCCGCGATCAAACGCGGCGCCGATGAACTGTTGGTCGAGGCCGAACTCGTCGACAAGTTAAAGAGCGGCCGTCCCCTGCGTATCAAGGCTGGTTTCGATCCGACCGCCCCTGATCTCCACCTCGGCCACACGGTGCTGATTAACAAGCTGCGCCATTTTCAGGAGCTTGGCCACCATGTAATGTTCCTGATCGGTGACTTCACTGGCATGATTGGCGACCCTTCCGGCAAGAATACGACGCGTCCGCCGCTCTCGCGCGAACAGATCCTGGAAAATGCCAAGACGTATCAGGATCAGGTGTTCAAGATTCTCGACCCGGACAAGACCGAGATCTGTTTCAATTCTGTCTGGTTCGAGCCGCTCGGCGCCGCCGGCATGATCAGGTTGGCCTCGCTTAACACGGTTGCGCGCATGCTCGAACGCGACGACTTTTCTAAACGTTATGCCGCCAACCAGCCGATCGCCATCCACGAGTTTCTCTATCCGCTCTGCCAGGGATACGACTCCGTGGCGATGAAGGCGGATGTTGAACTTGGTGGTACCGACCAGAAATTCAATCTCCTGGTCGGCCGCGAATTGCAGAAGCACTACGGCCAGGCACCGCAGTGCGTGCTGATGATGCCGCTTTTGGAAGGACTCGACGGCACCAACAAGATGTCCAAGTCGCTGGGCAATTATGTCGGCATCGCAGAACCGGCTAAGGAAGTCTTCGGCAAGCTGATGTCTGTTTCAGACGAACTGATGTGGCGCTACTACGAACTGCTGTCCTTCCGTGCGAGCGAGGAAATTGCCAAGCTGAAGTCCGAAGTCGGAGCCGGGCGCAACCCGCGCGACGTCAAGGTGATGCTGGCGCAGGAAATCGTCACCCGGTTCCACAGCCGCGGCGCGGCAGAAGATGCGCTGGCTGACTTCGAGGCGCGCTTCACTCGCGGCGCCATGCCAGACGAGATTCCTGAGGTGATCCTGACCGCAGTCAATGGCTCCCTGCCTATTGCCCAGGCGCTGAAGCAGGCCGGCCTGACGGCCAGCACTTCCGAGGCCTTGCGCCAGATCGAAGGCGGCGGCGTCAGGATCAACGGCGAGAAGGTCGCAGACAAGAGCTTGCTGCTCGTCGCCGGCGATACCCTGGTGCTGCAGGTCGGCAAGCGCAAGTTTGCCCGCGCCAAACTGCTTTAATTTCGGGACGGGCGAAGTCATTTCGCAAGCAAACTGAAATAATTTGGTAAAAGCCTTGACCGATGTTTTTCGGTCTGTATAATTCGCCCCTCTCGTTGCCAAGCAGCCATTACAAAAGCAGCGAGAAACCGGCGCCAAATAGGCACTGAAACAAGATCTTTAAAAACCAGACAACCGATAGGTGTGGGTGCTTGGGGAGGTTGATGGTTGGAAGTGGGCCTGGCTTTCGAGAATCGAAGGGGCTGGGTGCGGTGAGCTGAAAGG